>SVHF01000009.1 GCA_015055975.1 Clostridiales bacterium | reverse complement strand
GATAAATTGAAATTTATCGTATTAGAATCGTATTGTAAATCCTGTATGAATACAGTTATTAAAAACGAATTTATTGACACTAGATATTTTTATAGACTTTGCTCTATGTTGTAACACAGATTGCTTCGAGATAAATGATGCAATATTGTTGTCGCCGGCATCAGTCATAAACGCAAACACAAAATCTAATGACGATTCTTCGAAAGCATCTAGAAACTCTGTAGTATAAGTTAAATCAACTCCCTTCCATTTTCCATCAAAATAGGAACTGCCTAATGGACTCACATCTTCAACAACAAAGCCCACTAATATATTATCAAATTGCTGTTTAAGTTCTATTTGCATTTCCAATTTATAAGCATCAACATTGGCAATATGTTCATTATATTGTTTCATATAATTATCAATGTATAATTTACCGCTTCGAATTGTTTGTTGATTTACCATAACTAAATCTTTACCTGAGAGCAATTCTTTATTTATTTTTTTATCTATTGCAATCTGATCAGTTATTTGCTTGCTTCCCTTTCGAGAAATACTACCATTATCAAATTGAAAATGCTCTAAAAGCAATAAAGTATTATCTGTAATTGAATAAGCATCAGGCCTATTGTTTGTAGGCTTCAAATTTGGAAATAATCTTAGCACATATTTTATATAAGCAGAATCGGCAGGCTCGTACGAGATCCCATTTTCGCAGCATTCAAAACAGTTTAGTATCCTTTTAAAATCTCTTTGCGGATCTCTTGTTGCTTTCATTTTACACCTCGTTTAAATGATATCACATATAAATAGTGCTTGTCTCAAAACGAGAAACTCTACGATCAAAATCTAAAACACAAACTCTTACGGCGTCACCCTATTAACCTACTAAATTCCTAAAGTGTAATAGGAAGTGTGCTTATCTTGATATGAAGACTTAATCGCATCCCTAAAATCATTTATAATATTATCGTCTAACAAAACTTCTTTAATATCATTTCGCATCTCTATCGCCCAAATTATAAAATGTTCTCATATTTAAGATAGTTCTTACTTTTCGCTAAATAATTATGATACTTTTTGAAATTTGCAATTTTTCTTTGATTTTCTATCATTTCAGTCTTTGTATATAATCTCTCCAGTTTTTTATCATGTTTAATAATATATTGAGCTAAAGATGTGATAAATAATTTTGCTGGTCATGAATTATTAACGAAATAAATAATAGATGTAATTTCTCTTCATCAGAAAAGATTGAAATTGATCAATAATGTCGTTAACATTATCTACATTTGTTTTTTCAATTTACCTATCATATATTATTCCTGCGCTTGAATTATAAAATGAATGCCAATAATACAACAATATATACTATTTTGACTAATAATATCCTCAAAAAAACTATATTAAATATTATCAAACAATTCTTTTATATTAGAAGTTCTTATACAAATATTATCTTTATTAAAGTTCACATGCGCTTTTAATGCTTTATACTTTCTGCTATCAAATGCAATATCATTAGAAACAGGGAATCTTGGGTTCTGTTTGCTTATTGCATTTTTATATTCATTCCCGTTTTTATTAAACTTTTCAAAAATTTGCTCATCGCTCTTAAAATCATCTAAATTCTTATAATTACATTTGAGTTTAATATATTGCTCTTTATTTTTCCCATTAAACGTTGTTTTATGTTCTAAAACAAAATAATCGAAATCCGGATTAGTGACTATTAAAAACGTAGGATTACCTTTCTTATTCTCATTATTACAATAATCAATTAAATTATCAAAATTCTTCTGCTCACCAGATATTTTAATATACCTATCAAAATCTATTATTGCAAATCGCGCAACTATACCAATTGGTGATGTAGTTTTTAATTTGTATAAAACATTTGTATAATCGCCACCTCCAGCTTGAACACAGACTACATTCAACACCGAATTACATTTACGCTTAAATCCGTTAAAATAATTATATTCTGTGTCTCCCTCACATATCAACGCAACATTATTCTTCGGTATATAAAAACTCATTGTCTCCACCAGCTCCGCCTAACAATCCCATCATATAATACTCATAAATTTTCTCGTTTGAGTCATAACGAAGGTCTTTGAACTTTGACACAGAATACAAACTTGATTCCAAAGTCTTTTTATTCTTTGATGTAATATACATTTGTTCCTTCATAAACAATTTAAAACTCATATTAAAAACATTATGTGTAGTAAAAACCAATTGCCCATACTTTCCCATTACATGTAGATAATTCACAACTTTAGCAGTTAACACTGGATTGAACATTGAATCCATTTCATCTGCGAATGTAACCATATTTTCATAAATTACCTTATATAGAATTAAAGCAAAAACAAAATATTGTTTAACTCCAGAAGATTCTAAAAGAATTTCTCTGTTTGATTCTTCACTTCCATATTTTCTTACAATAATCGTACTCGATAATGGTCTTTCTTCATCAATCATTATCTTACATATGCTAGAATCTATTAATCTAAATATTTCTAAATACTCTTGTGTTTTTAAAATTGGGATATTATTCTTAACCAATTTTTCATCATACACTTGGCAATAAAGATTTAAAGGAAGATCCAAATCGTTATTATTAATATAAATCTTTTTAACTTCATCAATAAAATCTGCAGTATTTGGAATCGATAATAACGCAAAAGTGTTAACCCACAAACCGGTTCTTTCATTTGCACCAACAGATTCCGTCAATCTATCATAATTGCTTTTTTCAAGTGAAGGAACATATACTTTTACCTCAGCAACTGGCGTTGTATCATTCTCAGGCACATTTTTCGCTCTAAATACGGTATCCACTGAAAAAATAATCTTAAATTCTTTATTCTTTTGAGTTTGTGTACTTAGCTCTTCATGTTCGATTCCATTAACTCCAAGTGTTAGTGCATACTTGTATACAATATTTTTTTCTTCTGAAGCAATTAAGATTTCGAATTGCTGCCTTCCTTTCGCATCAACTAATGATTTAACATCTTTTAACAAATTAACTCTAAAAATACTCATTAGATTGGTACGGATTCTTTGATTCTTTTCGAAGAAGCTTTGGAAATACTTTATCCCTTTTATAAAATTACTCTTACCGCCAGCATTTTCGCCAACTATGATTGCCGTTTTAAGAATGTCATACCCACATATGCTAGTATAATTATCTTCATATCGATTTTTTACTTGATTAGATGGAGCATACATTACAATCCCACTTTCTTCTTTAAAAGAGTATACATTCTTCATTTTAAAAGACAATAACATTTAATCACCTCTTTTTTAATTATATAAACATTTTTTTGGTTATGCAATTCGTATTTATATGTTTTTTTTAACACGATATGTTTAACGTAAACCAGAAATATGGTTTTGATCAAGATATCGATATGATAGCAAATTTGCAGTTTAAATGCAAACAAATAATAGCAAATAATATATATTAATTGTTAGATAACACATCTATAGTTCAAATAATATCTGTTACAATTATTTAAATATTAATACAAAAAGAATACAAGACTCACTATTTTTAATAAAATCATAACAAAAACATAATAATTTACAATATATAATAATTAATAGTTGCGTATATAATATCCTATACCGCCCCGGATATTTCTTCCATAATATAAGTTTAATCTAATAAATATTATCCCTTTGGGCTAACAGTTTAGAAATAAGAAATTAACTAATGGGATTATTTTCGCCCTTAAGTATGTAGTATTACTTATTATTTCTAATTCGCAATGTATTTACAATTAAAGTTATTGAATTGTTGTATTTGTTTTAAAAATCGTCTATTATGTTGCTGGCAATGATTTTACTCACTGCCAGCCTTAAATATTGGTATATTAATAAATTACTCTACTATTGCTTTTGTATTATCTGCTTTAACAGGTTCAACTTCAGTTTGCACTTCTTGACTATCTTCAACTTTTTCTGCTTCATCTCTTCTTTTAAACATCAAATAATGCAAATAATAAATTACATATGCAAATAGAACAAATATTGCATCTGCAAATAAAAGGTAGCAGTAAATGTTCAAAATAACGTTATTTATAATAGCAATTGCAGTTATAACTGTTATTAATTCATAAACAAGGCCAATAATCATAGTTGCTACATGGTATTTATATGAACCTTTGTAGTTATCCTTCATATGAAGTATCAAGATAACTTTTGCAACAACATAAGCTACAGCAAAAATAGATAATACAGCTGATACATAAACAAAATTATTTTCTAACATTCTTTCTTCTTACCCTCCAGATGATTAATACTGCTCCTGCAGCTAAAGATATAGTTACTACGGCAATTCCCATTATTTCTGCCATTTTGTAGTTTGGATTTTTATATGTAAATGTAACTGTTTGTTCATAGCCATTTGCTCCAACAATTACAAGTGTGTGAGTTCCGTTAGATACAACAGATTTATTTGTTAATACCTTGTCATCAAGCGACATATTTGCATCAAGCATAGTTAAAGTGATCTTTGTATTGTATGTTTCACCATCAACAACAGGTAAATATGCTTCAATTAAGAAATCTACGCTATATTTATATCCATTAGAACCCATAACATCTAATGTATGGTATCCAACTATTGTATAGTTGTCATTTAATGTGTATGGCACACTATCTATAAATACAACCACTTTAGATAAAGCATTTATTTCGTTATTGTTTGCATCAAGCAAGTTAAATCTTGCAACGTATCTATTGTCTTCTACATTCAAGCTTTCTTTTATGTTTGGAATAATTACAAATGGGATTTCTTCAATATATCCACCTTCGCCCTTTATAGTTAGAACATGCTTTCCTGTAACAAAATATTCTGTTGAGCTTGTATAAGCCTCATTATCAATAAATAAGTCCGCATTCTCAACAACTATTGCTGTGCTTCCCAAATATTCCTTATTTGGCTCAAATGGGGCTTTATGGTAGTTTGTGAAATTATAAACGTTATGGTATCCATTTGTTCCATATACATCAAGTCTATAATTACCAATTCTTGTAATCTTTGTGCCTGTAATGTATTCTTCACCATTTAGTGTTAATCTATCGTATCCTGATTCAATAACAATTGTTTCATTTAAGTATTCAGTTTTATCTAAACCATTTACAATTTCTTTAATTGTTATAGGATATGTTGTTTCTTCCCCACTTAAAGCTTTAAATGTAATTGCATGGTTTCCAACTTCATATAATGAAGTAATGTCGCTTTCAACACCATCAATTAATACGCTTTCTGCGTTAGAGATAATATCAAATTTATATGTATAAATATTTTCATCTTCATTTTCAATAGTTGTAAATAAATCTACATATAAATAATATGTTACTTCAAAATTATTAACGCCAAATACCTTTATTTCATGTAAGCCATATATATTTATTGGTGTTCCAATTACATAATCGCTTCCATCAACAGTTACGTTGTATACAAGCTTATCTCCAAAACTTACATAAGCGTTATTAGACATAGCATATGCGTTATTCTTAGCCACAGCTTTATTTGTGAAAATTTCTGATCCTACACTTTCTTCAACTATAGCGATATTAAATGTTTTCTCTTCACCATTAATGTTTCTAACTTTTAATACGTTATTACCAATTGTTGTAATATCCTTTAAAGCATTAATTTCAACGCCATTTAATTCATAATATGAATATGTAACATCTTCATTTTCAAGTGTTAAAGTTACTTTTGAAGCATCTTCAGCATATGTTAATAGGCTCGCATCGTTGCTTTCATTATTTGTATATAAAATGTTATTTGTTAACTCAAATGTATAAACACCTGATTCATATCCATTTACACCTTGAACCTTTAGTTCATATGTACCTACTTTATTAAATGTGTAATTATTTGCATTAAATTCTTCGTTATTTATAATTACCTTTTCAAATGCGCCCTTTATTTCAACATTCTTAACATCGCTATATACACCATTATTTATAATGCCTAATACATTTTCTTTAATGCAAACGTTAAATGTTGCTTCGTCTTGAGATACCTTAGATATAAATCTAAATGTATGGTTACCAATTGTGTTTAATGAATTTCCATTAAATGCCACGCCATCTAATTCAATATCTGCATTTGCAAATATATCTTCAATGCTTTCTACGTATGTATTTCCTTTTAATATAGTTGTATAAAGATTTACAAATACAAAATAGTGAGATTCATAACCATTAATACCAGTTATTACTATTTCATGTAGACCATATCCTTTTATCTTTTCGCCAAGATATGTAACGCCATCTAGTTTTGCATTTGTATTAAATGTAGCGCTTGGAGAACTTTCGTAGTCATAAGCATGTAATCTTGCACAATCTTCATCTAAATACAAAGTATTTCCTTCATAGCTTTCAGTATATAAAATGCTATATGTATATACATTTCCATTTAGATCTAAAAGTTTTAGTTCATTTAAACCAATTGTATTAATTAATACATTTAATGCACCTGTTACATTATATGTAACGCCATTTAATGTGTAAGAAACAAATCTTAAATCAGCATTTTCTTCATAAATATTAATTGGCTCTTTAATATTTAATGTAGTATTTGCAGGAAGTTCATTATCGCCAGTATATAGTATCTTTGTAGATAAATTAAATGTGTAAGTTAATTCTTCATCATTTATATTTGTTAGCTTTAATACATTCTTACCAACTTTATCTACATTAATTGGAAGACCATTAATTTCTTCACCGTTAAATACAACCTTTTTATATGAAAGTCCTTTTGCTAAAACTTGAGATACAGTTATTGCTGTATTTAAATTAATTTCTGCTCCATTAACTAAAGCTACATCTTCTTCACTTCCAAAGGCTTTATAGCATACTTCATCTGAAAGTACATAATTATATGTAGATTCGTATCCATTTACACCAAAAATTTTTAATGTATATCTACCAAGCTTATTTAAAGTATCTCCATTTACAAAATCTATTGCATCCATAGAATACGTTGTAGTTTCTGTCAATCCCTTAATATCTATAGTCGTTGGTTTAAATACGCTTCCAGATATTTTATCGTTAATTTCTTCAACTGTGATAACAAATGTTTCTTCTTTATTTCCAATACCCTTAAATGTTATATAGTGGTTACCAATTTCTGTTAAAGATGTAGAATTGTCATCTAAGATGTATTCATAAGCGTTTGTAGTAAATGTCTTTAATGCATTTGCATTGTATTTATATGTATATCCATCAATTATGTTTGTATATAGCTTTATACAAACGAAATATATAGATGTATAACCATTTACCCCACTTAGAGTAATTGTATGCACGCCATAGCCTAAAATCGCCTCATTTTGAGTATATGTACTACCATCAAGTAAGATATTTTCAATATCTGCTCCTTCAAATGCTACACTTGGTGCTAAAGAATATGTATAAGCATTATTTATAGCATCAGTTTTATCTTTGAAAATTTCTGAACCTGTTGATACTTCCTTTGTTGTTATATGATAATTTTCACTATAAATAGTTTCATCTACACTATTTCCAACAAATGTAATTATATGGTTACCAACTTGAGAAAGACTTGTAGAATTATCATCTAATTCAGCATTTGCATTTGTCTTATATGTTGTAAAGATAGGATCTGAACATAAATACTCTTTACCATTTTCTAGCGTTGTATATAGATTTATAAATACATAATATGGGTTTGATTCATAGTTATATCCTAAAACCTTTATTTCATGCATACCATATGTATTTATAACGCTACCCTTTGAATAATTATTTCCATCTACTTTAATTGTGTAAATGGCAGTATCAGCAAATGAAGCGTTAATGTTGTCACTATATTCATATGCATTATTTAAAGCTTCAGCTTTAGAATCAAATAATGTTGATCCTAAAGATTCTTCATTAATTGAAATTAGGTATTTTATTTCTTCATTTGTAGCGTTTGCTTTAAATGTAATTGTATGGTTACCAAGAACATTTAATTTGCCACCAACAAATTCTGAATCGAAATTAGCACTAATTTCAGCATTAGCTATAATTTCTACTTCGTTTGTATATTTTGCGTTATTTTCAATTGTTGTATATAGATTTACATACAAATAATATGTAGATTCATAATTATTAGTACCAACTACCTTTATAGTATGAAGACCAAATGTCTTTATAGGAGCACCTACTACATAATCACTTCCATCAAGTAAAATATCGTATGTTAAAGTAGTTCCAAATGAAGCGCAAGCATCATCACTAAATACATATGTATTTGCCTTATGTGTTGCAAGCGCAATTGTTTTATACAATGAAGAGCCTACTGATGTTTCTAAAATCTTGAAATCAAATGTTGTAGCTGGAGCATCAATTCCAGAAACAGTGTTTCCAACAAATATAATTTCATGGTTTCCTACGCTATTTATAGCCTTAGCAGTTGTAATATTAGATGAATTATCTAAAACATAATATTTTGCGTTGCTAGATGGCAATATTGCATCATAATATGTATCTTCTATTTCTGTATTTAGATTAATAAATACATAATATGGGTTTGAAACATAATTAAATCCATATACTTTAATTTCATGATAGCCATATACATTTATAATTGCACCTTTTGAATATGATTTTCCATCAAGCTTTAATGTATATGTTAAATCGCTACCAAAGTTTGCATTAACATTATCTATATCATCATAAGCATTATTTATCGCATCTGTTGTTGATGTATATAATGTAGAACCTATAGATATTGGCAATATTGAAATTTCGTATGTAATAGTTTCTGTAGATTGAGAAGCTTTAAATGTAATTTCATGAATACCAACTTGATTAATCTTACCACCTACATAATTTGCATTGTAATTAGCTGAAATTTCAGCGTTAGCGCTTACATTTACGGCTGCATTATATACTTTTCCATTTTCAATATTTGTATCTAGGTTTACATATAAATAATATGTAGATACATAATCGTTAACACCAACAACTTCAATTTTATGAGTACCAAATGTATTTATAGCGCTTCCCTTTGTATAATCATTTCCATCAAGTGTTAGGCTGTATCCTAAATCATTTCCAAATGAAGCTGAAACGTTATCTAATGTACTATATGCATTTGTCTTTGCATCAGCTGCATTTTTGAAGATTTCAAATGTTGAATCTGAAGTTTCAGTGATAATGATCTTATATGTGTTAGAAGTACCATTAATATCTGTTATAGATAAAATGTTGTTACCAATTGTATCTATCTTTACATGAAGTAAACTATCTACAGGAACTGTTTCTCCATTTAGAGTGTATGATGTGTAATAAATGTTTGTTGATACTTGATTTACAATAACCTCGCCTGTTGATTTTACATCTAAAGATGTAGTTAGAGGGTTATTTTCAACACCAATTGTTGTATACCAAACATCTGAACCAAGAGCGAATAAATATGTTTCAGATTCGTTATTAATATTTGTTACAACTAATTCATTTACACCAATTAATTCAATTCCAGGTAAAGCTGGTACAACTTTTCCATTTAAAACATATTTTTTATATTTCAATGTAGAATTTACATGATTTAATAAAATTGCACTTTGATCAACAATTCTATCTCCTGGTGTTAAATTAGTTGCTTCTAGCGTATTTTGAGATGTATATATCAAAGTATCTTTTAAAGTATATGTGTAACTTGATGTATAGTTATTTGTACCGAATACTGTTAATACATATGTTCCAACTGTATTTAATTCTGTTTCACCATTTATAAAGCCATTAACTACATCAATTTCAACATCTTCAAATGTACCAAATACTTTTGGTGAAATTGCACTTGTATATTCTCCACTTATTATAGATATATCTTCTTTAACAGTTATAACATATGTTTCTTTTTCGCTGCTTTGACCAACAAAAGTAACATTATGAATACCAATTGTATCTATAGCATTTAAATTGTTATCTATGATAACATTTATTGCATTTGTAGTATAAATTAAATCATTTGAATTATATGCATACACATTATTATTAATTAATGATGTATCTAAATTTACATACATATAATATGTAACTTTATAGCTATTTACACCCTTAACTACAATGTTATGTAACCCAAAGCTTGTAATTTGAGCTGCATTATATGTAGCGCTTTGTCCATCTAGTGATAATCCAGCGTATGTTAAATCTGCATTATTAAAGATATAGCTTGGAGCGTTAGCAAGATCAAAGGCGTTAGCTTTTGCTAATTCTTTAGTCTTAAATATTTCTGATCCAATTACACTTTCTTTTATAACAAATGTATATGTCTTTGTATATTTAGCATTTCCATCAATTGTTTCAATGTATAACTCGTTATTACCAAGTGTTGCAATATTTGCAAGTTGAGCTAGTTCTGTATTTACATTATTTAATTTAATTGTTGCAAAGCTTACTGAATCATTGGCATTTGTAATTGTTACTTTATCTAATGTAGTATATGTATAATTTGTTGCAGCATCGCCATTGAATAATAATGTTTCTTGGATAGTTACACCATAATTTATTTCATTTCCATTTGCATCAATAAATACAAAATTGTATTGACCAATTGTATTTAATCTATCAAAAGCTGTAATTACTTCCCCATTTCTTGTAGATGAAGCATATATTACATCAGAATTTTTAAACATCAAATCAACGGCTGAAGTAGAAACTAAACTTGTTGGAAGAGATGTTTTATCTAAAATAGCTGAATTTTTATATAAAACTTCATTTAATATTGCAAATGTGTATGTATTTACATAAGAGCCTACACCATTTACAGTTATTGAATAGCTACCAACAACATTTATTGTATCGCCACTTATTATAGTTTTTGTTTCAACTTCATTTGTAGCTTTTGCAATATTCAATTTCATTGAAGAAGTATTTTCGCACGAAATAGTAACAGCCTTATTATATGAACCTACTGGTTCTTCGCCGTTTAGTTTTAGATCATCTAAAATTGCAAATAAATATGTAGCTGTATATTTGTTTGCACCTGTAATTAAAATTGTGTAATAACCAACATTTGTATTGTTATTTGAAAATTCTTTGCCAGATAAACTTTGAGCTACATTATTAATCTTTATAGATTCAGCTGCCCCATATACATGTAACGCAACAGGTTGGTTATCATAAGAATATGTTGTCTTTGTGATAACTGCATCAGTTGTAGAATTAACCTTTTCAGAATTAAATGTAACAACTTCCTTAATTTTTATATAAAGCTTTTTAGTATATCCGTGAGATCCAACAATTGTTAATGTATGATTACCAATTGTGTTAATTTCTTCGTTATATACATCTACACTATCTCCATCTAAAGTAATCTTTGCTGGAGTTTTTGTTGTAAATGTAGCTTCTTTTTCAAATACTAATCTATTTGTATCTGTTGTTGCTTGAGTAATTTCTACTCCATCTTCAACAAAATAAGTATTTATTGTAAATGAA
Source organism: Clostridiales bacterium (assembly GCA_015055975.1). GTDB lineage: Bacteria > Bacillota > Clostridia > Christensenellales > UBA3700 > UBA3700. Next base: position 46,783 of record SVHF01000009.1, on the reverse strand, counting down.
ATATTATATTTAATATCTCCAAGAGTAATTGTAATTGTGTGCTTACCAATCTCTTGATATAAAGCATTTGTTGAAAATGCTTGAGTTGTTGAATCGATATCAAAGCTATCGTAATCGTTTAATTCACCATCAGTAATAGATATAACTATTGATTCATCGGTTGCAAAGCTTGTTGCTAGAGTTCTTGTTAAGTTCTCTCCTGTTTGAGAATATCTTATAACTGGTCTTACATAGAAATAAATTGCACTATCTGTTCCAGCTACAACATAATATGTGTCTTTTTCAACACTTTGACCTATAACAACGCTTGCTTCTTCGTATTCGTTTGAAGCATTTTTTGTGTAATATGTAACGCCGCTTTGGAATACTAAATCATTTGTTAGAACATAATCTGTTGAAGTTGTAACTCCATTTATTGTGAATATAAATGAAACATAATGCTTTCCAACTGTTAAGATTTCGCTACCCTCTACATATTTTGTTTCAAGGTATGTAGAAAGTCCCGTTTGAGGAGCAATTAGATTTACTTCAACGCCATACATATCAAATTCAAAAGCTTTGCCGTTATCATATGTAGCGCCACGAGATAAAATATTTTGAGATACAACTATAAAGTTAACAACTTTTTCATAATCACTATATGAACTTGTTAAAATTAATTGATATGTACCACTATCTAGCGATTTTGCAACGATATCGCTCAATGTAGTATAAGTTACAATATTTGATGCATCGCTACCATTTTCAACGGATAATGATACATTTAGCCCATCTACGCTAAATCCATATCCTGCATCTACAATTGTTATATTTTCAGAAGTTAAATATGTTCTTGAATTTTCTACATTTAATCTTGGAGATACTGTAAATGTAGATGTAATCTTTTCTTCACCTTGTTCTACTTCAATTGTGTATTTACCAATTGTCTTTAAAATATATCCATTTTGAACATTTATTGAATTTTCCGTTCCAAAATATGTTAATTTTGCGCTGTCAGCTCCTGCAAATAAAATTGTAGCTTGATCTTCAAATTCTTGATTGTTTTTAATATTTAATCCAAGTTCAACAGATACTTCAAAATAATAATCTACATAATATGTGCCGTTATCTTCTGAATATCCAAATTCATTTGTTGCATGAAGTGATCCATTATATGTTGCATAATATAATCTAAATACAAAACTTCCCTTTGTAGATATAACTTCGTTAGATAAATATGCTGTAGCTATATCATCTGATGTATATTCATCTCCTTCAACAACAAACATTTTGTTGTTTGTTGAAGCCAAAATTACACCTGATGTAAAGATGTCTTTATTTAATGAATCTTGAGATGAAACATTTAATGTTTCAGGTAATACTGTAAATGTAATTGTCTTATAAGCTTTTGTTAGATTTGCTTCACTAAATATATCTAGCTTATAATCACCAGCTGTTGTAATTAAAGTACCATTTGTATATGGTTTATCATTTAATTTTAAAACGCCACCAGAAATCGCTGGTAGAACAGCTCCTTTATATGTATAGTCATTAATTAAGTTTGTTGTTGGATCAATTGTGAATACAACTGAAACATTGTATCCATTTAAACCTTGTAATACTAATGTATTTTCCCCTGCGTTATATGTTGTCATGCCAGAATAAGCATTGTTGCCATTTAGCTTTACATCTTTTGCTAAAAGCTCAAATGTTATTTTTGCTGAAGTTGTTGACTTGCTTGTTCCTGTAATTTTAGCAACGCCATTTGTAAATACTACACTAGTTGAACCAACTACAACTTTTGTATCGATTGTAAATGTAGCAGTTTTAATAATTTCATTTTCTGTATTTAGAACAACTAAATTATATGTACCAAAATATGTGAAATCTGAATATGCTGGATTAATTTCAACATTGTTTAATTTAACAATGGCACTTGTATTTTCAGTAAAGTTAAGTGTTAGCGCACTTGCTTCACTATATGCGTATTGGCCACCAGATAATTCTTCTTCGTTTTCTAAATTAAAGATATAATAATCAAAATTATATATTGATTCTTTATATGTAACAGTTAATGTGTTTTTGCCTTCTTTAGTTAATGCATTGTTTTCTCCATTAACTAGAATTGTTTCGTTATCTTCTTTATCTACATTTTTTACAATAAGACCATCAATTTCTGGGATAGATAAAATTAAACTATCCGCATATGTTTCATTATCTTTAATATCTAAGTTAATAATAGCAAAATCATATGAATATAGCTCAACTCCACTATTTGCATACACTTTTAGTGTATATTCCCCAATATTTTCAATAGTTGTTCCAGATATATATTCTTCACCATTTAAAGTTGCATAACCATTTTCAACAGTTAAAGCTACTGGATTTAAATACAAAGAATCCGTATCTATTCCATATGCATTTGTTATGCTAATAGTTTGGTAGAAATAATATGTTGAATTATTTTCTTCAAATGAATATATAACTTTGTAGTCCCCTGCTGTTGCTACATCTATATTTGATGAATCAATTGTTAAATCTACATTTTCAATTGTAGCAAGCGCAGCATAATCTATAACTGAATTTGCCTTATATGCTAAGTTTTCAGATAATACAACTTCTCTATTATCTAATGATATTAAATATAAATTGTTATTAGAAATCGCATATATTTTAGAATAAAATAAAACAATATCTTGAACATCTAAGGCGTTCTTTAATTCTACGCTTGCGATATTATCTAAAGCGTAATCATAAACATCTATTTTGCTTGAAGCTACATCAAAAATGCTATCTTTAATAAATAAGCTATTTGTTGAAGTATAAACGCTTTCTACGTTTGCTCCATCAACTTTTAGGATTTCTCCTTCAATATTTACAAATACGCCATTTGCGTTAACGTAAAGCTTTGCTTTATCTGTATCGCCAATCTTTGTAGATTGAATTAGATTTTCTTCAAGATCATAAATATTTAAAGCTAATTCTTTTTCTTCTTCTACTTCGTTATATGTTAATGAATATATATTTGAATTATATATTTTTACATCAATTGCATTATTTAATGAAACTATATCTTCCCCTAATTTGTATGAAGATTCGTTTAATAAAACAAAATCGTCTTGGGCAGCTACGATTTCATTGTATTTTCCATCTACCTTTTCAACACTTGATGTGTATTCAACACCGTTTCCTTCAAATGTTACGATATATGAGCTTTCTTCATCATTTGTTAATAATACATATTTATCTTCTACACTTATTAAATCTACAGCTATGCTTCCTAAAACATCTTGTGTATATGAAATAACTGTTTCAAAACTTCCATTTAATAAAATAAAACTTGCCTTATCCTCTTTTGAACCGATTAAAGCAAGTTTGTTATTAATAGAAAGTATTCTTGTGTTAGATAAATCATTTATATAAACAAGTGATTCATCGTGAGATATAACGGAATTAATATCTTGTAATGAAAATTCATTTCCATCAATTCCATCTAATCCTTCTTGATAATAAACATTTTCATTTGTGATTGTAACTTGATCTGCATAAACTGTTCCTGTTGCTAAAAAGCACAATAAAACAAGTAATATGCTAGCCATGAAAATTAAGTAGTTAAACCTTCTAGTGTAACTTGACATATGCCCATCTCCTCTAAGTAGATCCGTCTTTTTGTAGATAAGCATTTGATATAGTTAGCTTATTACTACGTAAGACTTTTGATAACCGATAAGGATTATAGCACTTTGGTTCATATATTTCATTGAAATAAGGGCCGTTTTTGTAAAATGTGTGTCAATTTTTGGCATAAAACAAATAAAAGTTGGCAAAAATCGGGAAATTTGCCAACTTTATACACTATTTATTTACTATATTTGAGGCTTAACTTCGCTACTCATATCCCCTTAGAATTAAACTTCGGCTCAACGTTCAATATGCCTATCATTACGAAATCACTAAATAATGTTTTTTGACATAAAAATTGCCCATCTGTTTTCACAGACGGGCTAATTCTTCTCCCTATGGCTTTCATTACCATACTTTAATTATACACTAAACTTGAACTTTTGCAACTAAAATATATGTACTTTCTTTCAAATTTAATAATTCTGGCAATTTATTTGTTTGGGTTAATACATGCCCTTCTATTCTAATTGTTTGTGCCGTATCTGAATCTAATTTATCTTCATCTATATTTGTAAATACTCTAATTCGGGTATTAGCCGCTGCTTCCTCATTGCTTAAAATTACGGTGTTTAGCTGCGTATAAATACCCCCACTTGTCTTTGAATATTCTTTGCCACTTATATCCAATAACGTGATTAATCCTTCATCTGCATCTTTAACCTGATCGTATGTATATTCAAGTGTTGTAACGGCATCGGTTACTGTTACTTCTTGAATATTAGTTACATAATCATTTAAGAAATACACTTTAACTCCAGTAAATACCGGCGTTGGTTCAACAGGTGTTTCATCCTTTTTACAAGATATAAAACAAACTGTTGTTAAAACTACTAATAAAACTATAATTGCAATAATGCTAATCTTTTTCATTTTTTTGCTCTCCCCAAGCATTATATTAATATAATTTTCAAAATATGTAAATATTGCCCTATTTTTAATCTTTTAGATACTTTTTAACTTTAATAGTGATAATTATAATCATAGCGGCTTCTTCTGATGAATATTGTAACGGAATATTTCTTGCCATGAAGTCCATAGACGATTGATAAATCCTGTTCGTTATAATCAATGATACTTCCGCCCTCTTTTTTTACCTTATACATTAAATATTCAGCTTGCTTTCTGGCAACTTCTCTATCTGATGTACCATATTTTATAACTACAAGAAAGCCAGCAATGTCTCCAAATAAAAATATAAGACCAAGTGTTAAATGCAATATGTTATCATGAAACATCAATACCACAAATATAGATGCGAATAATCCTGCAACTAATACATATGACCAAATAGTAGACCAACTACTCGAATCTTGTAATCTTATTATTTCGTTATAATATGCTGCTTCTTCTTCATCATCCATATTAAACAACGCTGTATAGTGCCCGTATCTCATTTTATATGTTATGAATTTAGTATTAGGACCAATCATTTGTTCTTCTATACTTTCTTCATTTTCTTTATCATATTCGGCGCGAATTCTATCTACTTCTAAATTATCTGCACCACAATATGGGCAGTATTCAAAATCGTCATCATATTCGTTATTGCATGCTGGACATTTCATCTTATTTATAACCTCTAGCCTAAATTATACATTACATATACTTAACAATAAATTAATTATTTAATGTTAATCCAAGATTTTACTAAAATTTCTAAATTCATCTTAGCATTTGCAGGAGAAGTCGATGGCATATACAAAACATCTATTCCATCGTATTTAAAAAATTTATCAAAAAGCTTTGCTGCTTTTGAACCATTTAAAATAATCTTTTCTATCTTTGAATTTTTTATAATTTCATCTATAGTTTTATTTGCGGGCACTACATCTTTAATTGACACATCAGAAGATCCAATAATTTTGCATGATTCTATTACATCATATAGCGCAATATTGTGTTTTAAAAGCTTTGCTTTTTTATCTTCAATATTTCCTTCAAAATCATCGTTAAACACAGCGCTTAAAACCTTCCAAAAACGGTTTTGTTTGTGCATGTAATAAAAACCCATATCCCTTGATTTTACGGACGGCATTGAGCCTAATATTAAATATCTTGAATTTTCATCAAAAATGGGTCCAAATGTATGACTAACGGAATCTTTACTATTTGTCTTCATTTAAACTCCTTGCCATAGCATACGCTGTAGATAAAGCAAGTTGTATATTAAAGCCACCAGTTAAAGCGTCTATATCTAAAACTTCCCCAATAAAATATAAATTTGGAATAATCTTTGATTGCATATCTTTTGGGGATACTTCCTTAACATCTACCCCACCTGATGTAATAATTGCAAATTCAATCTTATCTATTCCTAAAATATCGTATTTCAAGCCCTTTAATGCTTGCATTAAATTATTTCTCATTTTTATAGTTATAGAATTGCATTTTGTATTTTCTTTAATGTTTGCTTGTGCAAGTACTTCTTCAATTAAAGATTTTGGTAAATATTCAGGCATCAAGTTCTTTATATCTACATTTGGCTTTAAGGTAAAGTCCCTAATCAATCTTTGCTCTAGTTCGTCCATTTCAATGGCTGGTTTTAAATCTATTGAAAGTGTTAACTTTCTATCAAAAGCCTTACCATCATAATATTTATTTATCTTTGAGCAAAGTGACAATATAATAGGTCCCGAAACACCCTTATGTGTATAAAGCATTTCTCCAAATTCTGAATCTAATTCCTTTTCGCCATCAAATATGTATGCTCTAACGTTCTTTAGCGTTAATCCAGAAAGCTTTGATGTATTAGGAACAATAAGCCCATTTAGACCTGGCCTTAGAGGTACTATATTGTGTCCTAGTGCTTTTGCCCATTTATATCCATCGCCCGTAGATCCAGTTAGTGGGTATGAAATACCGCCTGTTGCAACGATAACTTTATCTGCAAGTATTTCACCCTCGTTCGTAAACGCTCCACAAGCCCCATTATCGCCAATTTTAATACCTTTAACCTCTTTGTTCAAAAGTATATTAACGCCCGCATTTTTAAGCCATTTTTCAAGCGCACGAATAATATCTGAAGATTTGTCGGATACTGGAAATACTCTATTGCCTCTCTCCACTTTTAGTGGCACACCTTTTTCTTCGAAAAAAGCCATTGTATCTTGAGGTGAAAATTTGGATAAAGCTGAGATTGCAAATTTTGGATTTGACACAATATTTTGAAGTAGTGTTTCTCTATCTGCATCGTTTGTTATATTGCATCTTCCTTTGCCTGTTATATATAACTTCTTGCCTAGTTTTTCGTTCTTTTCGATAAGTGTTACACTATGACCATATTGCGCAAGTAATCCTGCACAAAACATTCCAGCTGCTCCACCACCAATTACTAAGCAATTCATAGTTCGAATCTTAAGTCCTTATTCTTTTCAAATGCTGTATAATCGTTAAATTCATGTTTAACAAAAGATATAGAAATGTAATTATCTTTTATAAGCTCTACATCTGTATATTCATCATTTCCAATATCTGCTAGAGGTTCTCCCATTATGTGGTACCCTTTATTTTCTACATATACATAGTAGTCATTGTATCTTTGAAGCCCAACTGTTGCTATCTTTGCACCCTTTAAAAGTTTAGGATCATCTGTTGGTACATTTATAGATAAAGCAATATGTTTTTCATTTGGAATAATATCCATTAATTTATCTAAATTCTTTTTAATAAAGTTTGCAGTAAAGTCAAAAGACTTTAAATCATAGTTTTGAGATACCGCAATTGATTTAATCTTAAATACTGCACCTTCAGTTGCAGCATTAACTGTTCCTGAATACAAAATATCTGTTCCTATGTTATATCCTTTGTTAATTCCCGATATAACTAAATCCGGAAACTCCCTTTTCATAATTACATCCATACCAAACTTTGTGCAATCACAAGGTGTTCCATTTACTATATAACTATCTACTCCATCTACAATATCTAGCTTCTCGTAATTTAAAAAGCTGTAAAAGGTTATAGAATGGCTTGTTCCTGACATTTGTTTTGCAGGAGCAATAATTGTTACTTTATGCTCATCTTTTAATGCATTAGCTAGTGCTATAATACCTGGAGCATATACACTATCGTCGTTTACTAATAAAATATTCATGGGTATATTTTAACACAAAATAAATAATATTTATATTTAAATTATTATCGTGGTCAATTTTTTTGACCTCGATGATTTGAAGTGGATTTTTTCCACATCAAAATAATGACTTTTAAACTTGATGTGATATTTTTGCACTTCAAGATTGCAATTTGTGCGGTCGATTTTTTCGACTTCGCTAAACTCAATAGACATTATTGCTAGCATTTTGCGGTCAAAATTTTATAATATAAATATTATACTTCTTGCGTTCAAGGTCAATTTTTTTGACCATGAAAATATCGCGGTGAAATTTTTGCACCACGATATATATTAATTCTTATTTTAAATGTGCATTTTTTGCACACATACTTTTCTTATAATCTTTGAATACTCGTTGAACTTGTGCGCATTTAGCACAAGTTGAATAGCCTAAAATTTAATAATTATTAAAAATTCTATTAGCACATTAATACCTCCAAATATCTATTTACCTTATCCTCAACTTTTAATTGTTTTGCATAAGAAGATAAAAGAAAGATATTTTTATCTTTTTTCTTTAAATATTCTTTAAAAGCTTGAACTATTACATACGAGTCAACATGGTTCGTTACCTTAACGATATCACATAAAGTGCGCTCTGCATTATAGCATAATACTTCGTTACTATATGGCGTCTTAACGCTCTCTGCCCCAAGTAGATAATTCTCCTGTATTATAGATGTACATAAAAGTCCCTCTTTTTTAGGGTTTGATAAATTATATGTCGCAGGAAAAGTCATATTAAATGCGCCAGGCGTTCTGTCAGTTAAATTATGCAAGAATAAAGCTGTATTTAACGAAAAGATTCCTCTACTATATTTATTTTGAGCAACAAGGAACTCATCTGGGAAATACTCTTGCAAAACATAAATCCCACGAGATTCCTTTTCTAATACGCCCTTTTCCACTAAATATTTCAAATAACCACGTGAAAAACCCATCTTTGTTAATTCTTTCGAACTAATCATTCCATTATTTATTTTAATATTTTCAATCAATTGATCTATTCGTTTCATATAGTAATACTCCAAATAGTTGTCTTTCTTGCTTAAATATTATAATAATTTAAGTATATTTGTCAAGTAATTAAACCTTTGGTATTTATACCAATACTAACGTGCAAATTATTATAGTTTATGGTGAAATTTTTGCACCTCAATTATTTATTAATTCTTCTATCAATTGTCTATATGCATTTGTTTCTGAAATCTGCGTAATGGTAGAAATCTTATTCCCTGCATCCTTTGATGATCCACCGCAATGATATATCTTCTCTTCTTTTGCATTGAAATCTGAAACTATGTATCTATCATGGAATTTATTATTATTTGGCCTTATTTCGATATTTAATTTGGTATCATCAATAAAATCTTTAAGCATTATGTTATCTAATTTATTCTTAGCCTTATTATCAGAGAAAATCTTTATATCTATATTGCTTTTGCAAGCCTTCAATAACTGTAGTGTCTTTAAACTAATATAATCATCAATAATATACAAAGTATATTTTGCTTTTGAGTATATCTCTTGGTATGCAATATCTGCTTCTATCTTTTGACCATTTAAAATCAAATAATGCTTATATGTAGATGGATCAATAAAGTTATCCATAACAACATCTAGTTTGTTCTCTATTTTTTCAAAGCGTTTATCATATGATTCAAACTTGTCATTTATTAAAGCTGCATCTAAAGACATTAATCCTTTATTTTCAACGATATAATCTTTCATCTCTTTAAACGCATCAATTAAAGCAATGCTTTGGCGTGTTGCTAACTCACCTTTCAAAACAGTCATCAGCATATAAACCCCTTGCTCTGTAAATGCGTATGGCAAACTTGTTCTACCACCGTTTCGAGTTGCCCAATTTAGCGCGGTCAAATTTTTTGACCTCGCAAAAACAGACAGCTCTTCTTTTATAATTTGGAATCTGAATCTTTCTGGGAATTTTTCAATGTTATTCTTAACCTGCTGATTAAATGATTTTGTCGTATACCCATAGATTTTCGCTAATTCAAAGTCTAGCATTACCTTTTGCCCGCGAATTATATATATCATGGACTCAATTGTTTCTTTATTTAATTCTGGAATCATTATTTCGTTATCCTTCATAATTAACCTCTCTACCACGCTAGTTTGCCTTCAAAGAATTGCTCTTCAATATCTGTTGTTGGGATCTCAATATCATCAATGAACTTTTTCTTATTATGCTTTATCATATCTTCAACATCTTTGATGTTCTCTCTTGCCATATAACAAATTAAGCGAATAAGCTTTGCGTATTGAGTATCAATAAGTCTATAAATAGCTGGATAAATGTTTTCGTACCAATCTACCTTAAATCCAGCAAAATACAATATCCTATATTTCATCAATTCTGGGAATTGTCTAACATGTAAAAGCCTATCAAAAATATCTTCTTCAGATAAATAAAAACCTGGCATATTATCCTTTTGGTAAATGCTTAGAAAAAAGCTAGAACCATTTACGTTAAATTCTATTGAAGCAACAACATCATCGCACCAGTTAACATAGTCTTCATAAGCTTGTTCAACTTCTTTTACTTTCATTTGTTTTACAAAAATCTTTTCCATTTTTATCACCTCGCAATTTTAGTTTTGCTCCCTATGCATCTTCAGTTTATAATGGATTTATAAGTTTGTAAACAACAATTTATTATGGTGTCTTTATTTCGGGACATCTTGCAAAATAATACAAAGTATTAAAAAAACCAGCACCTTTTGGCGCTGGCTAAATTTAGATAAGTCAAATATTAATTCTTTGCATAATCTTCTGCATCTTTTTCTGTTTGAACCATTCTTGCATCAACAATTGTTGCACCTTTTACATATGGTTCTAATTTTTGAGCAGTTTTTCCAATTCCGCTTCCACCTGATGTAGCAAAGATATAAATCTTCTTTCCTTCTAAGTTGTAGCTCTTTAAAAAGCTATTAACAACAAGTGGTGCGCAACCATACCAAATTGGGAATCCAACATAAATTGTGTCATATTCCTCCATGTTCTCTACTTTGATATCTACTGGCACTTCCTTTTTGCCAAAGAATTCTTTATTGCATCTAGATAATGGATTTCTCCAATTAATATCTGCTTTAGTATAAGGTGTAGCTGGGATGATTTCAAATATATCTGCATTAAGCTTATTTGCTAATGCGTTAGCAATCTTTCTAGTACTTCCATACTCTACACTAAAAAATGTTACTAATTTTTTCATCTAATACCTCCTAAAATACGTATATTGACCACGCAATTAATAATATACCTGCAAAATATAAAAATGTATTTAATTTATGCACTGACGATTCTTTATTAAAAGAATACTTGTATGAACACAATACATAATCAGATAGCATAAACAATATTGATCCAAAGCCAAGCAATATTGCGGATTTGTTATCTGTTACAAAATACATAGTAGTTCCTATGCTTCCATGAAGTGTAACCATAGCTAAATAAGCAAATGCTTTTAGCCTATCTTTCTTCTCTATTTTAAAATGTGTTGAGAAATGCTCAAGGATAAAATACCCGCCCACTAATCCAACATATACTAAAATAAACCACCAATATTGACTAAAGTGTACGCCTAAAGATTCTAGTAAACAAAAATCATAGGCAAATAAAGATAAGTTCCCTATCGTAAAGAACAACGCACCAAAATTAAAATGATACATTAAAACAATATCACCAATATATGTGCCAAGTATTGCAATAAGTATAATTACATGGAAAGTATTAAACTCTCTATTTTGTATGAACAAAATAACTGCCAAAATTAAATAAAATGATGCAAGCAAAATTTTATTAATACCTCTTGCTTTATGCTCACCTAAAGACGTTGTAAACATATATGCATAGAAAGTTACAAGATATATAGCAGTTATGGATAGTTCTAGTCCTAAAATAATAAGCTCCTTATTCTATAGAAATGTTTCCCTTTATTCCCAATATGATTAACACAATGTGAATTATTAAGAAAATAATAGACAATACTGCTGTAATTTTAAATAACTTCAAATCTTTTGGATTCTTTGTAGATAACCCACACATTGAAATAATAAATGCAATTACTGGATATAACCAGCATCCATATAAAGCACCTAAGGCAAGTGCTGATACACTGTATCCATCACCATACTTATATTCTTTTGTTGGAGTTGCACTTTTTTCTACTACTTCACCCTTTTTCAATGGTCTTGGCTTAAAAACGACCTTTTGAGGCTCTTCTTCTTTTGTTTCGACCACTTTTACAGATTCACCTATTTGTGCGCCACAATAAGGGCAAAATTGAGCGTCAGAATCTATTTCTGCACCACATGTTGGACATTTTTTAGATGTTTTTTCTAATTCTTCATTAAAAACGTCTTTAACTTCATCATCTATAAACTCTTTTCCCATAAAGCACCTCACAATGTTTATCTATAATATTTTATCATAATATTTAATGCAAAAAAAGAGCCCACAATTTTTAAATTGCGAGCTCAAATTCTTCAATTAATTTTAATTAAACTGGTTGAATTCCCTTTTGAGTATCCCCAAAATCTCTATCAATCTTTATTTTGTTTGCTTGTCTATATTTAAAGAAGTTCATAGCAACTTGTGGGAATAATGCATAAGATAATACATCTTCGTCTTGTTCAATATAGTTTTCAATTTCTTTTCTATATTTTTCAAGTTCTGGTTGTAATAAATCTGCTGGTCTACATGTAATTCTTTCAGCGTTCTCCCCTAGTGCAAGTTTTACAACTTCAGGATTTGGTTCTGCTGGTAATTGACCATATTCACCCCTTAATACGCCCTTTGTTTCAGCTGTAATCATCTTATATCTTTCACCGCTCAAAACATTAAATACGGCTTGTGTACCAACGATTTGAGATGTTGGAGTTACAAGTGGTGGGTAACCTAGATCCTTTCTTACATTTGGAACTTCAGCAAGTGCTTGTTCATATTTATCTAATGCGTTCATCTTCTTTAATTGACCAACAAGGTTAGAAAGCATACCGCCTGGAACTTGGTAAATTAAAGCTTTAACGTCAGTTGCTAGTGATTTATCTGTTAACCAACCATCGTCTTTTAATCTTTGAGCTACGCCCTTGAAGTATTCAGCGCATTCATTTAACTTGATTAAATCAAGACCTGTATCATATTCAGTACCTTTTAGTGCTGCAACTAATGATTCTGTAGCTGGTTGAGATGTACCATTTCCTAGTGGAGATAATGCTGTATCTACGATATCTACCCCAGCTTCAATAGCCTTTAGGTATGTTAAGTTACCTATTCCTGCTGTTTGGTGAGTATGAAGATGGATTTGTGTATCTTTCTTTAGAACTTTCTTCATAGCCTTAACTAATTCGTATGCTGTATATGGAAGAAGTATACCTGCCATATCCTTAATACAAATGATATCTGCGCCCATATCTTCTAATTGCTTAGAAAGCTTAACGAAATATTCAGTTGTGTGAACAGGAGATGTTGTATATGAGAAAGCTGCTTCGCAGATACCACCATATTTCTTTGTAGCCTTCATTGCTCTTTCCATGTTTCTTGGATCGTTTAGAGCGTCGAAGATACGAATAATATCGATACCATTTTCAATAGCCTTTTTAACAAATTCATCTACAACGTCATCTGCATAGTGCTTGTAACCTAATAAGTTTTGAGCACGTAGTAACATTTGTAATTTTGTGTTTGGCATAGCCTTTCTTAACTTTCTTAGTCTATCCCATGGATCTTCATTTAAGAATCTTAGGCAGCTATCAAAAGTAGCACCACCCCAACATTCTAATGAAAAATACCCTATTTTATCTAATTTATCTGCAATTGGTAACATTTCATCAATTGTCATTCTTGTAGCAGCTTGAGATTGATGAGCATCACGCAATATTGTTTCTGTAATCTTAACCATTTTCTATTTCTCCTTTATGCAACGCCAAATACTGATAGTAATACACCGGCAGCAACTGCAGAACCGATAACACCAGCTACGTTTGGCCCCATAGCGTGCATTAACAAGTAGTTGTTTGGATTTTCCTCTTGACCTACGTTGTGAGCGATTCTAGCGGCCATTGGAACGGCTGAAACGCCAGCAGCACCAATAAGTGGATTTACCTTGCCCTTTGTCATTACACACATTAATTTTCCAATTAACACACCACCAGCTGTACCAAAGCTGAATGCTACAACACCTATTAATAGAATTAATAGTGTTTGAACATTTAAGAATACATCGGCTGTAGCCTTTGTACCAACTAAAAGTCCAAGCAAGATAGTAATAATGTTAATTAATTCATTCTTTGCTGTATTTGTTAATCTTGGAACAACTCCAGATTCTTTGAATAAGTTACCAAGCATCAACATACCTAAAAGTGGTAAAGCTGATGGAAGTATAACGCCAACAATTAATGTTACGGCAATTGGGAATACAACCTTCTCTAACTTAGATACTGGTCTTAATTGCTCCATAACAATTGATCTTTCCTTCTTTGTTGTCAATAATTTCATTATTGGTGGTTGGATAACTTTTATCAAAGCCATGTATGAATAAGCAGCAACCGCAATAGCTGGCAACAAGTGCGCCGCAAGTTTTGTCGTTACGTAGATAGCTGTTGGGCCATCTGCACCACCGATAATACCGATAGCAGCTGCTTCTTCTCCTGTGAATCCAATGTTTATAGCAACTAGGAATGTAATGAAAATACCTAATTGCGCTGCAGCACCCATAATTAAGCTCTTAGGGTTAGCAATAAGTGGACCGAAGTCTGTCATTGCACCAATTCCTAAGAAAATTAGTGGTGGATAAATAACCCATTCGACACCCTTATATAGATAGAAGAATAGGCCTTCTGTTCCCTCTACAATTGCTTTTGAACCATGCTCTATAATAAATGCCCCTGTTTCTGGATCAATGGCAGGCGTGCCATATAATGCTTGATAAGCACCAGGGATATTTATAATGAACATACCAAAGCCAATAGCAACTAAAAGGTTTGGCTCGAACTCTTTAGCTATAGCTAAATAAATCAAAACACCGGCAATAATCATCATGATTAGGTTTTGCCATAGTGGTGTTAGTGATGTCATAAACCCTGTAGATTCCCACAAAGTTTTTAGCGACTCAGCTAATGAGAACGATGGTATAGTTGAGAAAAAACTAATCATCTTTTACTCCTTCTTATGCTATTGTTGCGATAACTGCGCCTGTATCAATATTTGCGCCTTCTTGTGTTGAATATGAAATTACACCACTTTCTGGAGCTACAACTGGAGTATCCATCTTCATAGCTTCCAAAATAATGATTGTGTCACCCTTGTTTACTTGAGTTCCAGCAGCAAAGCAAAGCTTTTTAACTAAGCCTGGCATTGGAGCCTTTACTTGTGTTCCTGCAGCTGGAGCTGCTTGAATAGGGGCCTTTGCTTGAGGAGCTGGAGCAGCCTTTGTTACAACTGGAACAACTGTGCTTCCATCTACTACTTCTTCAACTTCAACGGCATACATTTTACCATTAACATTTACATTAAATTTGCGCATATTTATATATCTCCTAATAATTTCCTTATTTAATTTCGTTTATATTTCTAACTCTAAACTTCAAGTTAGATGTATAAACTTGTTTATTTTGCTCATAATAAGCCATGATTGCTGCACTAATTACTGCAGCTATTTCTTCATCTTCGCCTTCTAATCCAACAATTTGTGGCTTTATTTCTTCTTTAGGGGCTGCAACTTTTGTAGCCTTTTTAGCTGTCTTTGCCTTTAATTGATCCATCCACTTAAACAAGTATTTAAATAAAATAATAAAACCAATTAGCAAAGCTAAAACTACAAATACAACGGCAATACCTAAAGCAGCAACTTGCAAACCAATTAGGATTCTTTCCCCAACTGATGAATTTGCCATATCTAGTTTATCTGGCGTGCCGTACTCTAAAGAACAAGCCATGAAAGAAGTCATCAATAAGACTAGTATGAATACTATTGATAAAATCTTAACTGCTCTTCTCATATTAAATTCCCTCTAACATCATTAATGCTGAAGATAAATATGGACGAAGGTTAATAGCCTCTACAACATTATCTAAATATCCTTCTTTTGCAATCTTTATAGGATTTTCTTGCATTTCAGCATATTGCATAGAAAGCTTAGCGATGTTATCACTTCTATCTTGTGCTTTTAGTTGATCTGCCATCATTGCTACTGCAACTTCTTCAGCAATTGGAGAAATCTTTGCATTTTCTGTAGCAATTGTATATCCGAATCCTAAACCTTTGCTCATTAAAGCTGTGTATCCAAAGCCTATAGCATTATTAAATGCTACACCAATCTTTGGTGCTGTAATGTTTGCAATAGCGTCGATTAACTTAAATGCACGCTTTGCATATCCAGCTACTTCTTGAGAAAGTGTTGAAGACAAGCCCTTTGTATCTACAAGTGTAATGAAAGGTAAATCTAACATATCTGCTTTTTGAGCAAAATCTGTAGCTTTTTCTAATCCTTCAAATGAAATATAATCGCCCTTTGTTGCTAAAACTGCTACGGCGATACCGTTTAGTCTTGCAAAAGCACACTTAACATCTTCTCCATACAAAGGAGCAAATTCTAATACGCTTCCTTGATCCATTATTGAATCTAGAGCTTTTTGTGCATCAATGTGAGCAAGTTCTGGGTCTACTCTATTTGCATCATCGCTAGAATCTTCAGGTCCATAGATAGCATTCATTAATAAATCTACCTTTTCCTTTAAGTCAGCCTCTGTTTCGTAAACGAAGTTTACCATATCTGAATTCTTAGCATACGCATTGTATCCTAGCGCCTTTTTATAATCTACTGGGAATGTCTTTGCATCTGATACTAGATACATTGGTGAGTTAACTGACATAACTGCATCTTTAGACATAAATACGAAATCTGCAGCGGCTACAAATGAAGCCATCATACCTAAAGCTGCACCCTTAACAATTGCAATGTGTGGTGCTACTGCAGATAAATCACTTGCAAGTGATATGATATTTGCATATCCTTCTAGTATAGAAACGCCATCTCCAACTCTTGCTCCGCAGCTATCTATAATTGAAATAAGTGGTGTACGAGTTGTAATTGCTCTATCAATACACTTTTCAATCTTTAATGCTTGAGCTCTGCTCAAACTGCCCTTTAATACGTCTGCATTTTGAGCGAAAATTTGAACTGGATTTCCATTAAATAATGCATACCCTGTAACTACGCCTTCACCAATCGCTTCTTTGTCATCAAAACTTTTGCCAGATAAAAATACATCTGTTTCTACAAAACTATCCTTATCTACGATGGAATTAATGTAAGCTTTTGTTTTTTGAGTAGCTTTTTCAATCTCACTTATAGCTAAAACGAGATCCTTGTTTTCCATGAAATCTAACCTCCAAAACTTTCTTAATTTCTACTTATGAAATAAAAACCATAGTAATTATATTTATATAATTGATTTCGCGCAACTAAATAAAACAAAAAATTTATAAAAATTTAACAATGTATAAAATGGTGAATATATGCACAAAATAGTCCAGCCTGCGCTGGACATTCATTATAGCTTCTTTAAATACTCAATTTCGTCGTCGTTTAAATACCTGTATGTGCCTCGAGCAAGCCCGCCCAATCTAACATTTCCAACAGATATTCTCTTTAAAAAGATTACTTCTTCGCCAACCGCTTCAAACATCTTTCTAATTTGTCTATTTCTACCTTCATGGATAGTCATTTCAAAACGAGAAATATTATCTTTAAACTCTACGAGTTTTACTTTAGCTTTTGCTGTTTTAACACCGTCTATTTCTACGCCCTTTCTAAGTTGAGCTAATTTGTGTTCTGGAATCTCACCTTCTACCTT
Organism: Clostridiales bacterium; assembly: GCA_015055975.1. GTDB lineage: Bacteria > Bacillota > Clostridia > Christensenellales > UBA3700 > UBA3700. The sequence continues at coordinate 29,130 of SVHF01000009.1, read as the reverse complement.
TACTACATAAGTTTTTGGAACTTCATGAGATGGGTGTGTTAAAGCATGAACTAATTCGCCATCATTTGTTAATAAAAGTAAGCCCTCTGTATCATAGTCCAATCTACCAACCGGAACTAAGTGAGGAATATTTAGATCTTCAAGGTATGAATAAACAGTTTTTCTTCCCTTGTCGTCCTTCATTGTAGTTACACAGCCCTTTGGTTTATACATCATGATATATGAATAATCTAAAACTGGTTTTACTAAATTGCCATCAACTGAAACTCTATCGTTATTCTCATTTACTTGCGTGCCAAGTTCTTTAACGACTTTACCGTTTACTTTTACACGTCCATCTAGAATTAACTTTTCAGATTCTCTTCTTGATGCGACTCCACATGAAGCTAAATATTTGTTTAATCTTTCCATAACGCATTCATTGTAATTTATTTATTGTATACATGCAACAAAATACACGCACTTAACAATCTTTAAAAGCTCATAAATATTTGCATAATAGCTTGAGTATTATACAATTTTTGCTAAATTATAACGAAATAATTCTAAAGAAATATTTTGGCTAAAATTAGACTTGAGTTATAAAAATCGATTTAATTTAAAAATCTTTCAATATATTTTAGTCAATTATTGGCTTGTTTATAAAAATCCAGAATTTTGATTAATACCAGTCGTTATTTGTATGATTATGCAATTCTTCGATAATAATATTCAAACGCATTTCACGTAATAATTTAACCGAACGGATGATAATTATAACGCCAAAAGCTATACAAACAAGGCATATAATACTACAGAATAATCCATGTGCTACGAACGATGGCTGTATATCTTTACCAAATACTTTGTACATTGTAAGCTGCAAAGTAAGCATAGAAACTAGCGCATCAATAAAGCAGATTACTCTAAAACCTTTAAGCGTATAGGTGTTCATTCCGCTAGTTCTTTTTAAGTTCCCTATTGCCATACCCAACTTTACAAATGTATATAAAGCTAAGGCGTAGATAAAGATCTCACTATAATAAACGTTGAAATTACCAATCAATATTTCAACTTCGCCCCAAATTAGCGCAACCGGTAGCAAGAACGTCCCTGCTCCAACCATCAAATACGTAATAACATCTTCTTTTTGGTTTTCATTTTTAGCGTAGATTCTATATGCAGTAAACGCATACAATGCCGTCAACAATAAATAATATAGACCCATTACGCCATTCCATTTATCGCTATTTAGAACGCTTAGCACGATATTATATACAGCAAATCCTATAGACAATATTAATGCTATGCCTAAAAATGCCTGAGATCTTAATTCGTAATTCGTCAATACTTTTTTTAATTTGTCATTTTTAATGACAATCTTGCGCTCTGGATTTGCTTCTTTATATTTTTTAACCCAGTAGAAAAACATATAAACTAATTGCGTTATAGATATAGCGCCTAATGCATATATAACATATTGGAATACGCCAAGTGCATCTTGCATTTCTTCAATAAACGCCGTGCACGAAGCTAAAACAACAAATATTACCGTTGCTATTCCAAGAATGATACTTTGAATTTTGTTTGGATGTTTTATTGCTTCTATTAATTGTTTAAACTGTTTCATTATATACCTATCTCGTCTGATTCATCTTCATCGTTTGGAGCTTCTATATCTTTTTCTGGAAGCTCCCCTGCGTCCTCATCTGACCCAGAATATGTAGTAACTTCCGTATCTTTTAGGAATTCTGGGATATCATCATCTAACGAGAACTCGTCTTCTTGTTGCGTCTTAAAGTATGGTTGATCATCTTCATCCAAATCCATACCATCTGCTCTATATAAGCCTTCTTGTTGAACATTGAAGTTACCAATATCCATCATTCTTCTCTTAACTTCGCTAAAGTCTGGTAAATCTTCTAAAGATACCAAATCAAATTTCTTCAAAAATCCATCTGTTGTTGAAAACAACACTGGTCTTCCTGGAGCTTGCTTATATCCAGAAACATATATTAAATCTGCTTTTTGTAGCATAGATAGCGCATAATCTGGATCCGCGCCACCTCTATAATCTTCGATTTCTGCACGAGTAATTGGTTGAAAATAAGCAATAATAGACAAAACTTCCATCAACGATTTAGAAAGTTCTTTTTCTTTTACTGGTTGAAGGATTTCAGAAACAAGGTCTTTATATTTATCATTTGAACAAAATTGAAGTCTATCTTCAAAAATTTGCAATAAAATACCAGAATCGCCGCTGTATTTTTCAGCAAGCTTATCAATTGCATCGTTTAAATTCTTTCTTGATACATCTTCTGGTAGATGATCCATAATCTCTTTTCTAGAGATTGGAACGCCTGCAGCAAATAGTATCGCTTCAACAGTATTAACTAGGTTGTTCATCTTGAGTTTTTGCCTCCTTTCCAATATCCTCGATGCCTAAGGCATCAAAATCTATTTCCTTTCCTTCGTACTCTGGGTTAAATGTAATTTCTATTTCCTTTCCTTCTTCTTGCTCTGCAAACATAATTTGTTTACTCATTAGAGCAAGTAAAGCTTGGAATGTAGATATAACTTCGCTTCTAGATACCTCGCCATCAAATAGCGAATAGAATCCAGCTTTTTTCTTTTTAGACATAACGTTTACAAGTTTTCTTACTTGTTGTCCTACTGGGAATTTATCTTTTGGAATCTTCTTTATCTTTAAAGATACTTCCTTTTCGTCAATTCTATACAAAACTACGCCAAAGGCGTCAAGAAGCTTTGCAAAGTCAAATTGATTGATAACGATAATTGCATCAGCATCTGTGTATTTTGGCCTTCTATTGATTCTATACAACTTTTCACGAGCTTTAAGCTTTGCTTCGTTTTCTTTAACAATTTGATAAATCTGAAGCTTTCTACGCAATAGCTCTTCAGCAAAAGAGTCTTCCTCTTCTTCGATTTCTTCTTGAGGAACTCTCAAAAGCGCCGCAGATTTAATCTTTAAAAGCGTTGTGCCTATTTGTATAAAGTCTGACGCGATTTCCATGTTAAATGCTTGAAGTTGCGCCATATATGCAACGAATTGATCTGTAGCTAAATGTAGTGGAATTGTCTCTAGAGTATATTTTGTTCCATAATCTTTTGACGAAGTCAAAATTGTGTACAAAACGTCAATGGCAACAGGAGGTTCGTCCTCACTTAAGAAGATTGGAACTACACTCGCTGGGTGATATTCAAATATCTTTTCGTCAGCCATTAAATACCTACTCCTATTCCGCCCCAAATAGCGTTAAATATCATTGTTGCTAAATCTTGTACCATATCGAATAAATCTGGAATGTTTAACCAAGACAATAAATACATCAAAATGATGAATCCAAGTAGAACATATCTACCGTTTCTATACATGAAATCAACATATTTGTTATCTGGCTCAGCTAATGTTTCAACTACTCTAAATCCATCAAGTGGATAAATTGGCAATAAGTTGAATACCATAAGCAAGATATTTACATGCATTCCATAGAAGAATAATGCATATCCAAATAATGTGAAATAGTTAGATGCATCCATGCTTTCTACATATGTCCATGCGCCAAACTTTAGCACTAGTGCTAAACATATAGAATTTATCAACGCTAAAAATAAGTTCATAGTAACACCAGCTAAAGATGTTGCTATCATACCCTTTTTATAATCTCTGAAATTTCTAGGATCAATTGGAACTGGTCTTGCAAAACCAAATCCTACAAAGAACAATAAAAGTGTTCCAATTGGAGTTAAATGCTTAAGAGGATTTAAAGTTAATCTTCCTTGAGCTTTTGCTGTCATATCCCCGTTTAAATATGCTACATATCCATGAGATAATTCGTGTAAAACAATAGCGGTAAGAATGACAATTATATATGCCAACAATACTAAAAGTGATGCACCGGTTAAGCCATTTGTTACTAAATATCTAACAATCATAATATACCTTCTATTTTTGTCGATGTTTTTAAAGATTACTTTAAAATATATCAACCTTCAACATTTTAACAAAATATGTGCTCTTTCGCAATATATAATAAATTATGTGTGCAAGATTTTTAAATATTTAGCCACTTTCTTTTTAATATTCTTAAATAAAGCCTATAAAATAGCGAATAAACGCAAAATACGAAATTACTACAAAGATTGCTATAAATAGCAAACCCATTAATATATTTATTATCAACGACTCCTGCTTTTCCTTATACACTTTAGCAAATATGCTCATAAATACAGGAACTCCAAGCCCAATTAAAGCAATTATTCCAATTTCAAGGTTTTCTAGGCTCAATCTGCCCTGAAAGTTTAGGGTCATAATCGAGATAAAGATGGCCACAATAAATAGGCAAATTAGGGCTATTACGCCCTTTATAGCAAATATTGCGTTCTCAATTTTTCTTTTCTTTTGCTCTTTTTCTACATCACTATTTGTCATAGACACAAATAACGATGTTTGATCGATTGGCTTTCTAAGCGCCTGGATCCTTTGAATCTCTTCTTCAGACATTCTAAATTTATTCCCACAATTTAAGCACTTCGAGAATCCAAAGGATTCTTCATCTTCAGCTAGCATACCTCCGCATATCTTGCAGCGATATTCTCCATTTTCGTTCATTTATTTGCTTCCTCATCAATTTTTACTTGTTTAGGCTCAAAATCGCCTTCTTCGAAAAACGCCAATATATTATCTTCCGTCATATCAGATATTCCGTAAATCTTTAGATTCCCTGAATACATCTCCTCTACCGCCTTAAATGTATCATCAGCATCTGTTAACACATCTTCTTCTTTGATTTTCGTATTTAATGCATCATTCAAAAACAAAGCTAAAGCTTTTTGATCTTTAAAGTATTTTATGGACTTTAGCGAAGCTATTTTATCTACAAGCGATTTATCATCTATAGCATCTTTTAACCTTTCCGATAACCTTAGGTTGTATATGATATACATGGCTTGTCGAATCGCCCTTTCTCTCTTTTCTGTAAGTAGTGTTATCTTCTTTACAAGAAAAGTTCTTTGCAATGGATTTTCTAATAGCTTCCCTTCGTTTAATTTTGCCTTTATATCTTCTGTTAGAGTATTTATCTTATCTTCATATAAAGTTTCCTCACGCTCAAGCGTGCAAATTGTATCTATTACTTCATCTCTTGTTAGCGTTTCAAACTTGTTTTTAAATAAGCACATTATTTAAGCTCCTTTGCATCTCGTTCTTTTAACATTACAAACAAAGTTTGTATAATCTTAAATACATTGTCATCTTTTATATCATTATCCTTGTTTAAAATGAGTTTCAAATCCCCGATTTTATCTTTGATTTTTTGATCCATTTCAAACACTTCCTGATTCTCTCGAGGCGATGTGTATAATAGCGCATCTTTGAGTTCTTTTAACTCTCTCCCATATAGCTTATTCCTATCCAAAACTATCAACACATCGACCTCTTGAGCTGCAAAAAGCAATGTTTTTCTATCTAACGAATATGTAACACCTACTACTTTTTTCTTCTTAAAACACATAATTACTCCTTCGCAGGATGGCCACAATGCTTACAGAATAAATCATTTTTAGACATCATTTTCCCGCAATTTGGGCATTTTACCCTGCTGATTTTAATTTCTTCCCCGCAAACTGGACAGAACTTCGCATCTTGAGGAACTTTTACTCCACAGTTTGGACATTCCCCAGATTTTGCCTCTTTTTTAGTTGCTGGCCATCCAACAATCCTGCAAACTTCCAAATATTTTGCATAATCTTCTCTTTCAAGCCTTTTTAGATCCATTTCTCGTGAATATTTCAATTCATCATCTTCTACCGCATGCTTTCTTGCAATTGCTGCAGCTTTTGCATTATTTATCTTTTCAATTTCACTATCTTCTAAAACAACTCTAGATATTGTGAAAGAAAATACCTTTAGACCATAATCTTTTTCAAAAAATTCGGCAATATGTGGCATAACAGCTTCAGACACAGGAAGCAAAACTTCGCCCAATCTATCATAAGATAGATTCTTTTGCTGCATTACGTTTGCTATTTGAAATTGAACTTCTGCTAAAAGCCTTCCTTGTAAACGATTCTTCAAATCCTCAATATTGAATTTATCATTTTGACCGATAAGCTCTAGATATGCTTTTCTTGGATTAGATATTTGAACTTCTATCTCCCCTGAAGCTCCAAGCTTTATGGAAGTGCCGGTTATTGGATCTCGCATATCAAACTGTTGATCTGTACCCCATAAAATATTTAATTTTGCAGTTTTAGATACAAAAATTACCTCTATTTGCTCTTTAAATTCAGAAATAGTTTTGTCTATGACATTATTTTTGTCATAAATCTTATGCTTTCCAGATGGTAGCGTTTCTAGGGCTACGCCATCTTTTATAATTATTGCGTTATGCGTTTCTGGAACAATAATTGTAGTTCTATAATCACAATCATCAGCTTTAATCTTGCGAAATAAAACATCATTATTGTCTTCGCACTTAATAAAATGCTTAGCCATAATACTCCTTTTTGGGTTGCCCCAATATATGTTTTTCTCGCCTATGGTATTAGAAAATGATTTTAAAAACGTAAATAAAAACTTTACACATTAAATATATTCATTTCATCATAACTTGTCAATATATGCAAATCCATATATGCTAAATATTACTAAAAATTGCATAATTTGTAATAATACATATTTAGATACTTATAAATTAGATTTCTTAAGATTTTCAGATAGATTTTGAACGAGTTATTATAAAAATCAAATTATTTTAAAATTATTTAAGCCATATATTGACTATATACAACACTTTTAATAATTTAAGCCGATTTTTGACTAAAACTACTGTTTTTAAATTATTTCCAAATTTTGACCAATTTTAAAATGAAAAATTTATCGTTTTTGTCCATATATGAAAAATTGCAAAAAAATATGGCCAGCACCTAAATGCTGGCCATTTTGAATTACTAATTATTATTTAGCATATTCAGTTTGACGAGTCTCTCTAATAACACTTACTTTGATTTGTCCTGGATAGTCTAATTCGTTTTCAATCTTCTTAGCGATATCCTTTGCCATAAATGCCATAGCTGCATCGTCTACTTTCTCAGGTTTAACCATAACTCTGATTTCTCTTCCGGCTTGTATAGCAAATGATTGCTCTACTCCATCGAAAGAATTTGCTACGCTTTCAAGTTGTTCAAGTCTCTTAACGTAGTTTTCAAGAGATTCTCTTCTTGCACCTGGTCTTGAAGAAGAAATTGCGTCGGCTGCTTGAACTAGCACTGCTTCAACTGTTTGAGGTTCTACATCGCCGTGGTGTGCTTCAATAGCATGTACTACAGCTCTGCTTTCCTTAAACTTCTTAGCAATATCTACACCGATTTGCACGTGAGTACCTTCTAATTCGTGGTCTACAGCTTTACCTATATCGTGTAATAAACCTGCTCTTTTAGCGATTTTTACATCTGCACCTAGTTCTGCTGCCATAACTCCTGCTAGATAACTAACTTCTAGTGAGTGCTCTAACACGTTTTGACCATAACTTGTACGGTACTTTAATCTTCCTAGTAATTTTATTATTTCTGGATGTAATCCATAAATATTTGCATCGAAAGCTGCGTTTTCGCCGGCTTCCTTTACTTGATTTTCAATTTCTTTTCTTACTTTATCTACTGTCTCTTCAATTTTAGCTGGGTGAATTCTACCATCAGCTACTAATCTCTCGATTGTAATCTTAGCGATTTCTCTACGCATTGGATCAAATCCAGATACGGTAACTACGTCTGGTGTATCATCGATAATCAAATCAACGCCTGTTGCGTTTTCAATAGATCTGATATTTCTACCTACACGACCAATCAAACGACCCTTCATTTCTTCGTTTGGAAGAGGTACAGCTGATATTGTCGATTCTGATGTGTGCTCTGCAGCACATTTTTGAATCGCAAGTCCAATAATCTTCTTAGCTTCTTTGTTTGCGTCTTCTTTAGCTTTAGCTTCTATCTCTTTTGCTTCTGCAGCAGCTTCCTTCTTTGCGTCATCTAATAATTCTGTCATAAGGATTTGCTTTGCATCTTCTTGAGATAGTTGAGAAACTTTTTCTAATTCTTGAATCATTTTGCTATGAGCATCTTTGATTTCTAGTTGTAAGCCTTCAATTTCGCTCTCTTTTTCCTCTAATTCGGCTTTCTTTTCATCAAGCATTTCGCTCTTATGATCCAAAATTGCTTCTCTTTTTCCAAGTTGTTCATCTCTTTGATTTACACGTTGTTCATTACGTGCGACTTCAGCTCTTTTTTCGCGGATTTCTTTATCCACTTCAGAACGAAGTCTTTGTTGTTCTTCTCTTGCTTCAATTTTTGCTTCCTTTAGGAACTCTTTGGCTTCTTGTTGAGCCGTGTCACGCATTTTATCGCACTCTTGCTTTACGCTTCCAACATTCTTGCGAACATAAAATCTATACACAAGCCATGCTGCTGCCGCACCAACAACAAGTGCTGCAACTGCTGCCAATACAACTTCTGCTGCGCCGATTCCAAGGATAAAATTAAAGCAACTAATTCCGTTACTTGTCATATTACCTCCTGATACTCTTGTCAATTTTCACTTTTTTATATAAAATTTTGGGCTCTAAACCCAATAATAATATTACTCTATTAAATATTTATAGTCAAGATATAATATTTTACGCTTATTTATATATAAATAAATCAGCAAGCTGCAACTCTTGGATCTCTTCTATATCAATTTTGTCTTTTTGAACAGCACTTATACAGTAATTATCAAAGAAAAAACTTTTATAAAAATACATATCGCCGTCAAGCTCACATTTGTCTTCAGATAGGATATGTACATTGAAAATTCCCTTTAGGCCAATACCTTTGCATTTAACACAAGCTTCTTTTATAGTCCAAGCTCTTAAGACATCTAAATCTGTTTCTAAAGATATATTATCTTTTTCTGAAAACAATCTATCTTTAAAATGAGGAGTAAAAACTTGTTCTTTTGCAATATCTATTCCGCACTCAATATCCGATTCAATTGCACATGCATATTCGCCTACTTGAGATAAATTATATCTACTTCCCTCGTTTGCATATGGCTTTCCTTCGTCACTTACATGCTTTTCGCGTCCATTTAACACGTAATTTTCAATTAAACGCGTAGCAATATATAAATCCTTGTCTTTTTTCTTTTCAAGCGCTAATTCGTCTAATTTTAGCCTTCTTGATATAACGGCAAGGTTTCCCTTTATTGTCTCAACGTTTAATAATAATATTCTTTGCATAATTAATAATCGAACTTATAATCTTGAATATCGTTCAAAAAGAATGGCAAATAATAGAAAGGTAACGTCAATATCTTATTAACAGAATCATAGCCATAATTATTTGCAGATACTTTAATTGCTACATCTAATTTATTATGATTTCTAAATTCTTTTAACGAAGTTAGCTCACCTTTTTTCTTTTTCGAATCTAATGGAATTATTCTTGAATTAATATCTAGCAAAAACTCCATTTCACAATCTCTTTTCCCTTTCCAGTAAAACAACTTTAATCTTCTAGCTGCCAATTCTGTAGCAACATAATTCTCATAATATACGCCAGACATAACATTGTCTTTACCTGTTATAAAGGTCGCAGCATTTAAACCGCTTTGATACGTAAATAATCCCATATCGAATAAATATAGCCTGAAGAACGATTCTTGATCATAAACCAACGGCGATGTAACTCTCTCTTTCACTAAATACGATTTGTTTACAATGCCTGCTGTAACAAGCCACTCAATTGGTGACAATAATTGCCTTGTCTTCAAATCCGATTGTATAAATGAACCAACAAAATTCTTGTTTTCTTTTGCAAGTTGTTTATATATGTTGTTATAAATCGCCTTACTACGAATAATAGATTCTTGCGACGCCTGATACATCTCCATATCATTAAGATATGTGTCATACAATTCACGTATTTTATCTATAGCTTTTCTATACGCCGTAGATTTACTATCCTTATTCTTGATAAATGCATCAACAGCTTCTGGCATGCCACCCACAAATAAATAATCATAGAATATATCCATGAACTCTGTTTGTTCAAAGTTCTCTACTTGCTCTTTTGATTCGTACTTCTTCTTGATTAAATCATAATAATGTCTATTTACGTTATACAAAAACTCATCAAACGTTAGCGGAAATACATATAATTCGTCAATTTTACCTACCGGGAACAAAAATGATTTCCCCTCTGCAAAGCCACCTCTTTTACGCGCCGTTCGCTGCAATTTAATCCTTACCATTGATCCAGTAACAATTAACGGAATATCTCTTCTTAATTCGCAGAAATGCTTCATCATCTTAATAATTGGTAAACATTCTTGAGCTTCATCAATAATCAACAAATGGTCTTTATCTAATTTAAAATTATATTTTAAGTCAATATAATCTAATACATTTTGCAAATTATCATTATTATACACAAAATCAACAAACTCCGTTTCATTTGAGCAATCTAGCCTTAGATATCTATTCTTATAATAAGTTTCTGCAAATAAGTCTTTAACAAGGTAAGTCTTCCCAACTTGTCTTGCACCTGTTATCAAAAGCGGTTTTCTATCTTCGCTATTCATCCACGCAATAAGATCTTTTAAATACTTTCTGTCCATAATGCCTCGATATTCTGTATTTCTAACTATATAATACCATAAATATCACTTTTTGCAATATTTTTTGCTACATAAATATCACTTTTTGCAATATTTTTTGCTCCATAAACATCACTTTTTGCAGTTTTTAAAGCAAAAAAAATCCACTATGTGTCGACAGTGGACTTTTATATGATCTACAAAATATTATTAGTCTTGAGATCTATCCTCAATTGTTGTATCTTCATCAACTCCTTGATTATCTGTAGAATTTCCTGACATATATAAATATCCCAAAACTGCTAAACATGGTTTTAACAATCTTGATACCGTTACATTCATAAATGAAGTCCAATCATATTTTGCAATACCGTATGCAGCCATATACATAATAAATGCCATTAAGCTTGCAAATAAGAATACTAAATACAAAATTTCATTAATAAATGCAAATGATTTTCCATTTAGATATGAAAGTACGCCTAAAACAACAAGTGCTACTACACAGGTGTTAGCAATAACAACAAATACAGATGCTGTTATGAATGTTCCATGATTTCCTTTGTAGAATGAATAAAATGGGGTTCCAACGCTTAAAAGTATAGAAATTACATAGTAAGCAAGGTATAAAACACCTAGCATCTTTGCATAATCTTCTTTGTTTGAAAGCATGCAAAATAGCAATAATCCTAAAAGAGCTGCACTAGCAAGAAAGCTAAATGAAACACCAGCGTTTGCTCCTGTTTGATTTGAATATGATCCAAATAGTGTTATGAAATCAAAAAGTAAAATCAAAACTATAATAGTCATGATAATCAATTTAGTAAAAGGTCTATTTTTAGATACAAAATTAGTTAGCATATTTTATCCTCACAATTATTTTCACCAATATTCTATACAAAATAAATCATTTTTAATAGCAAATAAGACTAGTTATTTCTCTAAATAATTAATACAAGTTCCCAAGAACACTTCCAGTATAACCTTGTGCCCCCGTGCTTCCATTTGCTCCAGATGCAGCTCTACTACTACTCCACAACTTTATGCCACCTAGTCCTCCGACTCCACCATAACCGCCAGAACCTCCAATGCCTGCGCTTCCCGTTCTTAAATCAACTGTTCCTTCAAAGGTTCTATTTCCTAACAACAACGCAGATAGCCCGCTATTGCCTCCGGTTCCTCCTCGGCCTCCAGAGCCACCATCTCCTCCTTGTTTTGCAGAAAAACCTATTCTGCCATCTGCTCCTTCTCCACCATTGCCGCCATGACCGCCTTTTCCGCCTCGGCCACCGCTACCACCTTGCGCAATTATTCTACTAGAATTGCTAATATATGTTGTCCCTACTACATATATACCAATTCCTCCATTTCCTCCTTGTTTACCGACACTTCCAGCAGTTCCTGTAGTTCCTACTCCAGATGACTTTCCAGGAGTCGAAGGCATACTTGTATTTACGCCACCAGATCCTCCATTACCGCCTATAACAAACAAAGTCCCTCCATTTAGGCTCAAATTCCCTGTTATATAAGCACCATAACCACCTGTTACTCCACTTGAATTTTGACCTCCGTCTTTTCCTGCGCCACCTTCAAAATTTAGAACTCCATTAATATATAAAGTTAGGTTTTTACACACTATGCCAGAGCCAGCATTTGTTGTACTATTCTGTCTTTCTCCTCCTTTTAGTACACTCAATATAGAAGAATATACTGTCAAATTGACCCCTGATGCATTTATTGCACTTTTTCCCGCAGCCGCGCTAAAACACACATTTTCTAAATACAAATCTATCGTTGCATTAATTATAAATGAGACATTTCTCAAACTATTCATATTTCTTATGCTCAAAACATTAACGTTTGCCCCAATAATATACTCTTTATTCATATTTTTATTATTTTCTTGCAAACCGAAATCTAAAATTATATTTGAATAATGATTTATAGTCGTAGTAGTATCGTCTCTTACTTCTATATAATATGCTCCCCAAAGGGCCTTCAATGTAATCGTTCCGTCTTTTGACAATCCAAATGTGAAATCAGGAACTGTACTATAATTATAAACACGCCCTAAATAATTCGCATATTGTGGATATACCGTTGCATCTCCTTCTGCTACGATTGACATTATCTTCCATCCATTAAACTCATATGGTTGCTTGACTGGAATAGGCAAATTAGCATTCTCTGCATACTCTATATTAAGAGTTCCCACGGCCGCCCCGCCATCTGTATCAAATATAAAGGTAAAAGTCTTTGGCGTTAATTTAGCAATAATTACATAGGTCTTTATTACTTCTTCGTTTTCTGGAATTTTTTGCAATAGATCAACAATCGATTCAACCCAACTTGCAAATTGCTCGCTATAATAATGTTCTAAATCGCTCTCCCCTGCCATAGATGGACCGTTAGGGTCACTCTCCTCATACTCTTCGAGCTCAAACCTTAAAATCTTTTGACCTTCTAATTGCGTTAATTCTATAAACCAATCCCAATATATATTCGCAAGCTGAGTTTCTTGCCCATAGACAATTGGAGTTGGATTTGAATCCATCCCATCTGGGGTTAAATATAGGTTTGATCCAAATTGTTCTACTTTAATATAATATTGGCCTGCTATCCATTTAGCATATAATGTAATAGTTGTATTTATCTCATGATAATCATTTTCATTAAATACATTTAAGCCAGTTCCGTTTCCACTTGAATTACGTTCATATCGCCACCCGTCAAATACTAAATCGCCGTTTTCAATTTCATAAATACCTATCTCTTCTAAAGCTTCAGACAAAGGTGTTCCATATTTGTAATTGTCTAATGTAATACAATTGCCTTCATTCGAGTCAACCCATAAAGTAATGTTGTATGTAATGCTTGTTATGTTATCTTCCTGCCCAATCAATCCTGGCTCATATTGGTAATCTTCTAATTGATTGAATGGTACATAATACATTATGTCTTCATCACACTCATCAAAAGCCATCGCCGCTATATTAGGTGTGCTATCATACAATATAACTTGGTCTAAATTTGAGCAATTTCTGAACGCACAAGATTTAATTAGCAATAGATTATCCTTTAATGTAATACTTGTAATATTATTGCTATTTGCAAATGCATATTCCTCTATATAGTTAAGTGCTTCGTTGAATGCTACATTTGATAATTTGCTCTTGTAAAATGCATATTTACCAATTGTTTCAACTCTGCTATCTATAGAATAAGAAAGATCATTTCTTCCTATCGGATATTGTATTAATTTTGAATAGTCTTTTGTAAACAAAACACTATTACTAGATGCATAATGGCTGTTATTGCTGTGAACCGATATGCTATATAAACTTTCGCAATTTGCAAATGCAGCTTCTCCTATATTAACCACGTTTTGACCTATTGATATTGTACTAAATGCTGTTCCGTAAAACGCCATATATCCTATTGACCTAATATTAGGAAAATCATTTAAATTCATATCTAAAGATGAACAGTTAAAAAATGTAAAATCTTTTATTTCTGTTACATTGGTAGGAATATTTATATTAGTTAAACTTGAACAATTAGCAAATGCATATGCTCCTATTTCTCTAATTGTATTTGGTAGTACAATGCTTGTTACCTCACTATATTTAGCCTTATTGAATACACCAGGTTCAATTTTCACTACTGTCTTGCCATTTATAGTTGAAGGAACTTCTATAGTCCCAAATTGGTTCGCATCTACATTAATTGAACTGATTGATACTTCGGTGGCATTAAGGTCTATAGTTTGATACCCATAGCATTGTATGTTTAAAGAATCTGCAATGTATTCAACGACTCGATTATTTTGGCACTGAACATTATGGGGGATTGGTATAGGATAATTTATATTGCCTATATCCTCTAATCTACAATCTAAATCGTCAAATAAAAATACTTTCCTTTCGTAAAATCCATTATATCCATCCCCTAATTGTGAAGATAAACTATTTACGCCATCGTTTGTAAATAACGCTTTAATATTCAAAGCCGTTGGCGTATAGTTATCCAAACTATATCCACTTGCTTCATACAAATCGGATTCTAGCTGGATATCACTTAAAATCTTTAATAGCCCCGTCCATTCGTCTTCCGTTAGATTGCATATAAACCCAACAATTTTCGTAATCAATATGCTTGTCATATCAATCCCGTTTGACAATATTTCCAAATAATACAGTGTTTTTAATACTGCTTTATATGCGCCAGCATTATACATATAATGCAATATTAAATCAATTAGAAAACTATTGTCGTTAAGAAAATGCAAAATGTCTAATGTTTTATTCTCTTTATTGGTACTATCAATAGACATAATTAAATACGAAAATATTACTCTTTTATCAGATTCTTGCATACAAAACAAATTGCTTTCACTCGTTCTAGACAATGCCATAACTAATTCCGCATTGATTAACCCTAAATTATCATTTCTGATAGCAATGTTTTGCTTAATAGAAAAGATAAACGCAACCAAAAACTCGATATCAAATTTGGCACTTAAATATTCATTCGTGTTTTCGAACAAATCATTTAAACAACACTCAGCTATTGTATTTATAAATTCTTCACGAGTCATTGCGCTGCTATCAATTGAATAATTTAGCTTTGATAAAGAATAATCATAATGCGTATTAATAAAACTTTGTAATAGAGGTCTAACTACTCCTTTTACATATGTTATATTTCTTTGAGAAAATAATTCAGCAACAGCAACAAGCGTCTCAATCGAATCTACACCCATCACTTTTGAAACAATTCTATTAATATGTTGATCTCCCATAATATTTGGGAAATTATTTAAACTTTCTTGAAATGTGCAATAATCAAATAATTGATGTAATATGCTGTTGATACAGCAATTTAACCCATCTAAATCTTCGCCTATATATAACTCTATCATGGACGACAAATATGGCAATACTTGATTCAAATCACTCTCCCAATTATCATGTTCAAGAATTGAGTTTTTAATATTTTCATAATTTAAATATTCACTGCCGATATATTCAAAAATGCTATTTACCACATCAAACGCATCTTTTAATTCTTGTAATCCTTCACTTTTAATACTAGCCCCAATTGCATATACTTTTGTTTGATGGTTTGTATTATTCCAATTATTTTTATAATAATCTCCGTCTATCATACTATTCAAAGGATATGTATCACCTGCAGAATCACTAATTCCTCCAAATTCATTTAGAATAGAAACAATATTACTATTAATATGTGATAATTTTTCAGCAAACTGATATATAGATGAACCATTATAATTTGTTCCAATAGTGACCAATTTCGCTACGTTATTTGGATAATTAGTTATATAATTCAGAGATATTATTCCACCTCTACCATGCGCGATTATATTAACTGTAGGATTATTTATCCCCAATAATTTATACTTAACAATTAAGTTGTTAATAAATATTTTTAGTCTATAATACGCCTTTTCGTCTGATTGAATTTTTGAGTAATCATCATTCGCATCATTATATATAAATATCCTATGTTTGCCATCTAAATAATTGATGTCTGTAATGGATTGGCCATATTGGTAACTACCATTACCGACTGTTAATTCCAATATATCACAATTAACATTTGTGTAATCGTACACGCCATTTGATACGCTTGCTTGCATATTTACCATATAAGTCGCAGTATTTAGCCTGTCACCTGCTAATTGCTCTATTAAAGAATCTTCCTCATATTCAAACCCATTGGAATCTCCACTCCATATAGCTGCACTCTCATTTACGCCATGAACTAATATAGTCATACAAGCGTTATCATTATATGCAGTATTACTCGCATCATAATCTGTTATATTATTGTCCAAGCTAAATGTGTTATTAAGTGTTTCCGCTTCAACCTCTGTTTCTGTTCTAGCATAAAAAACACTTAGAAGCAAACTTAGCGCTAAAACAGCAGCAACAAGTGCTGCCGTAATTGATTTGCAATTACTCATAGAAAACCTCTTCTAATTAATATCCCACCCTGCATATAGCACAAGTGGAGTTTCGTCTTTTACATAACTATTAAAATCAAATATGTTGGTACATGCCGCATCTAGATACCAACCTCTAAATGAATATCCTTCTCTTGCTGGATCAGATGGAATTGTTAATATTTTATCGCCTTCTTCTAAATAATCCACCCAGTGATACCCACCATTGTAACTTGATGTGTCTATAAATCTCCCATAATTTTCTTCTATAAACGCATCTACAACATCTGTTTTATATACATATCCATCTTCATAAACAAAATCTTCTCTATGCTCGTTTATATAATCCCATGCATCTTCGTTGGCTTGTTTTGTAACATATTGATAACCTTGTTGATTAGTGCTAGTATAGTTTAACATATAAGAAACATTTGCTGCACAAAAATGCGCATTATACATATCTTGATAAACTTCTAAATACTCTTGTGGCACGCAAATTCTCTTGGCTTCTATTTTATAGTAGCCACTACCTCGAGCATGGTTTTTTAGCCCATTTTTATACATTTCCCCATTTGCTGAAATAAGAATTACTTCCTTACATAAGCATTCTATAACACTTGTAGCACTTTGGTCTAAAAATATCTTATTGATATTTCTTGCATATATGTGTGTTATTTTAGTATCATACATTGTTGTTGGGGCAATTATTTCTGGCAATTCTGCTCTCGTTTGAATCATAGCATAGTGCAACTTTTCATTTGTGATTCTAAATTCCCAAATGCCTTGTTTTTTAAATATATAAAAGCCATGAATTGAGTAAAACTGAGATAATATGACAATACTACAAATAATCACAATTGTAACAATAGCAAGTGCGATATAAGCAGCCTTTTCTTTTTTAGTAAACCATCTTCGTTTAGATTCTACCACAATAACCTCTCTCCTATGTTAATTTTATAATATTTGTAAATATTACACAATATATAATATCATTTATTTTAGCTTTCTCAATGTTCATTATTATTAATTCAATATTGCCTATAGCACATGTTTCATTGCCGCCATCTTACATTATTTATAAATTATAGATATAATTAATTGTGGGACGAAAACATATATGAGATTTCCTAACGCAAGAGTTGGTATTAAAATTCTTTACCATGAAGCAGTAGCTTCAATGGTATTTGCTCTTGTAAGTTTGATCGAAATTGTATGCGCTGTTTTTGATACTGCAGAAGCAATCGACAAAATTGTGCACGTTTTAGTTATCCTTGCCCTAATTTTATCTTTAGTTGATACTATCTTAAAAATGTTTGGTATTCTAAAAGCAGCTTTAGATGAGCCTGTTTTTTATAAAGCATTTTATGTAATTGCTTTTTGTGCTCTATTTGAAATAATAGGTACATTTATAGATTTCATATACGAAAAAGAAGAATTACTAATTTACATAATGGCTACTTTAGCAGACATTTCTAGTGCTTTTGTAATCGTTAGCGTTATCGGTGGTATAAATGTAATTTTTAGAAAAGCAAATGTTGTGAATCCTACATCTAACTACAAGAAAATGTGTTTTTGCATTATAGCTGTTAGCGCGCTAGCTCTTTTACTAGATTTGTTCCCTTTAATTATCCCACCAACCAACCAAACACTTAAAATCATATTTTCTGCATTTGGTATTATATCCGCAACAATTGAAGTTTTAATATATTTGAATTTCCAACTATATTTAAAGCGAGTTGAAAAAATAATAGAAAAGATTCCAAAAGAAGAAAAAGTTGAGTCGGTTTAACCGACTCAATACTTTAATCATAAATTAATGGTTCTTATTTATCCCAGATTAATCAACCATTTCTTCTTGGACTTTTTGAAGAACCTTTTGCTTAATTTCTTCAGCAACTTCTGGATTATCTGCAAGATATGTTAAAGCCTTATCTCTACCTTGAGCAATCTTTTCATCGTTGTAGCTGATCCAAGAACCGCTCTTAACTAAAATGCCTTCTTGTATAGCCATATCTACGATACATCCTTCTTGAGAAATACCCTTTCCGTATAGCATATCGAATTCAGCAACTCTAAATGGAGGAGCCACCTTATTCTTAACAATCTTTGCTTTTGTTCTATTACCGATGAATTCTGCTCCATCTTTGATGGCATCGCCCTTTCTTACATCGATTCTAATACTTGCATAGAACTTTAGAGCCTTACCACCTGGAGTTGTTTCTGGGTTACCAAACATAACGCCTACCTTTTCTCTTAATTGGTTGATAAAGATTACGCATGTATTTGCTTTAGCAATGCAGCTTGTAATTCTTCTTAAACCTTGGCTCATCATTCTTGCTTGAAGACCAATAACGCTTTGTCCTACTTCTCCTTCAATTTCAGCCTTTGGAGTTAAAGCAGCTACTGAGTCAACAACGATAATATCTACAGAATTAGATCTAACAAGTGTGTCTAAGTTATCTAGAGCTTGTTCACCCGAATCTGGTTGGATAACGTATAAGTTATCAATATCTACACCAAGCTTTTTTGCATATACTGCATCAAGTGCGTGTTCAGCATCGATAAATACAGCTGTTCCTCCTTGTGCTTGGCAAGATGCAATTGCATGTAATGCAAGTGTTGTCTTACCAGAAGATTCTGGTCCATAGATTTCAATGATTCTTCCCTTTGGGAAACCACCAACACCAAGTGCTACATCCAAAGCTAAACATTGTGTTGGAATAACATCAATATTTTCTACCTTCTTTTCGCCAAGTCTCATAATAGAGCCCTTGCCGTAACTTTTTTCAATCTTTGAGATTGCGTCATCAATTAACGCTGTCTTCTCTGAATTAATTACTTCTTTCTTCACTGCCATAATCTATATACCTCATTAATAATTTTTTACAAAATTTAGTAGCATAAACAATGCTATATTTGTTGTCGATTTTCTAATTGCTTCCCTATTGCCATCCAATTTGTATTGTTGAACATCAATCTTATCTTGAGATCCAACGCCAACAAATACTGTTCCAACATCAACGCCTGCTTCATCTTTGTTTGGGCCAGCGCATCCAGTTGTTGCAACGCCTATTTGGATTTCTTTATTAGCAAGTAATCCTTGTACCATTTCTTGACATGTTTCAGAAGAAACAGCTCCAAAAGAATCGATTGTGGTAGATTTAACATGTAATCTTCTAACTTTTGATGAAGAAGCATAAGTTACAAAGCCTTCGTATAAAACATTGCTTGCTCCAGATATGTTAACAATTGACGCACATACCATTCCGCCTGTTAGCGATTCAGCAACTGCAACTTTTAAGTTCTTTGCGGTTGCTTGCTTTACAACGCACTCTTCTAGTGATGTGTCGTAATCTGCATAAATCGCACCATCTGCAATGCCTTTTACTTTGTTTAGAGTTTCTTGAAAGTCTACTTCGCTTTCTGACTTATTTATAACAACTACAGTTGCATCTAAATTGTCTTGTGAAGCTTGAATGAAAATTCCCTTTTTAGATAGCGAATTAATTTCACTTATCTGCTTTGCAGATAGGTTACATGCTTTCAATACACAATAGTCCTTGTACTCCTCTATCATTTTTCTACCACCTTGCCAATATAATTAAGGTCTTCAACTTTCTCTATTTGCACCTTGTAAATAGATCCGACATCTACTAAATTTTCCGATGTGAAGAACACTTTTGTATCAATTTCTGGCGCATCTGATTTGCTACGCCCATAAAACATTTGCTTATCGTAATCTATACCTTCATAAATTACATCAACTACTCTCCCTAGTTGGCTTGTCATACGCTTTGCCATAACCTTTTGTTGAGCTTTATATAACTTTGCTTGACGCTCAAGTTTAACGCTCTCCTCGATTTGGCCAGAAAGTCTAGCTGCCGCTGTACCTTCTTCTTTAGAATAAGCAAAGAATCCACATCTATCAATTCTACCTTCCTTTATAAAATCATATAATTCCTTAAAGTCTTTTTCGTCTTCCCTTGGGAATCCTACGATAAAAGTAGAACGAATTGTGAAGCAATTGTAACTTTCAATTCTTTGGAACAATTTTTCGATATCGGCTTTTTGAAGGTGCCTGTTCATTAACTTTAGAATCTTATCAGACACATGTTGAAGAGGAATATCAAGATATTTACACATCTTCTCTTCGTTTGCCATGAAGTCTAAAAGTTCATCAGTAATGTTCTCTGGATATAGATACAATAATCTTATCCACGCAACATTAGTTTTACATAGAACTTTCAATAAGTCAACAAGTTTTTTTGCTCCGTAAATATCATGTCCGAATTTCGAGACATCTTGAGCTACGAGTACAATTTCTTGTACTCCAAATTTATCGACAAGTTCTTTAACTTCTGCCTCTATATCTTCAATTGTTCTTGAAGTATACTTCCCTCTAATTGCAGGGATTGCACAATATGTACAATGATTATCACAACCTTCTGCTATCTTTACATATGCAAAATGTTGTGGTGTTGTTAATACTCTTTTTGGAGAGAAATATCTTTCGTTAATATCGTTTTCGTAATAATTTCTTGTATTTGTTTTAACCATTTCCTTGATATATTGAGGAAGCTTAGAATATGAAGCCGTCCCAACAAATAGATCAACTTCTGGCATTTGGTCATACAAATCCTTCATGTAACGTTGAGATAAACAGCCCGTTACAACTAAGTATTTGCACTTTCCTTCCTTTTTATATTGGGCCATCTCAAAAATGGTATCTATAGATTCTGTCTTTGCGCTTTCTATAAATGCACAAGTATTGACAATAATAATATCGGCATCTTCTGGATTTGCGGTCAATTCAAAACCGTCATCCTTCAAAAATGCCAACATATTTTCTGTATCTATTCTGTTTTTATCGCAACCTAGCGATACTGTTCCTATTTTCATTTATTTGTTCCTAACTTTGCGTAATACTCATCTTTTCTTTGCTTGATCTTTTCCAAATCTTCATCAGATATTTCGAAAACTCTTTGGTTATCTTCTATCTTTACAAAGTCCATGATTTCAAGCCATACTCTGATTTTAAAAGCTCTCTTTATCGTGATTCCTAAATCTTTAGACATTTGAAGAATTTCAACTGAATTGTTCGCTCTACACCATTCAAGCGCTTCAATAATCTTTTCATCTGGGAATTCAACATCTTCTTCTTCGATAACTTCAACTTGAGTTTTTTGATCTTTAAATACTTGCTTGTTCTTTAGAACATATTCAATTGCTGAATATACTGTCAAGATAACTGCAATTCCTAAAGACACAATAAATATCCACCAAAATACTTTTGATGCAAGTTGTGCTGCATCCCCTGCCATTCTATTTGCTGGGATAAACAAGAACGAATTTAGAGCCACCATTGTAAATGTGGTCTTATATTTGCCAGATTTTCCAGCTGCAAGAATAACGTTCTTTGATGCCGCAATTTGTCTAAATAGGCTTATAGCGAACTCTCTTGCGATAATTACAACGGTTACTACTATCATCAAATATGGAATTCCAACAACATCTGGTGCTGCTATTCCAAACGCTAGGCCTGCAACAACTAGCACTTTATCTGCAATTGGGTCCAAAAACTTCCCTAGCGTTGTAACCATTTTAAATTTTCTTGCAATATAGCCATCAACAAAATCAGTCATTGAGGCTATAAAGAATAGTGAGCCGGTAATAATAAATATCCAGCTATATTGTGGCAAGGCTGTTTCTAGACAAAAAGATGCAATGATAATAGGTATCATTGCGATTCTTGCCATCGTAATTCGTGTAGGTAAATTCATAATATATTATTCCTCTTCATCGCCAGCGCGAAGCTTTTCTACGTCAGCTTGCGTAGCAATAATCGTCTTTTTATTTCCGTCTACTTGTACGTAACCACTATCTATCATCCAATCCACAATCTTTGCAGCTCTTGGGAATCCCAAAGATAACTTTCTTTGTAAGAATGATGTAGATACTTGATTAAACTTGATGCAAATCTCAAGCGCATCTATAAATACAGGATCAAGGCCTTTGCTTGCCCCACCTCCAACATCTAAAGACATTTGTTCTGGCTCTTCCTTCTTTGGCTCTGCCATAATCATCTTTTCTGCCTCTTCGTCGAAGTATTTGTCGTTGTTATTCTTTACGTAATCAATGATATCCATAACGCCGTTTGTAGATATGAATGCGCCTTGAATTCTTCTCAATTCGGCTGAATCTGGCGTCATAAACAACATATCGCCCCAGCCTAACAATTCTTCTGCACCACCTTGGCCTAAAATTGTAGCAGAGTTTACAGCATCTGTTGTCTTTAGGGCCATACGAGTTGGCAAGTTAGATTTAATTGTACCAGTAACTACATCGACTGATGGACGTTGGGTTGCCAATACTAGGTGGATACCTGCAGCTCTAGCTTTTGCTGCAAGTCTTTGAATAACTGTGTTAAATTGCTTCTTTAGTTCAGGACCTTGTGATACAACTTCTGCGAATTCATCGATAACTATAACGATATATGGAACTCTCTTTAGAGGATCTGCCTTAATTTCTGGTCTATTGTTATATTCTTCTAGGTTTCTAACGCCAGATGATTTCAATAGCTCATATCTTCTTTCCATTTCGTTTATAGCCCAATTCATAGCAGATATTGCTTTTTGTGGGTCTGAAAGGATTTGTGGAATTAAAAGATGTGGTATTCCATTGAATGGTTCAAATTCAACTTGCTTTGGATCAAATAGAATCAATCTCAATTCTTCTGGAGAATATCTGCAAAGTAAGCTTATAAGCATAACGTTCAAAGCTACAGATTTTCCTGAACGAGTTTGTCCGCACACAAGCATATGTGGAGCTTGTGTTAAATCGTAACTAAAGTTAGTACCGTTAATATCTTGACCAAGAGCAAACACAAGACCAGTTTGCTTTGAAATTGCCTTTTGATAATCTGCACTCTTGTAAACTGTCTTTAGATTTACCTTAGAACGCTTTTTATTTGGAATTTCGACACCACAATAACTTGTTCCTGGAACTGGTGCTAATAATCTCATTGAAGAAACAGCTAAGCCCATCTTGATATCATCAGCTCTTGACGTTAGGTTCTTAACTGGTGTTCCTGGTTCCAATCTAAAGTTGATTCTTGAGAATGTTGGTCCCTTTATTGTGCCAACGATTTCGACGTTTACTCTAAAGTTAGCAAGAGTTTGTTTTAACTCCTCTGCTTTTGCTTGTAAAACGGAATCGTCATCTACCTCATCCGTAAAGTCTTCAAGCATATTGATATCTGGAGCTTTATATTTTTTATAGATTCTCTTTGGTTTTGGTGGCTCTACTGGCTTTGGAGGTTCAACTGGTTTTATTGGTTCAACCTTCTTTTCTGGAATAATTGGCTTAATTGGCTCTACTGGCTTTATAGGCTCTACTTTGTAATTTTGAGTTAAGCCCTCGAAGGCTTTGCGTTCTTCTTCCTTCTTCTTTTCTTCGTCAGCCTTTGCTTGTTCTTTAATTGTGTTATCTATATCGTCGAAATGATAATTATATTCTGTCTTATCTTCGATAACTTCTTCTTGCTTTTCTTCTTCCTCAGATTCTTGAATAGCATTTTGCATAATTGCTTCAAATGGATCAACTTGAGGTTTTGGCTCTTCCTTTGGAGTTTCAAATACAGGCATTTCATATGCTGGTTCTTTGTAAGAACTATCTGCAACGATTTCATCTTGATATCCTGTGTATTCTTCAGGCTCAGGATCTTTATGTACAGGAGTTTCTCCACGTAAGATTTGTCTTCTTTCAGATGTAAAATACAATCTATCTTTATCTGTAATTTGAGGTTTAACCTCTTTTACTTCTTCACTTGTTTCGTTAACAACAGGGATAATTGGAGATGCTTGAGTAAATTCTTGCATTCTTTGCTCTGTTAATCTTATGTCCCCATCGTCCATCTTTTGTCCATTTGTATCTATTGCGCTAATGATGTTATCTTGCTCCTCTTCTGACATATAGCTTTGTTTAACTTCATCAATTGGGGTCATATCTACATCTTCTTGCTTTTTATATCTTGTAAAGAATGATTGTCTTTGAACGCCATCATCAAATAATCTACCGTTTACATCGCCATTATAAAGCTCAGGCTCCATGTAATTTGGATCTTGATATGCGGTCCCTTCCCCACCTTGTGGTTCTTGAGATGCATAATATTGATTTTGAGTTTGTGGCTTTTTAGTAGAGCGAAGCTTAAGTCCTATATCAAAATTCAATTGATTTACAATAACTAAAGCAACAAGACCTGCTAAAAATAGTGAAAATACCGTAATTCCTAGTGGCTTTAAAAGGAAGAATGGATATAAGAATGCGAAAAATGCAGCGCCAGCTAAAGTATCATGGTTATAATATGCCATATTTAGTGCGCCGCTATATCCATAGGTTGTTTCGTTTGTTATTGTAGCGATTTGTCCAATGCAAATGATTACAAATACGATTGCGATGTAATTTATGATTACTTTGAATGAAACTTTTGGTTTGAATCCAAGTGTAATAAATAGTCCAACTAAAGTCATGGCAATGCAATATCCATAAGATGCATATCCAAAGATGCCGATTATAAAGGATTTAACAAATTGCCCTGCCCAGCCAAAAACGCCAAAAAGAATTAAATCTAAAAGGCCAAAAACGCCTATTAGCATTAACCCTCTCATCATTCTGTCTAAAACGCTTTCTGATTTATCGCTCACATGAACCTCGCTTCATACCCAAAATATTATAACATATAAAGCGCGTAAAGAATTAAAAAATTTAAAAAATATCACCCGACCATGACATTTTCTTCAGGTATTATGACATTATTCGTTCTCTTTGGCTTAGCAAAAGATAAAACTATGGTCAAAATTCCGACTCTTCCGATATACATCAAGATTGCAATTGCAATTCTTGATGCTGGGTTCAACATTAGCGTTGTATCGCCAATGGCAATACCAACGGTTCCTATTGCTGAAACAACTTCAAATAACGCTTGTTGAGTCGTTAATTCTGTATCAATACCTAAAATTACAGCTGTAAATACTGCCGCTAAAATCATGTATGTAGCAAGCACTGCAAATGCTTGGTGTAATGTATCTTTTCCTATCTTTTTACCAGCTAGAATAATTTCGCCATCTTTTGTGTTTAGAGCAAGTATTCCAAGGAAGATAATAATTGATGTTGTAACCTTGATACCACCGGCGGTTGATCCTGAACCACCACCTATAAACATTAGGATAATTGTAAAGAATACACTGCCTTGACCAAAGTCCGTCATATCCGTTGTGTTAAAGCCTGCAGTTCTTGCGGTTACGGATGCAAAGAATGAACGCAAGAAGGCTTCACCAAAGCTCATTCCCTTATATAAATGATTAGCTTCAAATATGAAGAAAATGAATGTAGAAATGATAACTAAGAACAAGCTTCCGATTATCATTAATTTTGAGTGCAAAGACATGTCTTTGAATTTGAACTTTGAATCTATCAAATCGTCCCAAACAATGAAACCTAAACCACCCATAAATATTAGGCCACAAATAACCAAATTTACTAGCCAATCGTTAGCATAAGATGTAAGTGATCCAAATGGAACCCCAAGTGCTCCCATTAAGTCAAATCCTGCATTACAGAACGCAGATATTGAATGGAATGCAGCAAAATAAATACCATCTGCTACACCAAATTGAGGAATGAATCTAATAGATAATAGCGCGGCCCCTACCGTTTCCATGATAACAGAGCCCAAAACAATGTTTCTTAAAACGCTACCGAAGTCTCCCTTTTTCTTAATACCTACAGATTCCATTAGAAACTTTCTATCTTTAAAGCTCATCTTAACTCTTAATGATCTTGTTAAGAAAGCTATAACTGACATGAAACCAATACCACCCATTTGAATCATGAACAAAATAACTAATTGTCCAATTGTTGACCAATATTGGTATGTATCAAAAACAACAAGCCCAGTAACACATGTTGCTGAAGTCGCTGTAAATATAGCATCTATAAATCCTGTGGCGATATGCTCTCTTGAAGAAAATGGTGCCATCAAAACGAATGTGCCCGCTAAAATGAACACTAGATAGCTCATTAAAACCATCGCTAAAGTAGATATTGTTCTACCCTTTGGCGTTGAATATGACAGCTTTGAATTAATTTCCTTCATACGAAAATATTTTATAACTTTATTTATATAAATGCAAATGCTAAGCTTTTATGATGTCTAAAAGGTCGCCTTTTACTTCTCTTCCAACGTATGCAATAGATGCTTTAGATAAATCCATCGTTTCTCTAAATGCCTCACTTAAATCGTCTACCGTAAAATTCTTTATTTCATCTATAACTTTATTAACATCATATGCATTATCTGCAAATAGCGCATATTGTGCATTTGCTCTAACCTTTCCTATTGTGCTTTCGTTGCCAAGTGTTAGTCTTGTTAGGCCCCCATTTATTCCCTTCACGATTTCATCGTGAGAAAAGCCTTCTTTTGCTACTTTTTTGATAAGATCGCGTGTTACATCAAGTGCTTCATTAACAGCATCTTTATTTGTTCCAATATATAGATATGATGTTCCAGAATAATTCAACATTGAATTATATGAATATACACTATACGCTAGTCCTCGTTTTTCTCTTATTTCTTGGAACAATCTTGAGCTCATTCCACCGCCAAATATATCCATAGCAATAGAAGCTGCATTTTTCCTATCATCTAAAAATCCATATGATGGCATAGCTAAAAAGATATTTGCTTGCTCAATATCTTTAAATTTCTTGATATACGAAGAATAGAATTGCTTTTCTTTGGCATCTTGCCATTCTCTATTTTCATTTTGTGGGAACTTCCCTACAAAATATTTTTCACACAATTCTTTTGCCTTATCTAAAGATATATTTCCACAAACTGAAATAACTATATCGTTTGAAACGTAATTTTGTTCTTTAAATTTAATTGCATCTTCACGCGTAAACTTCTTTACATTCTTTGCAGGTCCAAGTATTGTTCTTCCATGTGGCGTATTTGGGCCATAAAAGGCTTCAGCAACCAAATCTTGGCATAGATCTGCATTATCATCTTCACTCATGGCAATTTCTTCTAAAATTACCTTTCTTTCGTTTTCTAGTTCTTTTGCGTCAAATGTTGGGTTTGTTAGGATATCTGCAAGGATTTGAGTACAAGAATCTGCTTCATAATCCATAGCTACTGCATAAAAGCCTGTATTTTGCTTAGATGTAAACGCATTATATTGCGCGCCTACCATATCTAAATCTTTAACAATATCAAAAGACGTACGTGTTGGTGTGCCCTTAAATACATTATGCTCTATAAAGTGCGCCATACCATTTGTTGATTCATCTTCATTTTGGCTACCAACACCACATAAAACCATAACAGCTACACTACGTGTAGTATCAACGTATTCATGGACCAATCTTAGCCCATCTTTAAACTTGTAAATTTGTACGCTCATTTAATCCTCTTAATATAGTTTCTTTAAGCAAAGACCTTGAAGAAAATAACCTAGCTCTGCTGCCCCATATGATACACCAAATACCAATAGAACTGCAATAGGAGATAGATAATATCTACCGTCAAACGTAAATCCATAGAAATCTGGCCAAACGCCAACTATAACTACGCAAATTAAATATATTATTCCATATACAGCAACCGGAAGAAATTGGAAATATGTGTATTTCTTATCAAATCTATCCTCTGATTCAAACATAGCTAAAGTTAACATTGCTAAAATTGGTGTTATTGCATGTAACACACTACAATTGTATTCATAGAAATACCCCATTGAATATCCATATGTTATATAACCCATTGGAACTAGAATCAACAAAACAACAAAGAAAGTAACAGCAACCGTATTTGTGGCAACATATTTAAATACCTTTAGCCATAAAGGCGTTTCTATATTCTTCCCTGTTAATCTCACAATATTGAAATAAATATAAATTGCTGATGCAATAGCAGCTAAAACATTTGAATCAATAGTAAAGAATCTAAAACAAGTAAAACCATGTGCTAACATGTTACCTGAACCCGTATCTGAATAGAAATAAAAAGATACTGCCCAGATTGTTAATCCTAAAAATATAACATTACAAACTAACGATAAAATGTTAAATAACTTCTTGCGTTCCATAATATGCCCTCGAGTAAATTATATCATATATTTATTTTACGCATAAGATTAAAATATGCGTTTTTGTCCATAAAATTGAGATTGGCAAAAATGGCAACATTTTCGGCATCAAAACATGATTTTTGCCCGATTATATTCTAAAAATGCATTTAATTTAAAATAAAATAGACAAATAACGGCTATATGAGATACTTTTGACTATTTTCTATCATTTTGAGACTAGGTCCAATTTTAATATCAAAATTTTTAAAATTTGTGCCATTTTGTGCAATATACAAATGGGCATAAAAATATGCGCCTGGAGCAATGATATGATACCTCCAAAGTGGACACTTGAAAAAGTAAAAACTTTGGAGGTTTTTTATGGATAGAAGAAGGAAATA
>SVHF01000038.1 GCA_015055975.1 Clostridiales bacterium | reverse complement strand
AAAAGCTATCCCTAACACCTAAGCAAAACCTAGCAACTAAAGAAATTATTTGTAATGCATCTAACATAGATGTAAACAATCTAGTTAAATCTCAAATGCATTATACAAGGGATTATGAACTTAAACTTATCGAAAATTATCCAAATATTCATATTAATCTTATGGGCCATAACATTAACGTTATTAATCGTAGGGTTAGTTTTTTTATTTTCTAATTTCGAGAACAATGAATTATTCACAAGAATTGCCCTATCCCTTGCTGCAATGATGAGTGTCATCTCATTAGGCTTTTCTTTATATGCCATGATTAAGCACAAAGAATTTACTAGAAATAAATCATCTGAAAAGCAAAATGTTAAATATAAACTAAATGCAATTAACTCTCAAAATAAAGATTTATACGAAGAAATCGTAGCTTTAGCAAAAGCAAACGAAATCGAAATGTTAGATATAGAATTTACAGAATATGATTCCCTTGAACTTGCCAATCATTTCAACGAAGAATTGACTCTAGAAAACGCAAGAATTAGAAGCGAAATCGAGCTTAGAAAGTCATTATAATTGGATTTCAAAATATACTAGATTTTATCGGAATAATTCGTTAAAAAGTTAACATTCTTTTTGCCCTTTTTAGTATTGACTTTATGCGTGCGTGCGTAGATAATATAATAGGTGACAAATTCAAAGGGGAATTATGAGTACAACGTCTAAAACTTTCAAATTAGGCGCAAGGCGAGTTGCCACAATTGGCATTTTGACTGCGCTAAGTTTATTATCTTTTATACTTGAAAGCCTGCTACCTCCACTATTTTTACCGGGAGCAAAAATCGGACTATCTAATATTTTCACCCTTGTAACTCTATTTATGTTTGGCCCAATCGATGCACTAATTTTAGTAGTGGTTAGAACAACTCTTGGCTCACTAATTGTTGGAAATTTAGTATCTTTGATCTATTCCCTATCTGCTGGTGTTATTTCTTTAGGCGTTGCAATTTTGCTAGTTCAATTTGTCTATCCAAAAATTTCTATGATTTCAATTAGCATTACATCTGCAATTGTACACAACATTGTACAAGTTTTGGTGTTCTGCTTACTCGTCAATAATATGTACATGATATCTTACTTGCCATATTTTGCTTTAATAGGAGCTGCAAGTGGATTGATAGTTGGCGCTTTAGTATATTTAGTTATTCACAAAGTGCCATTATCTTTTTTTGAGAAGATTATAAATAATGAAAAATATATAGTGAAGGAGAAAGTATGATAAAAAACGGAAAGTACTTTTCGCGTGGCATTCATATTCCAGATAAGAAATACTTATCTAAAGATATTCCTATAAGGGATATGGAAACGCCTTCTGTTGTTGCCATTTCTTTAGGCCAACACATAGGTAAGCCAGCGGTTCCTGTAGTTAACATAGGAGATAGGGTTCTCCAAGGTCAACTTATAGGAAAAGCAGACGGTTTTGTCTCAGCTAACATCTACGCTTCTGTATCTGGTACAGTCACTGCTATCGAAAAACACAGAAATGTAAATGGCGCTTTGATAGATCACGTCGTAATCGAAAATGATTTTAAATACGAAGATGTCGTTTTAGAACCATTAGCAGACAGAGAGCCTGAAACAATTAAGGCTCGTATTGCAGAAGCCGGATTAGTCGGCATGGGTGGCGCAGGCTTCCCTACTATTGTTAAGTTATCTCCAAAGACTCCAGTTGATACTTTGATTATCAATGGTGCTGAATGTGAGCCATACTTAACATGCGACTATAGACTTATGCTAGAAAAGACAGAGGAAGTCTTAAAAGGTATCAAATTATTGGCAAAGGCGATCAACGTTAAGAATATCTTAGTTGGTATTGAAGCAAATAAGCCTGATGCTATTGAAAGATTTGGTAAAGATCCTGATATCACTGTAGTAGTTTTAAAGAAAGCATACCCAATGGGTTCTGAAAAGCACTTGATTTATTGCTGCACAGGAAGAAAGGTTCCACTTGGCAAACTTCCATCTGATGCTGGCATCGTAGATTTGAACCTTGCTACTGCATACGCAACTTATGAAGCTGTTGAATTAAACAAGCCTTTATATGAAAGATTTATGACAGTATCTGGCGAAGGCTTCAATCAACCAATGAACTTAAAAGTTAAGATTGGTACTAGAATCGATGATATCGTAAACTTCTGCGGTGGCTTAAAAGATGACGCAGCATATTTAGTACAAGGCGGTCCTATGATGGGTCCTACAATGATATCTACAGATATCTATACAACAAAGACAACGTCTGGACTTTTAGCATTAACTATTAAAGATGTTAATGTTTCAAACCCTACACCTTGTATTAACTGTGGAAGATGTGCATCAGTTTGTCCTATGCATCTTCTACCAATGCAAATAGATTTCTATACTTTAGCTGGCGATTATGAAAAAGCAGATTCAGTTGGCGGCGTTATGAATTGTATCTCTTGTGGATGCTGTACATATGTATGCCCTGCTAAACGTTCTTTAGTTCAAAGTATCGCTCTTGCTAAAGGTAAGATTATGGCAATGAGAAAAGCTCAACAAGGAGGTGGCAAATAATGGATACAGTTATTATTAATTCAACTCCTCACATTAGATCACCTCGTACAACAAAGCAAATAATGCTAGATGTTGTCATCGCGCTTTTACCTGCTTGTATAATGGGATGTATCTATTTTGGATGGTCAGCTCTTTTAGTATTAGCGCTATCTTCAATTTCTGCAGTAGCTACAGAAGTTGTATGGAAACTATGCCAAAAGAAGAACTTCAAACAAATACTCAATGAATTTGATTATACATCTTGTATTACTGGTCTTTTGATTGGTATGTGTATGTCAAGCTCTGTTAAATGGTATGTTCCAATTCTTGCATCTATCTTTGCAATCTCTATCGTAAAGATGTTGTTCGGTGGCACAGGTAAAAATATTGTTAACCCAGCTATCGTTGGTAGAATCTTTGCATTTATGTCATTTACAACAATAATGAATGATTTTGGAGCAACTTTAACAAATGGTACTGTCGTTTCTGGTGCTACTACCTTAACAAATCTTTTGAAAGGTACAGCTTCAGATTTAACACTTGGCCAAATGTTCTTAGGAATTAACATGGCTGGTTGTATCGGTGAAACATGTAAGCTTGCGCTAGTTGTTGGTGGCATTTATCTTGTTGTTAGAAAAGTAATAGATATCCGTTGGCCTCTAATCTACATCGTAGTTACTGGTTTAATCTCTGCTGCTCTATATAAAGATATAGCTATGTTTATGCCAAGCATCTTATCTGGTGGCTTGTTCTTAGGCGCAATCTTTATGGCAACAGATTATGTTACATCTCCAAACAATAAATATGCTTGTTATGCCTACTATTTAGTTCTAGGTATTTTAACAGCTATATTAAGATATGCTACAAAGATGGAAGTAGTTTCATTCTGTATTTTGATTATGAACCTATTTGTTCCTATCTTTAATAAGGCATTCAAACCACGTCCATTTGGTTCAAAACCAATTAAGGACGTAATCAAAGATTTCTTTGCTAAATTTGCAAAGAAGAAGGAGGTTTAATTATGACAGTTAAACAATTCCTTCATTCAAAAATCTTTAGATGTATTGTTGTTTTGCTTTGCATAGCACTTGTATCTGGCGGACTTTTAGCAATCCTAAACGACCTTTGGTATGTATCTGATGAAGAACTTATCCAAAGAGGTATTAAGGAAGTTTGCGGCGATGGCGTTGCTTTAAAAGAAATATGCACAATAAATGAAGCCTATGCAAAAACTGACGATGGCGAAGTAAAGCAAGTATTACTTTTAGACACAGGAGATTATCTTGTAAAAGCTCAAGGAAAACATGGTTTCCAAGAAGGTAACGTATCTTGCTATGTTCTATTCCATTTAGAAGATAGCGTATATAAGGTACAAAAGGTATCGGTTGCTGAATATTCATCTTCTCAAACATTGATGAGTAAGATTACAGATTCTGGCCTTGCTAAGTTTATCGGACTTTCAGATCAATCAACAATCAATCCAAAAGAAATAGCAACAGGAGCTTCTTATTCTTCAACTGCGATTAAGAATGCTGTTAATGCTGCTATTGCATACATACAAACAATGAATTAAGGAGGGCTAATATGACAGGTCAAAAATTTAAAGAAATCGCAAAAAATGGCGTTTTAGTAAACAATCCTACTTTTAGACTAGTGCTTGGTACTTGTCCTACTTTAGCCATTTCTTCATCAGTATTTAACTCTCTTGGTATGGGTCTTGCTGTTACATTCATATTAATATGCTCTAACGCAATTATCTCAGCACTAAGAAAAGTTATTCCAAACGAAGTAAGAATTCCGGCTTTTATATTAATAATTGCTACATTCGTAACAGTTGTTAGAATGTTCCTATATAAATATGTGCCGGCATTATACACATCACTTGGTGTATTCTTACCACTTATAGTTGTTAACTGTATTATTTTAGGAAGAGCTGAAAGCTTTGCTTCTAAAAATCCAGTTTTAGATTCTGCAGCCGATGGCTTATTTACTGGTTTAGGATTTACTCTTGCCATTACTTTAATGGGTTTAATTAGAGAAATCTTAGGCGCAGGTAGTATTTTAGGCTATAAGCTATGGGATTTCAGTATAGACTTCTTTGGTAACACAGCTGGCGCATTCTTGGTATATGGTTTAATGATCGCTGGATTCAATGCTCTTTATGAGAAATTTGAAAACAACAGAAAGCGCAAAAACTACATCGAAGAGATGCAAGCATCAGCTTTAGCTATTCAAGCTAAAGAAAGTGAACCTGCTGAAAACGCAGATGTAAAGGAGGCATAATCATGGAAATATTTTTAATTATCATTGTTGCAGCCTTTATAAATAACGCAGTTCTTGTTCAATGTTATGGTATTTGTCCATTCTTAGGAGTTTCTAAGAAAATGGGTAACGCGCTTGGCATGGGACTTGCTGTTACACTTGTTATGGCTATCACTTGCTTGGTAACATTCCCTATTTACAATTACATTCTAATTCCACTTGGAATTGAATACCTTGAAATCATTGTATTTATCTTTGTTATCGCAGCTTTAGTTCAAATGCTAGAAAAAGTAATTAAGAAGTTTGTACCACATCTATATAATGCGATGGGTATTTATCTTCCATTAATTACAACAAACTGTGCTGTACTTGGTGTTGCTGAAACAGTTATGGATACAACAGCTATGGAAACAATATTCCATTTATCTGCAGGAGCTTTCAATGTAGGACATGCCGTATTATATGGTATCTTTCTAGGATTAGGCTTCACTCTTGCAATTTGCTTAATGGCTGGTTTGAGAGAAAAAGTAGACAACCTTGAGATAAACAAGCACTTAAAAGGCTTTACTATCACTATGGCAACTGCTTCATTTATGGCTATGGCATTCTATGTATTTGCCTTAGTTCAAATATAGGAGGTGCAATATGATAAACGTTTTATTAAGTGTTGATATTCAATGGGATAAAGTTGGTATCGTATTAGGACTTATCGCTGGCATTGCAATTGTTCTCGCTGTAGCTATATTAATAGTTACTAAAGTTTGCCATATTACAGAAGACGAAAAAGTGCTTAAAGTTATTGAACACTTAGCTGGTGCAAACTGCGGTGGATGTGGTTATTCTGGATGCGAAGGCTTCGCAAAAGGCCTTTGCTCAGGAAAAGCTTGCTTGAACGATTGCAAGGTTACATCAAACGAAGAAAAAGCAAAGATTGCAGAAATTGCTCATCTTGAGTTTTCTGCTGAATCTCCAACAGTTGCTGTTGTTAGATGTAATGGCGGCGATGCTGCTAAGAACAAGTTTGATTACATTGGTAATCAAGATTGCGTAAGCGAAATGCTATTCCACGGTGGACAAAAGCTTTGCACTACTGCATGTTTAGGACTTGGCTCTTGTACAAAGGTATGCCCTCAAGGCGCAATTAAAGTTATAGACAATAAAGCCGTTGTTGATCCAAGTATTTGTACATCCTGTGGAAATTGTATTAAAACATGTCCTAGAGTTTGTATTGAAAGAATCCCAGCTACAGCTCCAGTTTATGTAGCTTGTCATTCTCACTGCAAAGGTAAAGAAGTAATGGGACAATGCTCTAACGGTTGTATTGCTTGTGGATTATGTGCAAAGAACTGTCCACAACACGCAATTGAAATGGTAGACAATCTTCCTGTTATTGATTATTCAAAATGTACTGGATGTAAAACTTGCGTAGCAAAATGTCCAAAGCATGTAATCAAAGTTCATGGAGAAATCTTGACTTTAGAAAAATCTAAAGCCGTAGACAAAGCAAATCAAAAGAATTAAGCTTTTATTGGGCATCTATAAAAGCCAATGGGGAACGTTGATTCGTTCCCCTATTTTTTAGCCTATTACTGGATCTGGTATTTCGCCTTGTCCTATAGGAGTTATAAATAATTTATGTGGTATACAAATAATTGTATCTCCCATCTTAGATATTTTCATGTGAGTACAATCTTTTGAAAGTGAGCAGTTCGCATCTTCGCATGTTATTTTTCTTAAAGTCAAATCCACCTTGATTATGTTATATTCGTCTGCATCACTAGATTCTTTAAATGTTATCTTATATACAGTTTGTGATTCTTTTTCAAATGTTATATATTCTGGATTGATTCTTATAGAATCATTATCGAAATTGTATTCTAAAACTTCAATTCCATTGTATTCCATTTTAAATGCTGCAATCTGATCTTTAGACCTTGGAATAAATACAATTAAAAATAACGCTATAATAACAAGAGCTAATGCGGCATATACTATAATATCCCATCTTTTAAAAAACTTATTCTCTTTTTCTTGAGCTATCTTGCTGGCCACTATATCCTCTCGTAATTAGCTAAAATCTTAGCGGAATCATCATTTGTATATACTTTATGCTTATCGCCGTCTTTTAGGGCTATATAAGCCTTAAAATCGTTTTCTTGTACAAATTGCTTAGCTGAATCAATATTCATTACCATTAAGGCTGTAGAATACGCATCTATTAAGCTTGATGCTTTAATATCATCATTCCCAACATTTGTAATTATTGTAGCAGATAAATTGCCATTGTCTATTGGGCATCCTGTTATAGGGTTAATAATATGACAATATCTTTTGCCAGCTATCTCATAATATTGTTCGTAATTCCCTGATGTAGAAACATATATAGAACTTTGCTCTGTTTGTAAATAATATGAATCAGAATTAAGTGGATCTTTTAATTTTAAATCCCACTTCTGCCCTTTTTCATTTCTCTCAAACAAAGCAAGCGATGAAGAACCAAGTGTTACATATCCATATTCAATATTAAAGTTTTGTGCTGTCTTTTTCAAAATAGCTGCAGCATAACCTTTTACAATACCGCCTAGGTCTAATTGCATTGTATATTTAAATCCATCAATTTCTATATAATCTGATGGCTTTGTAACATAGAATTTATCCTCAACTTTACTCAATTCAACTTTTGAATAATCTATTAAAGTTAAAAATCCATCTATATATTTTGTATCTGGCAACTCTTCACGAGGATTTTGTCTATCATATGGTTTTTGTGGCGTATATGAAGATGTTGTAAATCTATCTGTAAATCCCCATAAATCACTTAATAAATACATTGCAGGATTATATAAACCGTTTGTTTTTTCATATGCTTCTTTTGCGATTGTTAAAACATCGTATGTAATTTTAGATATTTCTATAGTTGACCCTTCACTAACCCCATTAAAATTAGATATATCACTATCATCTACATATACAGATAATTTATCTTCCATAATTCCTAAAGATAATTTCATCTCTTGCCATGCATCAGTAACGTTAACTTCTTTATTTGTATAAGTATTTAGAGTAATTACAGTTGAGAAATAATCAAAACTATTAAAAGTATTTGTTGTCATTGAAGAACAAGCAACAAATAAAACTATAGATATTACTAATAAGATAAATACAACTATCTTTTTCATACAAATTTATTCTATATGAATAAAGTTGAAATGTAAACACAAAAAAATGGCGTAAAAAAACACGACCTTCGTCGTGCTGCATATGTGATACACCTAAAATAGAAGAAAGATAATAGGAAGAAAAATACAAAGAAATTATACTCTTGGACTTTCATCCTCGAGTGA
>SVHF01000008.1 GCA_015055975.1 Clostridiales bacterium | reverse complement strand
CTTGCGTTTAATTTCTTTTTTTGACATAAAAATATGCACCTCCTCATGTTTGTCCAACATTCGGGGTGCATATCATTGATGCATCCCTTGCTTAATTCAATTATGAATTATTATTTTGAAGCTTTAGCGTATGCTTCTAGAATTTCGTCAGCCTTTCCAGCGCAGCCTAAAACGTCAACTAACTTATGCTTAACAACTGATCTGATGTTGTCTCTAGCATCTGATAAATATTGTCTTGGGTCGAAGTGATCTGGATGTTCAGCAAAGTGCTTTCTGATACCAGCTGTGCAACCTAATCTTAAGTCAGAGTCAATATTTATTTTGCAAACTGACATAGAAGCAGCCTTTCTTAATTGTTCTTCTGGAATACCAACCGCATCTGGCATCTTACCGCCGTTTTCATTGATGATTTTTACGAATTCTTGTGGAACTGAAGAAGAACCATGAAGAACGATTGGGAATCCTGGAAGTTTCGCAGAAACAGCTTCTAGGATATCGAAACGTAGTGGAGGTGGAACTAAGATACCTTTTTCGTTTCTTGTGCATTGTTCTGGCTTGAACTTGTAAGCACCATGAGATGTACCAATAGCAATAGCTAATGAATCAACACCTGTTCTTGTAACGAAGTCGATAACGTCTTCTGGTCTTGTATATGAGCTAACTTCGTGGCTAACTTCATCTTCAACACCAGCAAGTGTTCCTAATTCGCCTTCTACTGTAATATATGGATTGTGAGCGTGAGCGTAATCTACAACCTTCTTTGTTAGAGCAACGTTTTCTTCATATGGAAGAGCAGAACCGTCGATCATAACTGAGCTGAATCCGCCGTCGATACAATCTTTACATAATTCGAATGAATCACCGTGATCTAAGTGTAGAGCGATTGGAAGTCCAGAAACTTCAACTGCAGCTTCTACCATCTTTCTTAGATATGTAGCGTTAGCATATTTTCTAGCACCCTTTGAAACTTGTAGAATAAGTGGAGCTTTTTCTTCCATAGCTGCTTCTACAATACCTTGAATAATTTCCATGTTGTTTACGTTGAAAGCACCAATAGCGTATCCGCCTTCCATAGCCTTTTCAAACATAACTTTTGTTGACATTAATGGCATAACCATGTCCTCCTAAATTATTTAATTTTACCATTGATAATCTTATCATAATAAGATATTTCAAGCAAGAAAAATGTAGTATAATAAATATCGATATATTTATGAGGAGATGAAGGATATGTTATTAGATCCTAGAATTGAAGTATTAGCACACAACTTAGTTACATATTCGTGTGATGTAAAAAAAGGAGAAAATGTTTTTATTGAAGCAACAGGCGTTGACTATCAATTGGTTAACTGCATTGTCAAAGAAGTTACAAAAGCAGGTGGGTTCCCATTTGTATCGGTTAAAGACAATAGAGTAGAAAGAGAAATCTTGAATTCTATGAGCGAAGAGCTAGCAAAGAGAATGGAAGATTTTGATAACTACAAAATGAAGAAGATGCAAGCCTATATTGGTATTCGTGGCGGCGAAAATGCATTTGAAAAGAGTGATGTTGATCAACAAAAAATCAAAACATATAACAAATATTACGCAACACCAGTACATCTAGATACAAGAGTAAAGCATACTAAATGGGTAATATTAAGATATCCAACTCAAGGTATGAGTGCACAAAGTGCTATGAGTACGGAAGCCTTTGAAGATTTGTATTTTAAAGTATGCAATCTAGATTATGCAAAAATGGATAAGGCAATGACTCCACTTGTTGAGTTAATGAATAAGACAGATAAAGTTAGAATCGTTGCTCCAAATACTGATTTAACATTCTCAATTAAATCAATTGGTGGTGTTAAATGCGCAGGCAAATGTAATATCCCAGATGGAGAAGTATATACAGCCCCAGTTAAAGATAGTGTAAATGGAAGAATATCTTATAATGTTCCAACTGTGTATAACGGAATAAGATTTGAAAATGTATCACTTCTATTTAAGGATGGTAAGATTATTGAAGCCACATCAAATAACAATGAAGCAATAAACAATATCTTCAATACTGATGATGGTGCAAGATATGTAGGTGAGTTTGCAATTGGTGTTAACCCATATGTAACAAAGCCTATGTGCGACATTCTATTTGATGAAAAGATTTCTGGTTCTATCCACTTTACACCAGGCGAGTGCTATGATGATGCATACAATGGAAATGTTTCAGCAATCCATTGGGATTTAGTTTTAGATCAAACAAAAGAAAATGGAGGCGGCGAAATCTATTTTGACGATGTCCTTATAAGAAAAGACGGAATATTTGTTATAGATGAACTAAAAGGTTTAAATCCAGAAAACTTAAAATAGTAAACAAAGCTAATATATTATATAATTGAATTATAAGGGGAGGATTATGGAAACATTCCTACAAATATTAGCGTGTATAGCAATTGGATACTTTTTAGGGGTAATTCATCCCTCATATATTATTGCGAAAGTTAAAAATAGAGATATAAAGCACGAAGGTACTCAAAATTATGGTACTTCAAACACCTTTATGTTAATTGGTAAAGGTTGGGGATGCTTAGTTGGCGCAATAGATATAGGAAAAGGGGCTCTTGCTACATTGATTCCAATGTGGATATTTAAAGATGTTTCATATCTTCCATATATTTCTGGAAGCATGGCTGTAATTGGGCATATCTTCCCATTCTATATGCATTTTGACGGCGGCAAGGGATTTGCTGCATATATTGGGATGATGATGGCAATATGCTGGTGGTTTGGATTAATTATATTAGTCGTAATGGTAGCTTTAACATTTATAATAAACTACATGATTACATCAACAATGACAGTAATTGTTTCTTTCCCAATATTTGTAGCTGCGTATTTCCACGAGTGGATTGGATTTGGAGTAGCATTGTTTACTACCTGCATAATCATATATAAACACATTCCTAATTTTATAAAAATTAAAAACGGCACAGAACCTAAAGTTCGTGACATGTTTTCAAAGAAAAAATTAGTTTTAGATAAAAAAGAATTAGAAGAATAGTTATCTATTCATTGCGAAGAAATATGTTGTTAATGTTTCTGGGGTTTCTTTGCAATCTGTGTTAAACCAATAAAGAATTGTTACGATAAATGTTTCAACTATTTCAGAAATTCTTAATTCTTTTGGAAGTTCTTTTAATCTCAATATGCCTAAATCCAATGCTTTTTCAGCGATAGGAGTTATTTCGTTTCTTAAGTCTCTTAAGAAGATATCTTTGCTTTCAGAAGATAAGATAGCGGCAATTAGATTCTTTTCGTCGTGTAAATGGTATAGAGTGTGTGTAATTAGGTGAGAGTAGTCAAATAGGCTTGCCTTAGAGAAGTCATGTGTTGTTTCTTCTTTAAGAGAGTGAGAAAACACGTGATGTAGAATCATCTTTGTTATAGATACCAAAACTTCGTCTTTTGTTTTGAAATGTGCATAGAATGTTGATCTTGAGATTGAAGATTCTTGAAGTAAGTCTTCAACTGTTATCTTGCCATAAGGTTTAAGATTTAAAAGTGTAGCTAGTGCTTCATATAATTGATGATTTGTTTTTTCTATTCTTTTATCCATTATTGACCCTCTATTCGAAATCTTTTTAGTTATCAAACTAACTGATTAATATTATAAACAATATCGAACACAATGTATAGTATTTTGCAAAAAATACAAAACATTTTTGCTAAAAGTATTTTATATCTCTAAATATTTATATATAATGTCATTGTGCTTGAGAGAAAATGACAGAACAAATTAAGAAGAAAAAGAAAAATATAATAGTTTTAAGTTCAATGGGTATAGCCGTTGTCCTTTTATTTTTTATATCTTTATTTGTTGGCTCATCTTCAATGAAATTTAAAGACGCCTTTTATGCGTTATTTGGGCAAGGTCAAAACAATTACATAATAATCATGCAAAAAATAAGACTTCCAAGAGCTATAGCTGCGCTATTTGTTGGAGCAGGTCTTGCAATCTCTGGTCTTATTATGCAAACGACACTATCTAACGAGATGGCATCTCCATCAACACTTGGTGTTTCAAATGCAGCGACCTTTGGTGCTAATGTG
This sequence comes from Clostridiales bacterium, assembly GCA_015055975.1. Taxonomy (GTDB): domain Bacteria; phylum Bacillota; class Clostridia; order Christensenellales; family UBA3700; genus UBA3700. The sequence goes on along the minus strand of SVHF01000008.1, from coordinate 56,480 downwards.
TCAATCATAGTTTTATCTGGAGGGTTCTTAATAACTGGTAATAATGCTGCAAATATCATAACATCGTCTAACGCTTATGCCACATCAGCCTTAGCGTTTGTATTTGCATTTGCATCTATATTAATTACGCTTGGGCTTTCAAAGTTAAAAGCAATGAATAAATCTACATTAATACTTGCAGGTATTGCAATGGGCACAATGTGGACGGCTTTAACATCTCTTCTTCAGTTTTATGCTACTGATGTATCGCTAGGAGCTGCTGTTGTTTGGACGTTTGGGGACTTGGCTAGAGCTACATATAAAATAGATATCATCATTGCTGTAGTTGTCGTTCTATCTTCTATAGCATTTGGAATACTATCAAACAAATATAACGCTATGTTATCTGGAGATGACATGGCAAGATCTGTCGGTATTCAAACAGAAAGATTTAGATTTATATCATTACTTATTGCATCGCTAATAACTGCCATATGTATTGCGAATTTAGGTATTATTGGCTTTGTTGGAATAGTATGTCCACATATTGCAAAACGTATATTTGGCCACGATCATAAGTTGACTATTCCAGGATCAATATTAATAGGTTCTATTTTGTTGCTTTTATCAGACACACTTGCAAGAACAGTTGGAAATGGAACAGCAATTCCAGTTGGTATTATTACATCGCTAGTTGGAGCTCCATTCTTCCTATATATCATATTTAGAAAAAAGAGAGGTGGCGAAATTGCTTAAGGTTGAGAATCTTACATTCGGATATTCTAAAAAGCAAACAACCATAAAGGATGTAGCCCTATCTTTGGATAAAGGAGATGTAGGGGTAGTTCTTGGTCCAAATGGTGCAGGCAAATCTACATTATTCAAAAATATATTAGGTCTTTTAAAACCACAAAGCGGCTTGGTTTCTATTGACGGAAAAGATATGATTAATATTTCTCCAAAAGAAAGAGCTAAAAGTATAGCTTATGTTTCTCAAAGCGTAGAAATGCCAATGCTTTCTGTTTATGAAACAATATTGACGTCAAGAATTCCATATTACAATTTTGCTCCATCTAAAAAAGATAGAGAAATAGTATTTAAGGCAATTAGAGATTTTGGGCTTGAGCATTATATGAATAAGATGGCAACGAATCTATCTGGCGGTGAAAAGCAAATAGTAGCTATTGCGCGTGCTATGGCGCAAGAACCAAAAGTCATTGTCTTTGATGAGCCAACAAGCAACTTGGACATATCGCGTGAGCTTTTATTACAAGAAAGGATAACGAAGCTTGCTAAAGAAAGAGGCGTAACTATTTTGATGGCCATTCATGATTTGAATCTAGCTTATGATATGGGCGATAAATACTTCTTCTTAAAAGATGGGCAGATTATTGCTCAAGGCGGCAAAGAAGCATTCAACGAAGAAAATATTCTAAAGACATTTAATAGAGAATGCACAATTAAACAAATAGATAATCAAATGTACATAAAGTTTATAAGGAGAGAAGAAAAATGAAAAAATTAATGCTAATAATCACAATTATGGCGTTATTACTTGTTTTAGTTGTTCCATTTGTTGGATGCTCAGACAAGGAAGCGACATTTGTTGATATGGAGGGAAGATCTCTAGACGATCTAGAGGGAAAGACGTTTGAAAGAGTCGTATGTATTGGAGCCGGCGCTTTAAGATTGTACTCATATATTGGAGATGTGTCTCTATTATGCGGAGTTGAAGCTATAGACAATACAACAGCAGAAGTAAGACCAGCAATGTTTGACGGTGTTTCAAGACCATATCAAATGGCTAACGCAGAAGTGTTTAATACTCTTCCAATTTGTGGGAAAGGTGGACCTAATGATCAAGCTGCAGAGCCAGAAAAGATTTTGGCATGTAATCCAGATATTATTATTTCAGAATATGGCGATGCATCTGTAGCTAATGCTTTACAAGAAACATTAGGTATACCAGTTGTAGTCGTACATACAGGTAGCAATGGCGTTTTCGACGAAAAGGTAACTAAGTCATTTACAATTTTAGGTAAGATCTTTAACAAACAAGATAGAGCAAATGAGTTAATAAATTATATTGCTTCAGAAAAAGCAGCTATTGAAGAAAAAGTTAAAAATATAGAAGTAGCTTCTCAAAAGAAAGTATATATTTGTGGACTTGGCAACTGGGGCACTACAGATGAACTACAAACAGCTCAAAACTATGCTCCATTTAATATTGCTAAGATTAACAATATAGTAACAGGTCTAACGAAAGATGGTATTCAACCACTTGAGTCAGAAAAGTTTATGGAACTAGCTCCAGAAATGGATATTATTATAATGGATGCAGCAGCAGTTAAGAACATCAAAAAGAATGATGAAAAACGTGCTGGAAGAATGGCAAGACTTGAAGCAACAAAGGCTTGGGCAGATGGTGAAATATATCTAGAAATGGCATATAACGCATATTATACTAATTTAGAAATAGCTCTAATTAATACTTGGTTTGCAGCAAAGTCTGTATATCCAACTGAGTTTGCAGATGTAGATGTTGAAGCAAAAACAACAGAGATTACAACAAAATTTTTAGGCAAAGACCTAAATGCACAAATCAAGGCTAAGCCACAATCATTTGGTGGTTACCAAAAGATAACAGATCCTGCAGCTTTCTTCGCAATATGAATAATATAAAAGCGTTTTTTAACGATATAGCAAAGTATTGGGATAATGCCGAAGACGACAAAGATAGAATCAGTCGCCTATTAGATAAATTAAACATCAAAAAAGGCGATATGGTTTTGGATGTTGGGTGCGGAAAAGGCATTATAACCCCAATTTTAAACGAAAAATCTCAAAGCAAAGTTCTTGCCATAGATTTATCTGATGAAATGATTAAAGGGGCAATAGAAGCTCATAAAGATAATAATCAATTAGAGTTTATTTGTGGAGACTTTTTAGAAGCTGGTTTTAATGATCAATTTGACTATATCGTTATATTCAACGCTTATCCACATTTCCTTGATACTGCAAAATTGTGTAGTGCAGTATTCAAGGCATTAAAGCCTAATGGCCATTTTGCTATTGTTCATTCAATAGGAAGAAAGGAATTAAATACTCACCATAAGCAACATGCTATGGGAGTTTCAAGACCACTAGATGAAGCAATCATCGAAGCTAAAAAATTCGAGGCACAATTCAAATTGGAAAAGTGCCTCGATAATGATGATTCATATTTAATAGTTCTTCAAAAGATTATTTAAGATATTCCGTTATTCTATTATCTAATTCTGTGGCAACATCTTGAATGCCATAATCTTCAATAGATGCTGTTTCAAATATCTTTGCATCTTTGTTTCTCTTTCTGACGTTTTTATGGAATCTCTCAACGTCGAAATCGAAAACTTCTCTTGTATCGAACTTTGTAGCGACAACCATAGAAGCAACCTCAAACATTAGAGGGTACTTTAATGGCTTATCATCACCTTCTGGAACAGATAGAAGAACAAGGTTCATATTTGCGCCTGTGTCAAATTCTGCAGGGCAAACAAGATTTCCTATGTTCTCAAGAATAAGAACGTCTATATTTGAGATATCAAAGCCTGATAGTGCATCTTCAACCATTTGAGCCGTTAGGTGACATGCGCCTGAGGTATGAATTTGAAGTGTAGGGATATCTAGCTTTTCTGAAATAGTTTTTGCATCAACTTCAGAGTCAATATCCGCTTCCATTACAGCGATCCTATACTTTTTCTTTAAGATAGGTAATAGGTGTAATAAAAGAGTGGTCTTGCCAGAGCCAGGAGATGCCATAAGGTTAATAAAGAAAATCTTCTTTTCTTTTAACATCTTGCGAAGTGAGTCTGCAGTTGAATCATTTCGTCTTATGATATCCTCTTTAACTTCAATAATCTTGTAGTCCATTATTCTGCTTCTATTTGTTTTATTTTTAATTCGTTTCCTGTAACTAAATATGTATGAGGTGACTTACAATATGGGCAAGTTCTTCCAAACTCTGTTGTAGAATAAGTCTTTTTGCAATCTTCGCAATAAGTAATAGCTTTTAAAATTACTAAGTTTAGTTTGCAGTTTTTTAATACTTCAGACTTTTTCTTTGCCCAGTCAAAACATTCAGTAAATAGTTCAGGGACAACGGTAGATACCTCACCTAACTCAATGGTTAGGGAGGTAACGTTTTTAACGTTGTTTTCTTTTGCAACATCTTCAATTTGTTGTTTGATGTTGAATACTACGCCAAGCTCATGCATCTACAGATGCTCCTGTATTTGGATTTGGATCGCCTGCTGCTTTAATAGCCTTGTTGTAAGCCTTTCTCTTAGCTCTCATCATTCTAGCTTCCTTAGAGAAGTAGTGACCAACAATCTTGAATGAACGCTTTGTAGCATAAGCTAACAAGCCGCCAACTTTCTTTTCAGCAACACGCATTGTTGTGCATTCTGGGTGATCTCTATGTAAGTGGATAGCATCGAACTTACACTTAGTTGTACAGATACCACAACCGATACACTTATTAGGGTCAACAACTGAAGCACCACAAGATAAACAACGACCTGTTTCGATTTTTACTTGTTCTTCAGTTAATGTTAACTTAGCATCTCTGAATGACTTCTTGTAGTCAATTGATGGATCAAGAGGTTCTTCTTGACGTCCAGCTTTATCATAATCTGGGAATGTAATATCTTCCTTATCAAGTGGAGTGAAGTTTCTTCTATCCTTACCAATTGTTGGGTGAGCATTTGGATGAACATGTCTATGTAGAGAGTCAGCAACTTCGTGACCTGCAGCAATAGCATCGATAACGAACTTAGGTCCTGTGTATACGTCACCACCAACGAAGATATCTGGATCTTCTGTTTGATATGTTAACTTATCAGCAACTGGGTAATTTCCATGCCAGAATGTAACCTTTGTTCCTTCAAGTAATTTACCCCATTCAATAGCTTGTCCGATAGCGAATACAATCTTATCAGCTTTAACTTCGATTGTTTCGTTTTCATCATATTTAGGATTGAACTTCTTATTTTCATCGAATACAGAAACACACTTCTTGAAGATAATACCTGTAACATTACCCTTGTCATCAACAAGAACTTCCTTTGGACCCCAAGAGTTGTTAATTGTAATATTTTCTTCTAGAGTTTCTTCAATTTCTAACTTGCTTGCTGGCATTGTAGCTCTATCTTCTAGAGAGAACATAGATACTTCTTTTGCACCTAATCTTTGAGCAGTTCTTGCACAGTCAACAGCAACGTTACCACCACCAACAACTACAACGTTGCCAGTGAATCTTTGATTTTGAGATTGTGTTTCAAATGCATTCTTTAGATATTCAACAGCGATTTCTGTTCCGTTAGCTGTGTCGTTTGGAACGTTTGGACGACGTCCGCCTTGACAACCAATGGCAATATAGAATGCTTTATAACCTTGTTTCTTTAATTCATCGATAGTGATATCTTTACCAACTTCAACTCCGCACTTAATTTCAGCGCCTAGCTTTTTGATAACATCGATTTCAGCATCGATTACATCTTTTTCTAGTTTGTATGTTGGGATACCATATCTTAACATACCACCAGGAGCAGGATGCTTTTCAAATACTGTTACTTTATATCCCATAACGCCTAGATAGTATGCAGCAGAAAGTCCAGCTGGACCTGCACCGATGATAGCTATCTTTTCATCAAATCCATCATATGTTGATGGGATGATCTTTTCTGGGATGAATCTATTCTTTTGTTTAATTTCTAAATCAGCTACGAACTTCTTAACTGCATCGATAGAAACTGCTTGGTCAATTGAACCACGAGTACAAGCTTCTTCACAACGCTTGTTACATACACGTCCGCAAACTGCTGGGAATGGGTTTTCCTTCTTAATCAAAGCAAGAGCTTCTTCATATTTTCCTTCATGAGCTTTCTTTAGATAAGCTTGAACTGGAACGTGAGCAGGGCAGGCTGTCTTACATGGAGCAGTACCTGTTGGCCAAGAATTGTGCATTCTTGCTGTATCTCTGTAATTTTCGTCCCAAGCATATCTGCCCCAGTTAATCTTATCTGGTAAAACTGCCTTTGGATATTCTTGTTGCTTTCCGTCTTTCTTGCAAAGCTTTTGACCAAGCTTAACGGCACCTGCTGGACATGATTCTACGCAGTATCCACAAGCAACGCAGTTCTTTGGATCAACTTTTGCAGTATAAGCTGAACGAGATAGGTTTGGAGTGTTGAATAGAAGTGATGTTCTTAAAGCGTTACAAATCTTAACGTTACAGTTACAAATATCGAAAATCTTATCGTAACCATCAATGTTTGTGATTTGGTGAACGAAACCATTATCTTCAGCTCTCTTTAAAATCTCTAAAGCTCTTTCTTTTGTAATGTAGTGAGCACGGCCTGTTTCTACTGTGTAGTCAGCCATATCACCAAGTTGGATACACCAATCATCTGGATCGTCTGCGCAGCCATCACCTGTTACGGCACGAGAACCACGGCAAGAACAGATACCTGCTGAAATGTGTCCTTCATATTTCTTTAGCCAATATGAAATTCTTTCATATTTAACGGCTTCATTTTCGTAATCTACAGCTTTTTCAACTGGGATAACGTGCATACCAATACCGTCACCGCCTGGAGGTACCATTTCTGTAATACCAGCAAGTGGAATAAATGTCATTCTTTCAAAGAAAGAAGCAACGGCTGGGTTCTTTGCAATTCTATCCAAAGAAGAGTTCATAAGTTCTGCTGAACCTGGAACGAAGAAACATACACGATATCTCTTTTCTTTTGGTGCATTTGGAATAGGACCATCATCATTGTAGTGATCACCATAGTCATATTCGATGATACCGATTACTGACATCTCATCCAAAATCTTTTGGAAGTCGATTGGGTTGTAATCCTTGTTCATAGCAAGTAATTGCTCAAATGTGTAGAATTTTCTCAATTTCATCTTGTTAAGAATTCTTACCATAGGTAGAGTAAGAACTTCTTTTAGTCCCCAGTATTCTGGGTCATTTGTTGTTACTCCAAATAGTTTGTGAGGAACTACGTCAGTAATCTTTTTAGCAAGTTTTGCAAATTCCTTGTCTAGTTCTTTCTCACCTTGGTATTTAGAGTAAACTTTGTTTGATTGCTCTGGCATAATTAAATCTCCTTGTAATTTTTAATTTTGTCTAAGAAGAATGTGCTCAATTCTTCTATACCTTCTTGTGTTTTGTTGCTAATAGGAATAACTCGAACGTCTTTATTCCTATATGTAATATTGTCGATGCATTTATCTAAATCGAAAGTGAAATATTTAATTGCATCAATTTTGCTTATAATAACTAAATTGCATTTTTGGAAAATTAGAGGATACTTTAGAGGTTTATCGTCACCTTCTGATGTAGATAAAATCATAATATCCATAGTAGCTCCTGTATCATATTCTGCAGGGCATACTAAATTGCCAACATTTTCCAAAAAGATAATGTCGTATTTTTTGTAATCTATAGCATCAAGTCCTTCGCGTGTCATGTCTGCATCTAAATGGCACATACCACCTGTGTGTAATTGAATAGAATCAACGCCTGTATTTTTGACGATAGATTGTGCATCTACGTCAGAATCAATATCAGCTTCCATAACAGCTACTTTTACTTTGTCTTTAATCGAATTAATAAGGGAAGTTAATGTTGAAGTTTTTCCAGCACCTGGAGATGACATAACGTTAACAAGTAAAACACCATCTTTGCGCAAATCAGCACGAAGTATTTCAGCGCGTGCATCGTTGTCCGCAAAAACAGATTTATTCAATAATATCGTTCGAACTTGTCCCATAGTAAATTAATTATATCATAATATTTAAGGATATAGAACAATTTGTTCGATTATTGGCCGTTTTGACAAAAAACAAACATTACCAGGCATTAGATGGAGAGTATGTAGATAAAGAGTCTAAAAGTTCTTTTTCTCCAGAAGTAATCTTTTTAATCATAGATGGAGAATATAAGCCTAAGATGCCTTGTAGTTCAAGAAAATCATTTTCTGAAAGGAGTATGGCACTACCTTTATGCGTGCTAATAGCAATGCGATGGTTGTTTTTAACAACATCGTCTATATAACAATTCATATTATTTTGAAAGTTGTCTATTGTTATCTTTTTCATTGCAACTACCTACATACACTATAGCACGATAAAAGTAAAAGCGCTATTATATGATTTCGCTATATGCTCCAAGGAAATTGAACTCTGTTGCATCAGAATCAAGTTCTGCAATTAAGTTTTGACATTCCTTTGTCTTTATATTGCAATCTAAATCGAAATAGAAGATGAATTCAAATGGAGAATTTGCCATTGGTCGAGACTCCAATTTTGTCATATTTATCCCTAAGTTGTAGAATTTGCTCAACAACTTATATAGAGAGCCAGGCGTATTTGGAAGCGTTGTCACAATGCTAATTTTATTAGCATTGTCATATACTTTTATATCTTTTGCAATTAGGATGAATCTTGTGTAGTTGTCGTTAGAATCTTGGATTGATGCATCAAGAATTTTAAGGCCATAAATCTCTGCACATTCTTGAGATGAAATAGCAGCGACATCTAATCTTCCACTTTCTTTAACGTATCTAGCAGCAACCGCTGTGTTAGGGCAAGGAGTAATAGTAATATTTGGATAAGCCTCTAGATATTTTTTGCATTGAGATAAAGCTTGTTCATGAGAATATATTTCTTTAATGTCTTCAAGCTTTGCGCCAATGTTAGCAACCAAATTATGTTTTATTTGCAACTTTAAGCTCTTAACAATATAGAATTTATGTTCTTTCATCAAATCATATACTGGATTTACAGATCCAGCATAACTATTTTCAATAGGCAATACACCATATTCGCAGAATCCTTTTTCTACAGCTTGGAAAACATTTTCGAAATTCTTGAAATATGAGATATCTGAAATCTCGAAGAACTTTTTAGCAGCGATTGAAGAATAAGCGCCTTTAATTCCTTGGCATGCAACTTTTGCAGATGCTGGGAATACATCATTATTTTTAATTGCTTTTTGAATGTTCTTAATTAAGTCAGTTGAAGAATTAAGCTCAGATAATTCATATGCTTTTGTTGCTTCAAATACTGTTTCATATATCTTTTTAAGATATAATTGCTTTTCTTTTGGAAGATTTTCTGTAACAGAAATTAAAGTTTTGTCATTTTCTTCGTACTCATCATAAGTGTTGTTTGCTTTAATTGCACTTGCAACTAAATCCATTCTTTGAAGATATAAATCTTTCAAAGTTTGATCGATTGTGTTAATTTTTTGTTTTAATTCATCCATATGTTTACTCCTTGTATAAAAAAATGACCTTGTATTTTGCTACAAGGTCTATTTTATGTTTCATCGTTTAGTCAAAGAAAATAGAGGCTGTAGCTATTTGCTGCAGTTTGTAAAAAATCCTCCAAATGTAAAGACTAATAATTTTGTCATATGCTTTTCCTTTGATGGCATAATATTACATCTTTGAAATTGTGATGTCAATATGCTTACAAAAATTTTTCTTTATATTGTAAAAAAAATAATATAGAATAATTACATAAAAAATACATTGTGAGGTGTAGAGCAATGAATCAAAGAGAAGTTTTAGAATTTATTGAAGAAAATGGAGTTAAGTTTGTTAAGCTTGCATTTTGTGATGCGCTAGGCAATTTAAAGAATGTTTCAATCTTTGCAACAGAACTTGAAGATGTTTTCGAAAAGGGTATGGCAATTGATGAAGAAGCATTCGATGGAATCGCATCATACGAAAGGGGGGATATAAGATTATATCCAGATCCAGCAACTATGCAAGTTTTACCTTGGAGACCACAACATGGTTCTGTTATAAGAATGTATAGCCATTTAAAACATTCTGATGGAACAATTGCAGAATGCGACGGAAGAGAACTATTAAGACGTGCTCAAGAAAAGCTAGCAAAGCTAGGATACTCTTGTACAATTGGTAGCAACTGTGACTTCTATTTATTTGAATTAGATGAAAAGGGAATTCCAACACATACTCCATATGATAGAGCAGGATATTTGGACGCAGCACCTTTAGATAAAGGTGAAAACGTAAGAAGAGATATCTGTTTTACTTTGGAGCGTCAAGGCCTAAAGCCAACTTCTTCTCACCATGAAAAAGGACCAGGCCAAAACGAAATAAGATTTAATTACAACGATGCTCTATATGCAGCAGATGACTTTATGACATTCAAATCAACAGTTAAATCTATTGCTGCAGGTTCTGGACTTTATGCTTCATTCTTGCCAAAGCCAATTCCAAATGAAGAAGGAAGCGCATTAATGATTAATGTCCTTCTAAAGAAGGATAAGGTTGAATGCACCTCAGATAGCGATGATTTGAAGCACTTCTTAGCTGGTATTTTAAACAGAATTAAAGATATGACTCTATTTTTGAATCCTACACCAAACTCATATGATAGATTCAGCTTTAATAAATCTCCAAAATATATTGGCTGGGCAGATCAAAAGTTCCACCAAGTTATGAAGGTTTCTAAATATAAGGCAGCTATCTATTCAGCTGACCCATCATGTAATCCATATTTTGCATTTGCTTTATTGCTATTTGCAGGGGCCGAAGGATTAGAAAAGAAGCTTGAATTAACAAAGCAAGTAAAAGAGGAAGTTTTAGATAATTCTAAATTTGAAACATTGCCACTTTCTTTAAAGGCAGCTATTGATTGTGCTAAAGATAGTGACTTTATAAACAATGTAATTCCAAAGAAGCACTTAGAACAATTTATCGCATACAAGATAAACGAACTAGAGCAATATGAGAATTCACAAGACAAAGAAGGATTTTTAAACGACAAATATTTCGGGAGAATCTAAGATTTAATGCCAAAGATTTTATTTGTGTCTAAAGTCGAATTGAATATTGAACTTTTGCAGCTAATTAAAGAGGCTGGATATTCAATTTATGCGCAAGTAAAATCTGCAAGTGAGGCAAGAAGAATTCTTCACGAAAAAGATATTGAAACCCTAATTATTAATACGCCGCTTACAGATGAATTTGGTCATGACTTAGCACTAGGCGTTGATGAAAAATTAATGACAAATGTCATTATGCTTGTAAATGCAGATGTTATTGACGCGCTTGACCAAAAGCTTTATGGAACAAGCATAATAGCGCTAGCAAAGCCAATTTCAAAGCGTCAATTATATAAGACATTAGGATTTTTCAGAGCCCAATCTCAAAAGATCAATAGATTAAATGATGAAAATACTAAGCTTCAAGAAAAACTCGAAGAGTTTAAATTGGTTTCTCGAGCTAAAATGCTTTTGATTGAAAAGAATCATATGTCTGAAGAAAATGCACATAAGCATATTGATAAAACAGCAAAAGATCAAAGACGTACAAAAAGGGAAGTAGCTCAATCTATAATTGAGATGTATTCTTAATAAATTCTATCTATTTCAATAACGAAAAATACAGGAGTTTTATAATCTTTAAGCACATTAGTTAAATGTGCAATTATTTCTTCTTTTGTAGTTTTATCTTCAAAAGGCATTACAACATCAAACATAATATTTGTGTGTGTTACTCCAAAAACAACTCTAAAGTCGTGAAATTTATAATCAGGATTAAGGTCTTTTAGACCTTCTTTTACTCTATCATGAAGATATGTTACTTCTTCGTTATCCATAACGATAGGATCCATATGAATAGAAATATGAACATTAAACTTTGTTGCAATATCGTGCTCAATTATGTCTATTAAGTCATGTGATTCTAAGATGTTTGTGTTTGCATCAACTTCTACATGAAGCATTATGTATGTTGCGCCATGTCCATATGAATGAACAAGAACATCGTGAACACCTAAAACTCCTTTGTAAGATAAGATAGCATCAACAATTGATTGTACAAATTCTGGATCTGCTTTTTCTCCCAAAAGAGGATTAATAATATCTTTTATCATTAAAGATGCAGATATAACAATATAAATAGATAGTGCTAAACCAAAGATTCCATCAATTGAAACAGTAGTGTTTGTGTAAGCAATAATGATAGCGCTTATTAAAACAATTGATGTAGATAAAATATCATTTAAACTATCCTTTGATGCAGCCTTTAGCGTTTGAGAATTTATTGACTTTGCAAAGTCTGCATATACAAGCATTTGTAGAAGCTTTAAAAGAATAGAAAAAGCAAGGACAATATATGTATATATTGTGACAGTTGTCTCATCTGGTGATATTATCTTTTCTATAGATGACTTTCCAAGTAGGGCACCTACTGCAAAAATTACTATTCCAATAATAAGACCGGTGATATATTCGTACCTTGCGTGACCATATGGGTGATCAGAATCTGCTGGCTTTGATGCAAGCTTAAATCCAACGATAGTAACAGCTGAAGTTCCAGCATCTGAAATGTTGTTTATACCATCTGCAATTATCGCGATAGAGTTTCCAATAACGCCAATTATTATTTTGCCGATAAATAAGATAGCATTAGAGATAATGCCAAATACTCCGGCAACGATTCCGTAAGATAATCTAACGGAAGAATCATCGGTATTTTGATAGTTTTTTATAAACAACTTTTTTAACAATTTCATATGAAAAGTATAACACCATATTATGGGATATACAATAGATGTGCATTTACTCACAATTTATTATTTGATATAATCAAAATGATGGAAAAACTAACTTTAAAAGTATATGCAAAAATCAATTTAATGTTGGATATAAAAGGTGTCCTTAGTGATGGATATCATTCTTTAGATATGGTTATGGCATCGTGTGATTTATACGATGAAATCATTGCAGAAAAATCAACAGAAAATGAAGTATACATGGATGGTGTTTTGCAAGATGCAAAAAACACTGCATATAGGGCGCTTGAAGTGTTAACTTTAGCCTATGGCTATAGATTGAAAATCCAAATAAAAAAAGGCATTCCAATGAACGCAGGAGTTGGAGGGTCTTCAGCAGATGCTGCAGGTGTATTTTTCGCATATTCATATTTGTATGGAATAGATCAAAGTTTCATGACAAAGTTAGCTCTATCAATAGGTAGTGATGTTTGCTATATGATGAAAGGTGGCCCAGCAAAAGTTAAATGCAAAGGCGAAATCATTTTCCCAATAGAAGAATATTCAGAATTGAATATGGTTATGCTTCAAAAAATACCGGGAGCTGCTACAAAAGATGTATATAATCATTACGATAAAGTTGGAAGACAAATTCAAAATGAATTTGACATAAATAATCAAAAGATATTTAATGTCCTTCAAATACCAGCAATTGAGTTATGCCCAAGCATTCAAGAATCAATTGATGAATTAAAAAAATATACAGACAAAGTATTTATGACAGGAAGTGGAAGTGCTGTATGTGGGGTCTTTGATTCAAAAGATGAAGCAAGCGCATGCTTAGATAAAATAAATGGCGATTTTGCTTTCAAAAAAGTTGTTCAAACAAAGCCAACTGGAATTGAAATAATTTCAGAAGAGTAAATCCCAAAAAGATAAAATATAATGTGCGCAAAATATTTGAATAAATAATTACTTAGTGTTAGAATAAACATAGAGTTTATAACTTAATCGAGAGGATTTGATGGATTTACCCACAAACAGCATAAGATATTTTGAGGATGTTAAAGGTTTAAATAACCTTACTTATGCATTTAACAATCAGGAAAAAATTAACACTTATATAAATTGGAGGCTACAATGAAACCATATTACGAGTCTATGTTCAAGTTTGAAAAAGACATGTCAAACATGGCTATCCTTGCAATGGATGGCGCTAAAGAATTAGGCGATAAAGTAGATTATTATCTAACAACATGGTACAACAACGAAGTTAAAGCTCATGGCTTAACAAACACAAAGGAAACATTCTTAGTTAAGAGTTCATGCCCAAGATTCACAACAGGTGATGGTAAGGGTATGGTTGCTGAAACTATTAGAGGTAAAGACCTTTACATTATTTGCGATGTTGGCAACTACTCATTAACATACAATATGTTTGGAACGCCAAACCGTATGTCACCAGATGATCACTATGCAGACTTAAAGCGTTTGATTGGTGCTATTGGTGGAAAGGCAAAGAAGCTTACTGTTGTAATGCCTCTATTATATGGCGGAAGACAACATAGACGTGTTACTAGAGAATCACTAGATTGCTCTCAAATGCTACACGAATTAAATACAATCGGCGTTACAGACATCATTACATTTGATGCTCACGACCCAAGAGTTCAAAACGCTGAACCATTAATGGGATTTGATAACTTCTTCCCAACATACCAAATCTTAAAGGCTCTTCTAAAGAGATTCCCATCAATCGATATGGGCAAAGACAACTTCATGATCGTATCTCCAGATGAAGGTGCTATGGGTAGAAACATCTACTACGCATCTGTATTAGGTGTAGATTTAGGTATGTTCTATAAGCGTCGTGACTATGCTAACGTAGTTAATGGACGTAACCCAATCGTTGCTCATGAATATATTGGTAACGATGTTAAAGGTAAGACAATCTTCGTTGCAGATGATATCTTAGCAACAGGAGATAGCTTATTAAAGCTATGTTCAGAATTAAAAGAAAGAGGATGTGGTAAGATCTTCCTATGCGCAACATTCGCATTATTCACAGAAGGTCTAGATAAATTCCGTAAGGCTTATGAACAAGGTTTGTTTACTGCTGTTTTAAGTACTAACCTAACATATTCTTATCAAGAAATGATCGATGAACCTTGGTTCATCCAAGCTGATATGTCTAAGTATATTGCTTATATCATTACAGCTTGCGATCAAAACTTATCATTATCACCACTTCTAGATCCACATGATAAGATTAATGAATTGATTGAGAAATATAAGACAGCTCAACCACAACAAATGACATTAAATATTGATGGAGATAAATAACAATGAAAATTCAATGGCTAGGACATTCTTGCTTTAAGCTTACAGAGTCTACTGGCACTTCAATAGTTACAGACCCATATGACAGCTATGTCGGCTTCAAAATGGCGCCTGTTAGCGCAGATATTGTTACTGTATCACATAAACATAAAGACCATTGTGCTATCAAGAATGTAACGGGAAATCCTCAAGTTATAGATAGCATTGGTACATGGGAAATAGGTGGTGTCGGAGTTACAGCTCTACTTAGTTACCATGATAATGATAAAGGGGCAAAAAGAGGGGAAAACAATATATACTTATACAGAATGGATGGTATAGATATTTGCCATATGGGAGATATCGGTCAAGAAATGAATCCAAATCTTGGCGAATCAATCGGTTCTGTAAATATATTAATGATTCCGGTAGGAGGGAATTATACAATCGATGCTGAACAAGCAAAAGAATATGTAGATTTCTTAATGCCAGATGTTGTAATCCCAATGCATTACAAAACAGAAAATAGTGAATTGGATATCGACGGCGTTGATAAGTTCATCGATTTATTCGATGAAGAACAAGTTGTATACGTTGATGGTGAAACTATTGAATTTGATAGAGAAAAGTTCGATGGCGAATCAACAAAGGTATACGTATTTTCTGATAAAAAATTTTAATTGACTTAATTTGGGGCGCGCATCTTGCGCCCCAAGCAATAAATTCCAATATTAAAGGTAGAATAATGAAAGAACAATTCTCGCAAAGAGTACTCGATTCTATGAGTGCGTTTAAGTTAAGAGATGTAGCACGAAAGTTTAATATAGATAACCCAGAAACTATTTCTCAAGACGAACTAAAAAAGATGATATTAGATAAAGCAAATAATAAACCTCAAGAGGAGAAATCAATGTTTACAAAAGAAGATTTAGAAAAATTGACTCTTGCTCAATTAAAGGCTATTGCTGAAACAGAAGGGATTAAAGCAAAAAAGAAAGAAGACATCATCAATGCTTTAATCGAAGTTGATGCTAAAAAGGTAGAGGCGCCTTCAGAAGAAAAGCCAGAAATCAAGCAAGATATCGTGGATTCTGTACCAGAAGCAACAGTAGATTTGCCAATTGATGCAGAAGAAAAAGAAGAGCCAAAGCAAGACAAGAAGGATGAATTTGAAGTAAAAGAAGGCGTTTTGGACGTTCACCAAGATGGATACGGATTCTTAAGAGCAGAAAACTGCGAATATGGTTTAAAGGATGCATACATTTCTGCAAAGCTTATAAGATCATTAGGATTAAGACCAGGTGATTATATCAAAGCTACTGCAAAGAAAAACAATGAATCAAATAAACCATCAGGCGTAGTATCTGTTGAATCAGTAAATGGTAATCCAACATCTACAGCTCGCTTTAGACCAAACTTCGATTCTTTAATTCCAATCTTTCCTAATGAAAGATTGACACTAGAAACTGGCAAAAATAGCGACTTTGCTATAAGATGTATTGACCTTATCGCTCCAATCGGTAAAGGCCAAAGAGCTATGATAGTTTCTCCACCAAAAGCTGGTAAAACAACACTTTTGAAGAAAATTGCAAATGCTATTTCAAACAACTATCCAGAAATTGAATTATATGTTCTTTTAATCGATGAAAGACCAGAAGAAGTAACAGATATGCAAAGAAGCATTAAGGGCGAAGTTATATATTCTACATTCGACGAAACGCCAGAACATCATACAAAAGCTGCTGAACTTTTAATCGAAAGAGCTAAAAGAAGCGTAGAACTTGGAAGAGATGTTGTAGTTATTATGGACTCTTTAACAAGATTGGCAAGAGCATATAACTTAACAATTCCACCTACAGGTAGAACTCTATCTGGTGGTATGGATCCAGGTGCATTGCACCCACCAAAGAAATTCTTCGGTAGCGCAAGAAATATTGAAAATGGCGGTAGCTTAACAATTATCGCAACAGCCCTTGTAGATACAGGAAGTAGAATGGATGATGTCATCTACGAAGAATTCAAGGGAACTGGTAACATGGAAATTCACCTAGATAGAAAGTTGAGTGAAAGAAGAATATTCCCAGCAATTGACTTGAATAAGTCAAGCACAAGAAGAGAAGACTTATTGTTAACACAAAAAGAACTTCAAGGTGCATTTGCTGTTAGAAAGATGCTATCTAATGGTGATACAAATGATACTACAGAACAATTAATCAATATGATTGTTAATACTGAAAACAATGATGCTTTTGTAAACGTAATTATGAAGAAAGTTGA
The DNA here is from genome assembly GCA_015055975.1 of Clostridiales bacterium. Taxonomy (GTDB): domain Bacteria; phylum Bacillota; class Clostridia; order Christensenellales; family UBA3700; genus UBA3700. Next base: position 39,320 of record SVHF01000008.1, on the reverse strand, counting down.
GCTTTTAGAAAAAGAGGGATTCTCATTTAGAAAGCCAACGCTTTAATAAATATAAAACCAATAAATTGGGGATGACTAAGTCATCCCCATCTTTTTATACAACTGTTACTGATTTAGCAAGGTTTCTAGGTTTATCTGGATTTATTCCTAAGTGGAATGATGTAGATAAAGATAGAAGTTGCATTGGGATAATAGATAGGATTGGATATAGAAGAGGATCACTTAGCTTTGGTAAGAATAGTGAAATATCACATCCAATTTCTCCAACCGCTGAAATACCAATTGTCTTTGCGTGTCTTGCTTTTATTTCACTTACAGATACAGTTAACTTTTGCTTATCTTTTTCATTTGTTGCAAGAGCAATAACCGTACAATGTTTATCCATAAGCGCAATAGTTCCGTGCTTTAGCTCTCCAGCTGGATATGCTTCAGCCATCTTATATGTAATTTCTTTGAACTTCAAAGCGCCTTCCATAGCAGATAATTCATCAATGCCTTTACCGATAAAGAACAAATTATCCTTTGCCATAGATTCTGTAAAGATTGAGTGAGTAGATAGCATAGCTGCTTCATCTGCTAATTTCTTAACAACTTCCTTATCTACTTTCTTTCCTGCAAGTTCATTTGCTAAAAGATATAACATTAGAAGTTGGCTATTATATGACTTTGTAGCAGCAACAGCAATTTCTGGACCAGCTTCCAAGATTAGAGCATAGTCTGTTAAGAATGTAATTGAACTATTTGCTACGTTTGTAATAGACAATGTCTTTGCGCCTAATTCTTTACTTCTATTTACTGCAGCTAAAGTATCTGCTGTTTCGCCACTTTGGCTGATGAATATTGCAAATGTCTTTGAAGATATGAATCTAGCTCTATCATATTCACTACCTATATAAACTTCACAAGGTTTATTTGCAAGGATTTCAATTACTTCTTTTCCATATAATCCAGCATGATATGCTGTACCACAAGCGATGATAGCGATTCTTTCGGCTTTTTTGATATCTTCGATGCATTCTTTCTTAATTGTTGAATAGAATGAATCATAAGTATTTTGAAGAGCAGTTGGAATTTCGTCGATTTCAGCTTGCATATAGCAAGGGCAGATTTTTGGTGGCTTGCAAGAAATATCTATTAATTGCTTTTTAATCTTTACGCCATCTTTATATACAGATACAGAATCTTTAGATAAAATTGCTGTTTCATCATCAGATAATACTATACCTTTTTTAGTATGGTCAGCTAAAGCTAACATATCTGAAGCAATGTAGTTTCCATCTAATCCGATACCGATTGTTAAAGCAGCATTTTTCTTATGGCAATAGATATTGTCATCACCTTTTCTTATTGCTAAGAAAGATGAAGAGCCTTCAATCTTCTTTGCTACATTTTCAACAGCTTGAACCATATTTGATTGATCTTCAAGTGCTAAAAGGTGAGCAATGATTTCGCTATCTGTGTCTGATTGGAAAGTAATTCCTCTTGAAGTAATTTCTTTTTTTAATACATCACAGTTTTCGATGATACCGTTATGAACGATTGCAATTGTTCCATCGAAAGAAAGATGTGGATGGGCATTTCTTGAAGTAGGGGCGCCATGTGTTGCCCAACGTGTGTGGCCAATACCAATTTTAGAAAATGAGTTAGGAATCAAATCATTTAATTGAGATACTCGGCCAGATTTTTTGTAGATAGAGATAGAATCTCCACCTAGCGCTACGCCTGCGCTATCATAACCTCTATATTCCAAAGTAGATAATCCTTCAATGATTATATCTTTAGCATATTCGGTTCCAGTATATCCTATAATTCCACACATAGTGTGCCTCCGTTTAGTGTCAAAAAAAGTCTACCAACTTAATGGTAGACTGTCAAATGTATGTAAACTACTTGAAAAAATTTTACTTTCCTGTTTGGATATCAAAAGACAATTCTTGCTCGATTCCGTTAATTGAATATCTAATACTAATAATAGATTTAGTAATATATTCAGCTTCCAAAATCTCGATTTCATCTTCTTTGAAGATGTTTCTTAAATTATCTAGATTCTTTTCATTGTAAGTTGAGATATCATCAGAGATAAATAATACGCCGCCAAATAGCTTATTTATGTCGGCAATCAACAATCTTTGTTCTTCTGTAAGCTCGATGTTATAGTCTCTTAAGAAGAATACATCTGGATCGTTTACGAAAGCTCTTCCGTTTAAATGACGTCTAAAGATAGTGTCGTTTAGAGTGTTTATTGTAGATACTCTTTCTCTATGGATATTTCTATCTACAAAGCTTTCGCCCCACTTTAGATTTACATCGCAGCCGATTCTACAGAAATCAACTTTACCAAATGCTGGTCCTAGAGGAACACCACATCCAAGAATTAGTTTGTTGCCAACACATTCTCTTAGGAAATCCATAGCTTCGCACATGATTTGTCCACGAGACTTGTTGTTTCTAGGAATTTGGCAAACTGCATATAAGAAGTCAAGTTTAACCATATCAAAGTTCCATTCGTTTAAAACAACGTCAAATACGTGCTTTAGATAGTCCTTAACTTCTTGTTTTTCAATATCTAAAACAAAGAAACCATTTATGGCATCCCAGTTTAATCCACCTTTAACATATCTTCCTTTTGCATCTTTCAATAGCCAATCTTTGTGTTCTTTATAAACGTTAGAGGCTTTTAAACAAGCAAATGGAGCAAGCCATAATCCAGCACGAATACCTTGATTGTGAATGTTATCTGTTAATTCTTTCATATTACCAAATTCTTTCTTAACGCTTAGCCAATCACCAACATTTGTTTGATAGCCATCGTCGATTTGGAAGAACATTGGATGAATATCTCTTTCTTTAAAGCTCTTTAAGTCATTATCAATATTTTGTCTTGTAACTTTTGTATAGTAGTTATACCAAGATGTATAACCAGTAGCAGATTTCAATCTTAAACCTGGAAGGTTTTGTAGAGAGAAGTATCTATCAAATACTTCATCGTATTCGCCTTCAAAATAGCCTAGATTAAATACTTCGTATGGATTAGAAATTGTAACGCCATCTAAATCCTTAGAAATTATAACGGCATTTTTCCTTGTGTCGAATTTAACAATAGTGTAGCCACATTGTTCTGTCATAGAGCCATATAAATATAATTTATTAAAATCTCTAATGTATCCATATGTATAACCATGGAATACTCCACGAGGAGGATATTTAACAAAGTTTTCATCGCCATAAGCCTTTAAAACAGGCAAGATATGACCGAATTTGCTAAGCCTTGGTAATTTTTCATCGATAAAGAATTCACGTGTATCTGTCCAAGATTGATATCCGTTAACGAAGATCTTGCTCTCTGGAGTGTATAGGTGAGTGCAAGTCATAGAAATCTCTATGTTAGAAATTGGACATTTTGGATATAATACAGCCTTTAGCACTTCTTCTTTTTCTGTTAAAACAATTTCAAAGTGATCGCTCTTTAATCTGTCTGATGTGTATTTTTGGCCGTTTGCTGTATAAGAAACGCTGAAGTCAAAATTCTTTTTCATAACTAACTCTCCTTGTCTTTGCATAAAATATTATATCATATTAAATATTTATTTAGTGTAAAAGGTTGATTAAAGGCAATGGCTACATTTTTGTCTTATTTCATTAATAAGATAAAAAGTGGCAATATTTGGGGATGTATTGATCACTATAAAATGGTAAAATTAAAGAACCGAAGAAAATAATGGAGGTTATACTTATGGCAAAATATGTTTGTTCAGTTTGTGGTTACACAGTAGAAGCTGATGAAGCTCCAGAAAAGTGCCCAGTTTGTAAAGCACCAAAAGAAAAGTTCAACAAAGTTGAAGAAGGAGATCAATTAGTTTTTGCAGATGAACATAAAGTAGGTTCAGCTCAAGGACTAGATCCAGAAATCGTAGCTGGTCTTAGAGATAATTTTAATGGAGAATGCTCAGAAGTTGGTATGTATCTAGCAATGTCTAGACAAGCCGATAGAGAAGGATATCCAGAGATAGCAGAAGCTTTCAAGAGATATGCATTTGAAGAAGCAGATCATGCTTCAAGATTCGCAGAACTTTTAGGCGAAGTATTAACTACTTCTACAGAAAAGAATTTAAAGATGAGAGTAGATGCAGAACACGGAGCTTGCCAAGGCAAGTTGGATTTAGCTAAGAAAGCAAAGGCTTTAGGCTATGATGCTGTTCACGATACAGTTCATGAAATGGCAAAAGATGAAGCAAGACATGGATGTGGATTCAAAGGCTTATACGATAGGTTCTTTAAAAAATAAGACAAACTAATAAATTATTAGAAACATAGGTCCTGATTTTATAATCAGGTCCTTTTTTTATGCCAAAAAATCTAATAATTGCGCCTTGTACGTGCACGTTAATTACGCGTAATATACACTAGATATATAAATATAGTATACTTAATATGAAATATAAGGAGAAACATATGGATAAAATCAAACAATCTTTTATGAATTATTTTAAAAACTTTAAGTTTTCATTGAACTTTGTTTTAAAGTGCTTTGGATATCTTATTTTGATAGCATACGCTATTATAATGGCGTTTGGCACACTAATGTTCAACCCAATGAATATGTTTTGGCGTAGCATGAACTTCTTTGTCAATACTGGGGAGTTTAATGTATTTATTCGCCTTATCAGTTATTTCATATTTTTCCTTGGAGCAAGCTGGGTACTTCGCAAGGTATTAAGTTTGCTTGCTGCTCCATTGAAGAAGGGCAAAGCAATTGTTGAAATTTTGTGCAGCCTTATAAAGTATGCTGCAGTTATAGTGCTACTATTCTTTGTTTTAAGATCATTTGGCGTTGATACAACAGCAATCCTTGCAGGTGTTGGAATCTTAGGATTAATCGTAGGCCTTGGTGCACAACCACTTATCGCAGATATAATTGCAGGATTATTTATTGTATTTGAAGGTGTATTTGAAGTAGGCGACATAATTGTCTATAACGGATTTAGAGGTACTGTTAAAGAAATTGGTATCCGCACTACACAAATTGTTGATGCAGGTGGTAACGTCAAGGTTGTAAATAATAGCAAGCTTGAAGAAATCGTTAATATGACAAACCAACTATCATTAGCTATTTGTGATATTGGTATCGAATACGGCGAATCATTAGAACGTGTAGAAGCTATTATGAAAGAAGAACTTCCAAAAATTAAGGCAGCAATTCCAGACATTATTGAAGGACCTTTCTACAAGGGTGTAGCTGAACTTGCTGATTCTGCAGTAGTTATTCGTTTTGTAGCTAATTGTGAGGAAGGTACAAGATATCAAGTTGAACGTGACATGAATAGAATGTTTAAACTTGCATTTGATAAGAACAATATCAATATACCATTCCCACAAGTAGTAGTTAACCAACCTACAGAATTCGAAGATGTAACAAAGAAACAACAAAGCGATGCTAAAGTATTTGTTACAGAGCAAAAACAATTAAGCAAAGGAATCGCAGATAGCGATGCTAATAACATTTAAAAATGAGAGAAGAAATAAATAATTACGGTATATATAATCCAGACGGACTCAACATAAAGGCTCAGGATGCTCGTAACCAAAAATATGACAATGACAATCCCAAATATATAAAGGAAGATTCATTAAAAGGGCAAAAAGAGTCAACACGCGTTGATGAGAACTTCAAAATCGAGAAGACGCAAGAAGAAGAGAATAAAAAAGCAGTTTCTGTTGATATTTCAAGCGAGGCATCTTCCTCTTCATCTGCGGTGGCGTCAGCCTCTGCATCTGTAGGAGGTAGTGTAGGCGCGCTAGCAGGCGTAGTTGCTGCAAGCGTGGCAGCTGCTGTAGTTGTAGTTGCAGTCTTTTTAAGTAATCTAGCTATTAGCCTTTCACTTATTTTGGCGGATATGAATCGTCTTGTATTAGAAGTTGAAATGACAGGAGCGCAAGAAGAGGATTTTGCTAATCCTATCTATGCTGTATTAACTGGAGATGACGATGTGTATCAAGAGCAGGTTGTCGATCCCGAACGTTTGACAATCATATTTGACAATCTTCAACCTGGAACAAGATATAAAGTTACTGTTAAGAATGAAGAAAAAGTATTCTTTGAAAGTTATTACTTCACATCGACTCAACCTGCAGACAAAGGAGAGATAGTCTCGCGTATGGATGGCAGCGATGTTTATGTCACGGTCCAAAATGCAAAGTTAAAAGCGACAGAACACTATACTCTTGTAGCTAAAGATGCACAGGGGAATATTGTATATCAAGTAGATGGTGTTGAAGCATTCACGGAATATCATTTTACGATGAACGCGCCAAAAAACCTATATTTCTATTTGATGGTTAATGGTAAAACTTATGCGATAGACACTATAGAACTTCCAGAATACGACTTTGATAATGGCATTTGGGCATGGGGAGATGATAATCTTACGGCAACAGTCACTTTTGCTGATAAAGTAGGCGGAGAAGATCTTGTTCTTGATGCGGAAATTACCAAAAAGATTACAGAAGCTACTTGTGAAAAGGATGGCTCTATAGTCTATACAGCAAAAGCTGTATACGAAGGTAAAACCTTCACGCAAAAGCAAACCATAGTTCTTGAGTCTCAAGGACATAATTACGAAGCAATATATGGAGACGATGGACACATCACGTATGAGTGCACTATTTGTGGAGACACATATACCGATGAAGAACAACAACCATAAATAAAAATTTTTGGAGATATAAACTCTTATGAATAATACAAATAGACAAAACCATTTGACAACCATAGGCATATTATTGGTCTTTTTGATTATTGCCATTTGTGGCGCAATTGCCACAATAGTTTTAAATAATGATGAAACGGTATATTCAGAACCAGAACATGTGCACAATTATGGTGAGTTGGTCGAAAAAGTAGATGCTACACTAGATGCCGATGGCCATTGGGCATACTATCATTGCGAGGAATGTGGCAAGTATTTTGATAGCAATAAAAAAGAGATAGATGAGGGCGATTTAATCATTTATGGTGGGCACAACTATGTTTACCATGAAAGGGTAGAACCTACTTGTACACAAAATGGTAAGCATGAGTACTATACATGCACAGATTGTGATAAGAAATTCAATGTGAATAAACAAGAAGTTGCATCTGAGTCTCAACTAAATATTGCATCTCTTAAACATGATTACGACTCTGATAATATTGAATTTACCTGGACGCCAGCTGACAATTCTTATGGGTGGTCGGTGAGTGCTAAGTATGTTTGCAAACGCTGCGGAGATGTGGTTGAAACAGACGCATCTATCACAACAAAAAGCGCTACTTGGAACCAAGATAGTTGTATAATAGCTTACATTTACATTTACGAAAATAAAACGTATTATTATTCCGAACCAAAATCTAGAGAAAGCGATGCCGGAACGGCCACCATGAATCAATGGACACCATGGGAATATGACGATCACTTGCCAACCGAAATACAACCTTCCGGTTCACAAGGATGGTATTTAACAAAAGATGTTACATTGGCTGAAACTTGGACGGTGCCCGCAAACGGAATAAAATTATGTTTAAACGGACACGTCGTAACGATGACGGGAAGTGGCAGTGCAATTTATGTGCCACTTGGCTCAATGGGACTTGAATTTACTTTATGTGAATACAACTTTGATGAAACTCACTACTACTACATTGGAAAGACTGTTACTGATTCGCACAATAATGAGCTTAATTTTGTTGGACAGATAGCGGACGACGAATCAGATCCAGCATATGTCGCGGCTGCTCGTAAAGGGAGCTTTGAAGGTGGATATATTACCGGAGGAACAGGTAGAGTCATTGGCGGCAATACATATGGTGGAGCTGTTTATATCGAGGGTGATTCATCAAAATCATATATTTATAGCAGTAAATTTACATTGCAAGGAGCTACGCTTTTTGGCAATCACGCAGATTACGGCGGTGCTGTTTATGTAGCAACAAATGCGTATTTCAAAACACACGGCGATGGTGGACGCGCTGGATATATTATTGGAAACCAAGCTGGTAGCGAAGGTGGTGGAGTTTATGCTAATAAGCGTAATTATAATAGTGATATTCCAGAGATGAACGAAGGAATGGAAACGCAAACAGGTTCGATAATTATAGCGCATAATACCGCGGGACAGAGTGGTAATGGATATGGTGGTGCCATAGCGGGTTGGGTGTGTTTTGAGTTCAGCTCTACTAAGGTGTATGGAAATGCCGCTATTGGGACAAATGCAAAAGGCGGAGCAATTTATGGATTCTTACGACAAGAAGAAGCATCTATTTATGAAAACTATACAACCGGCGTTGGACCAGGTGTTTATGTAACGAACCAAAACTTATGCATAAGTGCAAATGCGAAAATGAATATGTATAGTAATTTTTATGCAGAATCTATTACTGTTAATGAAATTTTACCTACGGCTCGACATGGAGATATATATTTTGCGACAGGATACAAGATGGCATTGAAGGACACCAAATATCCTCCACATAAGACAGACGGGGTAAAGGCGTATATAGAGATGCAAGCAGGAACAGGCAATTTTATGTCAACTTGGACGAATGACTATTACAAAGCTTGCGATTTATTTGCTGCAAATATAGGTTACAAGATTGATGAAAGTGGGGCAAATCTTACTTTAGCAACAGTGAGCGGAAATGTTAACATAGACATATCGGCTCATCAATACACCCATATATATCCAACATATTATGGTTTAGGCGAAGGGGATAAAACAAATACGAACTATTATTCATTTAGCTCATCTGAGGCAAATCGCTATGTTTTTTCTGGTACTAAAACGATTGCTACAAAAGAAGTGCAAATTATAGGATATAACTATGGTGTTAATAATGTTTATCTTTGTTTTAGTAATTTAAATCTAACAGCATCAAACCAAAGTTATATATTCTTATTATCTCCACAATATGGGCCTCTTAATGTGTATATAGAGTTGGTTGGAGATTCATCTATTACAACAAGCGGAACGATGGTGTTCGCTCTCAATAATTCTTCGAATAATTATCCTATTAATGTTTATTTTACAGGCAGTGGTACGGTAACATTCAATTACACAGCTGACAATACTTATGGTCATAACTCAAAAAACGGCTTCGCTACTTACTCAACTCATGTCGGAGAAGTACATGTATACAATAAGGATAATGAGGATATTACAATTTATGAGAGAGTTAGTGAGTTAATTCAAGATATTGGTGGGGAAATTACATACACAAAGACAATAAGAGAGCGAATCGACACAGCACGTGCTGCATATGATGCGCTTGATCCAGAATTGCAATTAAAGGTTGTAAATCGAGATTATCTTTTAAATGCAGATGAAAATTATAAGAAAGCATCTGTTAAGGATGTTATTGCTTTAATTTCTAAGATTCCAGTTCCAGTAGTATTTACTTCTGAATGTAAGGAAACAATCGATGCTGCACGCGCAGCCTATGATGCTGTAGACAATCAAGAATTAAGAGAGTTATTTGCTCCTAATGATCCACAAGAAGCAGTTACAAATCGTCAAAAATTGTTTAATGCAGAAGAGACTTATGCCACTATTCAACCAAACGAATGGAATGAATTAATTACAAACGGAATTGCTTTGCCAGACGATTTAACATATAACGGCAATCCTAAAGAAGTGGCTTTGACATATAATGATGCGATTTTAACTGTTAATGTCGAGTATTTTAAAAAGAATGCTAATAACGAATACGAAGGGGTTAGCTCTTGTATAAATTCAGGGGATTATAAGGCAATCATAAGTTCTACAGTAAATGATGAGCCTGTAAGCATAGAAGTGACCTTTACTATAAATAAAGCATTGGCACCTGATCCAATTGACACTCCAACTGCAATAAACGTTGGAGAAAACTGGACTCTTGCGGATGTCGAACTTCCAGATGGATGGAGATGGGTTGATGATTTAACTACACCAATAGGCGATAGCGGTGTTCATGAATTTGAAGCTGTTTATAATCCAGATGCTGCGAACTATTTAGATTCTGATCCTGCAACGGTCACGTTGACTGTTAAACATATTCACAATAGTATTACATTTACTGCATGGAAAAGTACAGATTCTTTACCAACAGAAGCTGGCAATTATTGTTTGACAGCGAATGTAGTTTTATCATCTACTTGGGAAGTTCCATTGGGAACAACAAATCTTTGCCTTATTGGTCATGGCATAATAATGGCTAATGCAAATCAAAGCGTTGTTACTGTAAATGATGGCGCGGTTCTTAACATTTACGACTGTGGCGATACTATACATTATTTTGATGTTAACAGTAACAATTGTGCTCAAAATATTAACGAGACTGAAGGTAGCGGTAGAGAAAGTTTTATTGGTGGTTACATTACAGGCGGACAAGGTACTGATTTAGGTAGTGATAAAGTCTTAGGCGGTGGTTTTTTCGTTAATGGTGGCAATTTGCATATGTATGGAGGAACTGTCATTGGCAATAGCATGACACGAGAATTTGTAAAAGGCGCCGGTGTTTGGGTTGGATACAATGGCACATTTACTATGGAAAATGGTGCTTCAATTATATATAATTTTTCTGACAACGTAGGCGGTGGCGTATGTGTAGGCGCAATTTTTGCTGCGGATTCTGTCGGCACGTTTGTCATGAACGGAGGGGAGATCTCTAATAATAGAGCTGCTGCCGGCGGTGGTATTATGCTACGTGCAGGACAAATTACATTGAACGGTGGTGTTATTGCGTATAATTCCGTAAGAGACAGCGGTGGCGCTATCGATTTTGAATATTTTTCGTACTCAACTTTACAAATTGGTGGTAATCCTGTAATTAACAATAATTTTAAATATACTTCTGGTATAGATGATAATATTGTATTGCGTGGTGGTGATACTATTCCGACAATAGAAATATCTTCTAAATTAACATCAAGCGCGAATATTTACTTAATAAGAGGAAATGGTTTTAATCCTACAACAGCGAAGGCTGGAGTTTTTATCGATGGATGGTCGAGCGTTATGGGAGATGCAAAACCTTCTGATTATTTCCATAGTGATAATCAAGATAATGTCATTTACTTATATCAAGATAAGGTGTATTTTGGGCCACAACCACACTTACATGATGACATTTTATTCACTGCTTGGACAGAGACTGATGTTTTGCCAACTTCTGCTGGAAATTATTATTTAACGCAAGACATGACAATTAGTTCTTCTTGGAATGTTCCTGAAGGTACGACTAATCTTTGTTTGAACGGTTTTGGTATTAAAACGACTGGCACATGTAGCGTAATCGTCGTGGCAAGCACTAGCACACTTAACATTTATGATTGTGGCAACACCACGCACTATTTCGAGGTAAATAGCAATAGCATAGCTACAAACATCAATAATACTTCGGGTAGCAAAAGTTTTACAGGCGGTTATATCGCCGGAGGGAAAGGCAATGACGGTCAATTGCATGGTGGTGGAATCTATGTTAATGGTACGTGCAATCTATATGGTGGCAACATCATAGGCAATCAAGTAACAGCGAGCGGCAACTGTGGCGCAGGAGTATATTGTAATGATAATTCGACTTTCCGCATGTATGGTGGAAGTATAATTTACAATTATGCTCAAAACTCTGGTTGCGCGATTTTCGGATGGCACAATGCAGAGATTGATGTCTACGGAGGCGAAATAGCATATAACAAGACGAATTGGTCAGCTGGTAGTGCGATTTCGTTCTGGAACACAGGTAGCGGTTATGCCGTTTCGTTGAAGTTGTACGGAGGCTATATCCATGATAATAACTCTAAAGCAGGTGCGGGTGCCGTTAGTCTTAACGAAGCAACCCTTACTGTTGGTTTAAAGGGTAATTTAATTGTTAAGAATAACACAACCGCAGACACTAGTGCTAAAGCAGGATCGAATTTGTATGTGGGAAGTAAAGCTATCAACATCGAAGGTGCTTTAACAAACTCAGAGAAGATTTATATTAGGTTGGCATCTGGTACTGGCACATTCACTAGTGGCTGGTCTACGTATATGGATGGGAAAAATCCTGCCGACTATTTTGTCGATGAAGCTGGGAATGATATTTGTTTATATCATGGTGAGGCATACTGCGGTAACCCACCACACGAACATAATAGTATAGTTTTTAATCCTTGGTCAGCGACGGATAGTTTGCCAACCTCTGCAGGCAACTATTATTTAACAAATGATGTTAAAATTGATTCAACATGGGAAGTTCCATCAGGCACAACTAATCTTTGCCTAAATGGTCATGGAATTACAATGACAGGTAGTGGTAGTGTAATTAGTGTAGGCAGTGGTATTACTTTCAATTTATACGATTGTGATTCTTCAACTACATATTACTACATTGTAGAATCTCCTAAAGAGAATGGGGCAGGACTTGCGACAATTTGTGATGAAGATACGTACAATGCAACACCTGAAAATGCTAGAGGAACATTTACGGGCGGTTATATAACTGGAGGTAATGCAGATAAGGGTGCTGGCATTAATGCTAATGGCGCAACAGTAAGTATTAATGGAGGCACTATCATCGGCAATTCTGCTGATGCTCATGGTGGAGCCGGAATCGCTCTTAACAACGGAACTTTAGCTATAACTGGCGGAGTTATCAAGTGCAACGAAACACTTGGAAACGGGGCTCAAGGCGGAGGCGTTTGCTTGACAGGGAACAGCACTGTTAATATGACGGACGGCGTAATTGAACTAAATGTGAGCGAAGGCTGCGGCGGCGGTATTCAAATAAACAATAACAATAGTGGTAGTGTAATCGCTGGCGGAATAATTAGAAATAATTATACAAAACAAGGAGGCGGTATCAATGCAGGTCCATCATTTACTTTTACAGGTGGTGTGATTACTGGAAATATTGCTACTGGTAATAGTGGCGGTGGTGTCTTTGCAGGCTACGATTTAATTATGTCTGGGTCAGCAACGATACAGGGAAATAAGAAGTCTAGCACCGAACCAAGCGATATTGTTTTATGGCATACATATCTTGTTCTTGAAAGTTCAATACCTGCGAGCAACGTTAATCCTATCGTTATTGGAAGATATAACGGAGCAAGCCAAGGCGTTCTAACAAGTGGATGGACTACTTATATGGACGGCTTAGATCCTAACGACTATTTTGCCAGCGATAATGTGGACTATGCGATTTTTATAAAAGATGATGAGGTTAATTATGACATTGCCATTGCAAGTGTAACAAATGGCGAGAGAATTGTAAAATATGAGACTATTGACAGTGCTGTAAATGCTTGGGTGGATGGGACTAAATTAACACTACTTAGAGATGTAGAGATTACAGAAAAGATTTATAAAAATGATATACCTGAATTAACACTTGATTTAAATGGTAAGACAATAACTCTTAATAGCACGGCAGAAGAACAGCGTGTTATCCAGATTAACGGGAATAACTGCGTATTAAATTTAATCGACAGCAGCGGAACAAATGCAGGAAGATTGACAGGTGTAAACCCAGGCGCAGCCGACAATGGCTTGAGTGGCGCGCTTTACATAAACAGCGGCGCAATCGTCAATATGTATGGCGGCACAATCAGTGGCAATGCGTCTATGAATGGAGCCGGAGTATGGATTGATGGTAGAGGACATGTTGGGCAATCAAAGTTTAATATGTATGGTGGTTTGATTACTGGTAACACAGCTACAAATGGTGGCGGCGTATATGTAGGGTGTCAACTTGACCAGTATGCTACTACAGCATATTTCAATATGTATGGTGGTACTATTACAGGTAATACGGCAACTAATGGCAATAATGTTTATATTGATCATGGCATAATGACAATGATAGGCGGCACTATCAACGGAGGCGTTGAACATAGTGATATAAGCGATGATTACGTAGTTGTTACTTTTGACGCAAATGGCGGAATGGGTACAATGTCCGAGCAATATGTGCTAATTAATGCAAATACCATAATTAAAGAAAATGAATATTACAATCTTGAAGCAGTAAAGAGCATTGGATATACTCGTGAAGGGTATACGCTAGTTGGCTGGAATACACAAGCCGATGGACTTGGGAATAATTATGTGCCAGGTGAAAGCAGTATCAATATTAGTGAAAATATCACTCTTTATGCAAAGTGGGATGCAGATGCTACTACAAAGTGGTCTATTAGGATTAAAGCTAAGAGCTCTTTATCAATAGACCCAGCTGGAATCATAGAAGATAATGAAACTATAGTGCGTGTTCACGATGTAACGCTTTATAAAATAATTGTTATTGATGGAGTTGAACAAGAGCCAATTGCTGCTCAACCATCTGATATCGGACCAGGCGCAACAATTACAGTAAAATTAACAATTCCGGATTTGCTTATTGGTAAGAACTTCCGCATTCTACATGTTCATGCAATAGATGATTATGAATTTGTTACATATAGTACAGATACTGCAGGGCTTCGTGTCACTATAGCAAATATAGATAGATTATCTGATTTTGCCTTTGTAGCATTAAAATCAGATGTTATTCCTGAAGATCCTGACGAAGGTGACAAAGGAGGCAAAGGAGGAGAAGGCGGTGGAGAGAATAATCCTATCGAACCTGCTCCAGAAAAAGAAGATGATCCTAATATTGATAACTGGACTTTAACTCCTAAAGATGAAGGCGGCGAAGGTGAAGGTGGAGATCCTCAAAAACCAGCTGTTGAAGTAGCTTTGGAGGATTGTGACCCTCAAGAAGGCGTCACTCTTGAAATAGAAGTTAGAACAGATGTATCTCAAGAAATTGTTGAATCGGACAATAGTGTTCTTAAAGATAGAATGCAAAGCGATGATGAAATAGCTATCGTTTATGATGTAAAACTAATCCGTATTACGACAGACCCTGTAACCGGTATTGAGTTAAGAGAGGAAATACAACCATCTGATGTCAAGCCAGGTGCTGTTGTAGTTATCAATATGGATATTCCTGAAGCATTACGTGGTAAAGCATTTAAGGTTTTACATGTTCACGCTGAAGATGATATTAACGAGATCCCAGATTCAGCATATACTATTTCTGAAGATGGAACGGTAGTTACAGTGCGCGTTACTAGACTTTCAGAATTTGCTTTATTAGGTAAAAAAGCAGGTGATAGTGAACCTGTTGGCCCAAATAAAATTCCTGATTGGGCAATAGCTTTAATCGTAATTGGCGGAGCATTTGCAATTTTATTAATTGGTTTATTGATATTCTTCTTTATAAAACGCGATAAGAAGGAAAAAGAACAAGGTGTTAAAGAAATACCAATCGCAAAAGAAGAGAAGTTGGAAGAGCCAAAAGTTGAAGAATCTGAAGACAAAGGAATAGGCTTAAAAGAAAGCATCAAAATTGCAACTACAGCAACACGTAGCGAAAAGATAACTAAGGCGTTTATTAATGCTTATCTAAGCGAAAATTATGCAAATTGCGTTGAAATTAACACTCGTGAAAACTATACAAAGACTGGCTTGCCATTAGCCGACACTCACTATGTGAAAGACAAAGATGGCAAGATGGTATGCTTTATATATGTATACGAAACAGATGGCGCTACAATGCTAATTCTAAAGACAAAAGATGCATTGGGTAAAGAACTTGAAAAAGAATGTAAGAACGCACATAAGAGTGCTTTCCCTAAATCAAAAGATAAATGGTACTCTATTGTAATAGATGACAATGTATCTAATGTGCAAGTTTTAGATATGCTAGATCGTACTATAGCTGTTTATACAGGCGCCATGATTCAAAATAGAAACTATAATCCTATTGAACAGGAAGGATTAGGATTAAAAGAGAGCCTTGCAATCGCAGCTACTGCTACTCGAAGCGAGAAGATTACTAAAGCATTCATAAACGCATATTTGACCCAAAAGTATCCAGATGTGGTTGAGATTAACACTCGTGAAAATTATACAAAGACAGGCTTACCTCTTGCTGATACGCACTACGTAACAACAAAAGATGGTAACAAGATTTGCTTTATATATGCATACGAGACAGATGGTGCAACAATGCTACTTCTAAAAACGAAAGATGCATTAGGTGAAGAACTAGCAAAAGATTATAAGACGGTTAATAAGAGTGCATTCCCTAAGGCAAAAGAAAGATGGTATTCTGTTGTAATTGACGATAGTTTAACAGATGAGGCTGTTAAGTATATGATTGATCGTACGATTGCGCTTTATACAGGGGCTACTATTCAAAAGCAAACATTTGCTCCAATTCAAACAGTCAAGAAGGTTACTGTTGCAGAAGCAATAAACATGATAGAAGATGATGTAGCAAAGAGTGCAATTATCGTGGAAAGCACGGGCGAAAAAGCAATAGGAAAGAAGAGTATTGTTAACATAGATATTTTATCGAATAACTTTAAAAATGGAGATGTAGTAAATATCGATGCGTTGAAGGCAAAGAAGTTGATTCCAAATAAAGTTGGATACGTAAAACTTCTTGCCCGTGGTAGCCTTGATAAAAAACTTCATGTTGAATTGCAAGACTACTCAATTGAGGCAGTTAAAATGGTTATTGCAACCGGAGGAACCGTCAAGAAAGTATAAATAATATAAACAATAACTAACTGTTTTTTCACGGCTAGCGATAAAAAGCTAGCCGTATTTTATTTACTACTGTTTTAATAAAAATTGTATTGAAAATGCCAATAATTGTGGTTCCGTTTAAATGTATAATAATAGGCAAAATTTGGCAAAAATCGGGAAATTTGGCAAAATAATGTAAAATTTTGGCAAAATCAAGCGTTTTTGTGGCAATTTTATTGCACTTATTTGGCAATTTTGTTACACTTCGTTAGGTATCATAAAGATGTAACCTAGGAAGTTCTACTTGGTTCAGGATACTAGGATTGCCGATGCAAAATTCATTTAAAAGGAGTTAGTAAAAATGAAATTAAGAAGCAAAATTTTGATTATTACGGTTATGGCAGTCGTAGCACTTATGGGTGTAGGCTACGCTACATGGACATTTACAACAGCTCAGACTGATGACGTAAATGCTGCGGGCACAGCATTTGCAGCAATTGAGGCACAAAATGTTCAAATTAAAAACGCTGACGGATCAGCTGATGTTACAAATCTTTATATTATTTGTGCAAAACCAGAAGAGGACGGCATTTATTGGTCAACAGATCCAAATGGATCAACTGTACTTACACAAATTAGACTAATTGGTGCCGTTAATGAGAACGATTTTGACAACCTTGACTTTGCAACATACACAGGAACATTCTCTTGTGAATATGCAGGTAATTCAACATTAACTTATGTTAATATCCCAGCTATCAATTTAAACGAAGATGTTGTATCTGAAGAAAAGGATACAGACGTTGAATATCTTTATACATTACCAGCATTGTCTTATAATAAGACTCCAGAAAATGTAGCAGAAGTTCAAGAAATGCACGACGAAGTTGCAGCATTAAGCTTCAAAGTTACTTTCAGCTTTAACGTAAAGGCTGTTGCTTAATTAGCCCAAATTAATTAATGGGGTTTGCGATGTTGTCGCTAATTAAAATTGCTGTAGTTATATTTTCGGTATTTGGCGTTACTTGGATTGGTTATGCTACTTGTGTAAAAGAGTATAAGAAAGAGCTTGCACAAGGAAAATACGATCTAGAATTATGGCAAGAACAAATAAGCACAAACGAGAAAAGTCATATAGGTAAGGTTCTTAGCTATATGGCTTTCGCCCTATTGATTATAATGGTGCTTGGTCTTTTTACCGCGGGCGTATGTTTTAAAATTAATAATAAGCACATCTCAATAAATGGCAATACAGTATTAGTTGTAAAAACTGGTTCTATGTCATGCTATTATGATTCAAAGCTTGAGGATAATTACAAAGAATTAGGTTATAACGAAGATTTACAATTTGCTATTGGAGATGTTTGTTTTTTTGAAGAAGCCGATTCGGATCTTAAAATAGGAGAAGTGTACGCATATAATTCTAATGGCAATTTAATTACTCACAGATTAATTGGTACACAAGAAGTTAAAGATAGTGAAGGTAATGTAGTTAAAACATACTATGTTTTTAGAGGCGATAACAATCCAAATCAAGATCAAGTATTGGTTACAAGAGATTCAATTATGTACCACTATACTGGAAATAAAATTCCAGGAATTGGTAGTTTAGTTTTATTTGCGCAATCTTATACAGGTTTGTGGTCTTTAATCTGCATGCTTGTTATAATCATTAGTTCAGATTATGTTATTCGTAGAATTACAGAACTAAATGAAGAAAGAGTTCAAAGGATAGGGTGTGTTGTAAGTGAACAAAATTAAAATAGTTTCATTAATTATCATACTTTGTGTGCTTGTTTTAGGGATGATCTTTGGAACAGCTTATGCTACTTGGACTTTTACAGATAGCGTGACTGATAGTAGTACTATTGGATTTACTGTTCCAGATTGGAGTTTCGCATTAGATTCGGATTTTGCTAAAGTGGGACAAATTAGAAATGGTAGTGTCAATAATTTAGAGTTTAGTCAAGAAACAGAGAATACTATTGGTAGTGTAGAAGCTATTAGATTTACAAACACCGCAGGCACAACAAATTGCGTTCATTCATTTATAATTGATTTTGATAGAAACTATACGGTTGGAGAGATTAGATTCCAAAAAGTTGCGTTTGATTATTATTTTGCTGAAAAAAGATCTTTAGACAAATTAGGTAGGGGATTCCCAAAAGTTGAACTTGTTAATGGTACAACTAAAGTTGGGAACACTGTAGGAGGTAAAGATGCTACGGAGGTTCCTGAACTTGATGCATATTCTGCTGTTAGTTTAGGCAATGGTTGGTGGCATTTAGAGTATTTTATTAGCGCAATGACTCCAACTTACGTAGATACCAAATACGACAAACTTCCATATAACTTAGATAGAGTGATTACGGGTATAAGAATAATGGATTCATATATTTATAACTATTCTGGCAATACGGCATTTGTTGTTTTGGATAATTTACAAATCAGTTCGGCTCCATGTATAAAATTAGGATTGTTCAATGGGACAACAAGTTTCGCAGCGGGAAAGCAATATTGGGTAAAGGTTGCTTTTGCTGGAGTAATTAATTCTGTTAATATTACATTTGATGATGACAATATAGCAGAATATATGCCAACAGAAAGTAGCCCATTTTATATTAAAGGTAAAAATCCAGGATCTACTACATTTACGGTTACAATGAATCTTGGCGAGGAACATCAAATATTGACAGTTTCGAGATTAATAACCGTAACATAGTTAATAAATAAAGTGTAATATAATAGAGGTTTAAAAGACCGCTATTTTTTTATGTAAATAATTTTACAATTAATATATATTAATTTATTTGACAATAAAATGTGCTAAATATATAATCGTGCTATAGTTTAGCAAAAATAAACTTTCAATTTAGTGTAATTACTAAAAACAAACTCGAAGTTTATTTATGCAAAACCTAGATAAATAGGAGGTTTTTAATGGAAATTGGTGTAAAAATCAAAGCATTAAGATTGAAAAACAACCTTACGCAAGAAGAGTTGGCAGACAGATGTGAATTAACAAAAGGTTATATATCTCAATTGGAAAATGATCTAGTAAATCCATCAATTGAAACTCTAAATGATATTCTAGTAGTTTTAGGAAGTGACCTTGGAGATTTCTTCCATAACGAAGAAAGCGAGCCACTTGTATTTAAGAAAGAAGATTACTTCTCAAAAGATTACGGAGATAGTGTTACAACATGGCTTGTCCCATCAGCTCAAAAGAACGAGATGGAGCCTATAATGCTAACACTTAATGAAAAGGGAGCAATCGAATCAGATATGCCACATGAAGGTGAAGAGTTTGGTTATGTTCTAAAAGGCAAGGTTAAATTGTCTTTAGGAAAGAAGTCTTTCACAGTATCAGAAGGCGAAACATTCTATTACAAAGCAGATAGAAAACATTCTTTAGAAAATTTATTGGACTCAAAATCTATAGTACTTTGGATTTCTTGTCCACCTAATTTTTAATCGGAGGTCAAAATGAACTTCATTCAATCATTAAAAGACAAATTTATTAAAAAGCCAGTTGTTCAAGATGTTCCTGTTGAACAAGCAACTCCTCAAAGAGCTCCAAAGAAAGGAGATAACATCATTGAAATTAAGGGCATTACAAAAGTATTTGATGGTGTAACAGTTATAGATAACATTTCTTTAGGTATAAAGAGAGGACAATTTGTAACATTACTTGGACCATCTGGTTGTGGTAAAACAACATTGCTTAGAATGATTGCTGGTTTTGAAACTCCAACAGAGGGCGAAATATATATTGAAGGACAACCTATAACAGCTGTACCTCCACATAAGCGTCCAGTAAACACAGTTTTCCAAAAATATGCGCTTTTCCCACATTTAAATGTATTTAAAAATATTGCATATGGATTAAAGCTTAAAAAGATTCCAGATAGCACAGCTAAAAATGGATATAGAAAATATACAAAGCAAGAGATTGAAGAAAAGGTTAATAAGGCTTTAAAGCTAGTTGGCCTTGATGATTATGGCTATAGAGATGTTAACTCTTTATCTGGTGGACAACAACAAAGAGTTGCAATTGCTCGTGCCATTGTTTGTGAGCCAAAGGTTCTACTTCTAGATGAACCACTTGGAGCTTTGGACTTAAAGATGAGAAAAGAGATGCAAATCGAATTAAAGAAGATGCATCAAAATCTTGGTATCACATTTATCTTCGTAACACACGACCAAGAAGAAGCATTAACAATGTCTGACGTTGTAGTTGTTATGAACGATGGTATTATCCAACAAGTTGCTCAACCAAAGAAAGTATACGACGAACCTCAAAATGCTTTCGTTGCTGACTTCATTGGCGAATCTAACATTTTATCTGGTGTTATGAAGAAAGACTTCTTAATTTCTTTCTTAGGAAAGGATATTAAGTGTGTAGATAAAGGCTTTGAAAAGAACGAAAAGGTAGATATTACTATTCGTCCAGAAGATATCATCATTGTAAAGGGTGAAGATAAAGGTCACTTCAATGGTGAAGTTTTAACTACAGTATTTAAAGGAACATATTATGAAATGGAAATCATGGCTAATAACTATGAATTTACAGTTCAATCTCAAAAAGAATTTAAGCCAGGCGAAAAGGTTTCATTAGAAATCGATCCAGATAGCATCCACATCATGAAGAAGATGTTAACAGAAAACAAGCACAAGGGTGTTGTTGCTAAAGAAGGCATCGTATCATTCTGCGGCGGTGATTGGGAAATCCCAACAACAGGTTTTGAAGTTGAAGATGAAGTATTTGTTCATACTCCATTTACAGCAGTTGAATTAATGGATGATGAAGAAGATGGTGTAGTTGGCGCAAACGTTACACAAAGCTTATATAAAGGTACATATTACCAAGTTCAAGTATATACAGATACAGATGAAGACTTCTATATCGATACAGCAGACGAATGGGATATGAACGATAGAGTAGGTGTAAAAATCGATACATCTAAGGTAGTTTTAGAAAAATACGTTGAAGAATCAGAAGAAAAGGAGGAAGTTTTAGATGTTGAATCGCAAGGCTAAGGTATTTAGACCAACAGCATTTGCTTTCCCATATCTAGCAATGACATTAGTCTTTGTTATTGTTCCACTATTCCTTGTTTTAATTTATGCTTTCAGAGGATCTGACGGTTCATTTACTGTTCAAAACTTTGTAAGAGTATTTACTGATCCAACAACAGTATCTCAATTAGGGAAAACAATTGGTGTTGCTGCGCTATCTACAGCAGTTTGCTTATTGATAGCTTATCCAACTGCATATATTTTGTCATCTCAACCATTTAATAAGATGGCAATATTAGCATTGTTATTTATTATCCCAATGTGGATTAATTTCATGCTAAGAATTTTCGCATTAAAATCATTGCTTGAAATGTTAAATATGAAGCCAGGCCTTGCTATGGCAGTAATCGGAATAGTTTACGATTTCTTCCCATACATGCTTCTTCCTATTTATACAGTTTTATCTAATATGGATAAGAGCTACATTGAAGCTTCAAGAGATTTAGGCGCAAACAATGTTGGAACATTCTTTAGAATAACACTTCCATTATCTATTCCTGGCGTTATTTCAGGAGTTAGCATGGTATTCATGCCAATCTTCTCATCTTACGCTATTACAGATACAATGGGCGGAACAAATGTAACAGTTATAGGTTCAAAAATAGCTGCGCTATTTGAAAACCAAAACTACGGAAACTATGGCTATGGCTCTGCATTGTCTTTTGTATTACTTGTAATCGTTCTTCTTGCAATGGTTATTGGTAACGTTTTAACAAAGACAACAACAAAAGCTCCAGCAAAAGGAGGTAAGGTATAATGAATACTAAGGGATCAAAAGTATCTTTAGCTTTAAAGTGGTTATTCTTAGCAGTTGTTTTAGTTGCTATATATCTTCCACTATTTATGATTATTCTTTATTCATTCTCAGCTTCTAAAACTGTTGGTGGAGACTTTGGGCAATTTACATTTACGCTATATCAAAAGTTATTTTCAAATACAAAACTTTTAGAAGCTACAAAGAACACAATATTAGTAGGACTAATATCTGCATTGTTATCTACAATACTTGGAACAACAGCAGCTGTTGGTATCCACTATATGCGTTCTAAGACTAAAGCAGCCGTTGATGCAGCATCTCAAATTACAATCGTTAACGCAGAAATCGTAACAGCTATGGGATTCTTCTTATTTATGGTATTTATGCGTGACGTTATTACACTTCCAGTAAACTTCGGACTTGGTTGGTTGATTGTTACTCATACAATTATCACTATGCCATATGTCGTATTGACGGTAAGCCCTAGATTAAAGCAATTAAATCCAAATCTATTGGAAGCATCTATGGACTTAGGCGCTGGACCAATGAGAAGTTTATTAACAGTTATGCTTCCTCAATTAGCAGGGGCTATGGTTGCTGGATTTGCGCTTGCATTTACTTTATCTCTAGACGATTTCGTTGTAACAAACATCAATACTCTTGGTGCAAACGTTACAACTATCTCAACATATGTATATGATGGTTTGAAAAAGAAACTATCAGCAGACATTCGTGCATTATCTACAATTATCTTCGTTTTAGTATTAGGAGTTTTGATTGTATTTAATGTAATTAAAAATAAGAAACAAAAAGAACTTTTACATAAGTAATTAGGAGGTTATTAAATGAAAAAAGTTGTTAGCATTTTATGCATTTTAGTAATTGTTATTGGTTTAACTTCTGCTTTTATCGCATGTAAATCAACACCTCGTGAAGAAACACTTAAAGTTTATCTTCCAGGCGAATACATCGATGAAGATATGGTAGAAGATTTCACAACTTGGTATCTAGAACAAACTGGCGAAAACATTGTTGTTGAACTAGACACATTTGATGCAGTTGAAAATATTCAATTAGCTCTAGAAGGTGGAAACGCAGATTACGATATCGTTTGTCCAAGTGATTACATGGTTGAATATCTAATCGCTCATGATTTAATCAAGGAAGTTGATAAAACAATCATCGACATTACAGCTGAAGGATTATTCAAAGATGAATATTTAACAGTTGCAAGACAATATGATCCAGAATTGAAATTCTCAGTTCCTTATATGTATGGAACACTAGGTCTTGTTTATGATTATTCAAAAACAGGAGACCACATTTATTCTTGGGAAGATTACTTTGGACCTAAATACAATGGCCAAGCAACAAAGTCTTTAAAGAAGTCTATGAGAGACGCTTATGTTGCAGCTTGTATTTATGACAACAGCAATAAGCCTGCTGCTGAGCAAAAATCTATTCAAGCTGTACACGAAGATACATCAGCTGAAACAATCAATGCAACTAAGACAATTCTTCAATCAATCGTTAGCGGTAATGCTGTTTGGGATATTGATAACGTTAAATATGAAATGGCTGCAGGAAACAGCACAGTAAAGGTAGCTTTAATGTGGTCTTGCGATGCAGGTTACGTTATGAATGACTATGAAGATGAAGATGGCAACGAACAAGAAGGAAATAGAAACCTATGGTATGTTGTTCCAGATGAAGGCGGCAACGTTTATATGGATAACTTCTGTATCACAAAGAACGTTGTAAACGAAAAGGCTGCAAACTACTTCTTAAAGTACTTATGTGAAAAAGATGTAGCTGTTGCTAACAGCGAATACGCTGGTGCAATTTCTCCAGTAGCTGCTGCATATGATGAATTATATGATGGCTATGTTGAAGATGAAGATGGAATGTTCGATGGCGTATCTGATGAATGGAAAGATATGTTCTTAGAAACAATGTTCCCATCAGCTACAACATTAGCAAGATGTGGTGTTATGAAAGATATTAAGACAGGCAAGGATGATTTAATCCAAATGTGGGCAGGTCTTCTATAATTCATAATTAAGAAACTAACTATCAATACCAGCTCGATTGGGCTGGTATTTTTATAAAATTGCAAACTTAGATGTGCAACGTTGCACAGGTAGGTTTTAAGTGTTATAATGAAGTCATGGAAATGGAATATAAAATTAAAGATGATTTAGATTTTATAAAAAATGAAACAAAGATGTCTAATGCGCAATTGGCAGAAGCAATTGGTGTTTCGTTGCGAACTATTATAAATATGGGTCAAGGGAAAATTGCTCCAACCTATAATTCTTTGGATAGGCTATATTCATATATATATGATAAGCACTATCGCATAAACCATGTAAAAGAAGAAATTATACAAGAAGAGGCAAAAAACAAAGTTCTATTTCATGGATCAAAGTTTGGCCTTAAAGAGATTACTCCAAAAGGCTCGAGAGAGGATTGTGATTTTGGATCTGGGTTCTACCTTGGCGAATCATATTCTCAGGCTGCAAGTTTTGTTTATGAAACAAATGCTAGTTCTGTTTATGTATTCGAAGGCGACTTTGCTGGGTTAGAGAAAATGGAATTTGGTTGCGAAGAAGATTGGATGTTAGCAGTGTGTTATTATAGGGGAATGCTTGATTTATACAAAGAAAGTGAGATTATAAAAAACATTATGGCAAAAGTTGAATCTGCAGATATTATAGTTGCTCCGATAGCAGACAATAAAATGTACTATGTTATGCGGAAGTTTGGTGATGGTGAAATAACTACAATGGAAGCAAAACATGCCTTGTCTGAATCGAGTTTAGGTCAACAATATATTTTGAGAAGTCAAAAGGCCATTGACAGGCTAAAATTTAAAAGCAGGATGTTTTTATCTACTTCGGAAAGAAAGCAATTCGACACTATTATGGATGAAAGAGGAAAAGAAATAGATACAAAATTGAAATTGTCTCAAAGATTATATAGAGGCAAAGGAAAATATGTGGAAGAAATATTTGTATGAGAAAATTTGATTATTTAGGGTTGCATTTAGCAGAGTATCAAGCAAGAATCTTTGAAGAATCTATTGTAAGATATAATTGTTCTTCATTGGTATTTTTGCGTAGATTTAAAAAATCAAATTTAGCAAAGAGACTAGATAATGCTAATAATAATGTTTTGTTAGACATAAATGAAGCTTTTTTAGAAATGAATTCGCAATACAAAGAGACTTCGTACGGAAAAGAAAAATATTCAAAAGAGGCAATGTTTTGGGCTGGATATATTTATAGATATTTTTGTTATACTAGAGAATGTACAACACTTTTAGCATTTGATTTTATAAAGCCTCAAGAATTATTAAAGTTGTATTATGTATGTCATACACAATCAGAAGAATATACAATAAGATATATTTTTGAACTACATAATTATGATGAGAATGTGTTTGATAAAGATTATCAAACAAAGCAGTTTTATAAGAATAGAATGGCAAACTAAAACTTACATGTGCAACGTTGCACATGTAAGTTTTTAAATGCGCTAAAATGTTAAGTTTTAAATATTCAATAATATTTAATTCTATGATATAATACACATAGTTTATAAAAGGGATTTAACTATGGAAGAGAACACAATTGTAAGCACCCCACATAACAACGATAAACTAAAATTAGATTTTAAGAGAACTCTAAAAGTAGGCTTTGCTTTCTTGGGCATCATGTTATTCTGGGAAGTTTACGATTATATAATGCCTCTTATCCTTTCTAATTATTTTGGTTTAAGCGCAGCTCAATATGGAATCATCATGGGTTTAGATAACCTATTGGCAATCTTTTTGTTGCCATTTTTTGGTGGTCTTAGCGATAAAGCCGTTAACGCAAAAGGTGGAAGAAGAACAGCATTTATATTCTGGGGCTCAATCGCAGCAGCTGTTTCCGTTGTCTTTTTGATGATAATGGAGTTTAGACAATATACGCTTTTAATAACAAACATGGAAGAAACTCTAGGAGTATCTGTTGCTGATCTTCAAGGATTGGATCCAGAAAAAGATTATGCTTCAATTATGAGTATTGTCTCTATATTGGCAGGGAATGGCTATATCGACGCAAAATGGCTTGCATACACATCATTTACTGTTACTGACATAACAACAATTCAAATAGAGACAGCAAAGTCTGTAATGACTCTAAATCCAGCGATTTTAATATTATTCATCTTTGCTTTATTGTGTGTGCTTGTATCAATGGCAGCATATAGATCTCCAGCTATTGCTTTAATGCCAGATGTAACTCCAAAACCATTACGTTCTCAAGCAAATGCGCTAATTACTTTAATGGGCGGTGTAGGTGGAGCTTTATCTATCTTGGTTTATATGGTGTTCGGCGCTAAAAAGTATGAATCTCATATAGCTTTATGGTCAATAACAGCTGGATTGTTATTAGTCATCTTAGTTTTATATCTAGTATTTGTTAAAGAAAACAAGTTCGTTCAACAAAGATTAGATGAAGAGAAAAAATACGGCATTATAGACGAGGAAGAAGAAGAGGAAAAGCGTGGTCAACATAAATTGTCTAAATCTAAGATGACATCTTTGGTGTTGATATTAGTTACAGTATTTTTATGGTTTATGGGATATAACTGTGTTCGTTCTCATATGTCAGTTTATTGCACAAACTTCTTAAATATTAAACAAAGCGTTGTAACGATTGTTAACCTTGCAAATGGTATAGGTGGTGCAGTAGCGTTATTACCATGTGCGCTATTATCTGAAAAGATAGGAAGAAAAAAGACTATATTTGCAGGTTTAATTTTGGCAGCAATTACATATATTCCATGCTTCTTTATGACAGCATCAACTCCAGGAGTTAGCATTTGTTTCCCAACTTGCTTTATTCTTTCTGGATTTGGAATGGTATTTGTAAATGTTAACACTCTTCCAATGGTAACAGAATTATCTAAAGGAAGTAATGTAGGAAAATATACAGGATTCTATTATGTAGCCTCAATGACAGCTCAAGCAATAACTCCATTTTTAGCAGGCTTAATAATGGAAATTGATGGATACAACACATATAAGTATCTATTTGTTTATGCAATCATATTCGTTTTAATAGCTATCGTAACAACAGCTTGTATAAAGCATGGCGATACAAAGGTTAGAAAGATGAGTGCAGTAGACATCATAAATCAAGCAGGAGAAGACTAATATGGCAGATAACAAAAAGAAAGCGCCTCAAAAGAAAAAGGTTGATGAAAACGCTCAAGTAAAAAAGGCCGTAAAAAAAGCAGCAAAGAAAGCAACAAAGAAAGCTTTGAAAAATAGAGGCGTTCAAATTGCTTTAATTGTTTTAGTCGTTTTAATCATTACAGCTATAGTTGTTGTATATCTTGTAAAGCCAGAAATATTTGATTCTATACTTCATCCAGATTCTTCTAATACAGCCAAAGGTGGACAAGGAAACAACCAAAATGTAGTCATTAGCGATGGCGATTTGTACTTCCATACGGTAGATATAGGACAAGGCGATTGCTTGTTAATTTGTTTCCCTGATGGCAAAGATATGCTTATCGATTGTGGCAGTGATAAAGGTGGTAGCTATGAGAAGGCAAATACGTATATTTCTCAATATGTAACGGATAATCAGCTAGATTATGTCATGTTAACACATACAGACAATGATCACGTTTCATACTTAAAAGATGTTCTTAATGACTACCAATGCGACCATATTATTATGCCAAATATTAAGTCTGGTTCTACAAAATCTCCATATGCAGAGCAAATAGCAGCACTGGATTCTACGAAACTTGCTAAGTTTACGGATCCAGATATGGTTACAACAGACACTTATGCTAAATTCTTTATTGCAGCATTAAGTGAGCCTAATTGCGAGATTGTGTTAACAATCGGCAATTTCAGCATTTCTGGAGAGAATTGGAAAATGGATATCTTCTGCTGGTCGCAACAACAATGGGACGATAACAAAGTTAATACAGCATATTTATTAAATGGATTATCTCCAATATGCATTTTGCAATATAACGGGAAGAAGATTGTATTCACAGGAGATTCTAATGAGAAAGCTTATAGTGAGCCATCAGCAGTTGCTAAGATGAAAGCTTACTATGGAGTAGATATCCTAGATTGCGATGTATTAAAAGTTGCGCATCATGGTAGTGATACATCTTCATGTGACGAATTCTTAGACTTTGTTAAATGTGAATATGCGATTATTAGCTGCGGATTAGGCCCAAAGCATGGCCATCCAAGATACGAAGCGCTAGATAGGATAATTGAGCGTGATATGGCGCTATATAGAACAGATTTACATGGCAACGTAGTTGTGCATATTAGTGGAAATACATTGACAATAACTCCACAAAATGCAAATATTGATAATACAGAATTATGGACTGGTTATACAGATGGTGATGGTACTGCTACAAAACTTGCAGTAAAAGGAGATTAAGATGGCAAACTTTGACATCGAATTAGTTGGTAAGATTGGCTCAATGGCCTTAATAGACAAAGAATGGAAGCAAATGAACTATAACGTCATTGCTAGAATTTCAAAGGAATTAAGACCAGGATATGTTTGGGTAACATCAGGTGCTACAGAAATTGGTAGACTTGATTTCATTAAGAGAAACGGATATGAACTTGAAGGTAATGCGCAAGATGTTAAAACAGATTATGCAGCTCAAGGACAAACTATTTTAATGCAAACATATAGAGACTTCATTGATCCAAAGTTTAACGTTCGCCAAATCCTTATTGAAAACCAACATTTCAACGATGAAGAAAAGAGAGAATACATCAGAAATCTTCTACTTCGCTGTCCTGCACAAAACGCTATCCCAATCATCAACTATAACGACCCAGTTTCAAATGATGAAATCGTAAAGGTTGAAATAGATGAATTAAGAAAGAAAGGCAAAAAGGCTGTTCATTTAGTAGATAATGATGAAACAGCTTCTCAAGTTGCTGATTTGTTAAAATGCAAGAATCTTTTAATATACACATCTACAGTGGGTATATATGCCGATCCTAAGGATGAATCAACTTTAATTAAAGAAATCTCAGGAAAGGACGAATATGAGCTTCTAGACAACATTACTGCAGCTCAACAAAAGTGTGAAGGCGCATCAAGAGCAGGAGCAAATGGGGCAAAAGCAAAACTAGAATACATTAAAGGACCAGCTTCAAACGGCACTAAAGTATATATCGCTAATCCAAAATACACAATTAAAGATATTTTATCTGGCGTTGCTCCTTGTACAAGAATTTTTGTAAAATAGAATAAACAGGGGGTAAATATGGATAACAAGGCTTTATATAAGATAGGCTATGGCCTATATGTAATTACTGCATCATTAGATGGCAAAGACAATGGTATGATTTGTAATACTGTTTGCCAGGTCGCATCAGATCCACTTTTAATTTCAGTTAGTATAAACAAATCTAATTATTCTCATGACATGATTAAAGCAACAGGGAAGATGAATGTTCACACAATAAGTGAAGTAGCTCCTTTTGAACTTATTAAGAGATTCGGATTTGCAAGCGGAAGAGATACAGATAAGTTTGCTCACGATATGATGGTTAGAACAGATAATGGTTTGCCACTTGTAACATCATATACAAATTCTGTTATATGTTTAAAGGTTAAAGACTATATTGATTTAGGAAGCCATGGCTTATTTATATGCGAAATAGAAGATGCAAAAGTGCTTTCAGATAAAGAGACGATGACATATGCATATTATCAAAAGAACGTAAAGCCAAAAGCTCAACCAAAGAAGAAAGGTTATGTTTGCAAGATCTGTGGCTATGTTTACGAAGGAGATGAACTTCCAGAAGATTTCATTTGTCCTATATGTAAGCACCCAGCATCAGATTTTGAAAAAATTCAATAGTTCAAAATATTAAATAAATGAAAACAGGTGACTCAAATGAGCCACCTGAATTGTTTTGTTTTGGTTATCGATTACTCAGATAACTTCTTGTAGCCTGCGTATCTAGCCTTTGCTTGTTCTTCGTTTAATGCGAATAACTTTTCAGCAACTTCTGGCTTAGCCTTAGCTAATTGAGCATATCTGTTTTCACCCATTAAGAATGCCTTGTAATCGCCTGTTGGTTCTTTGCTATCTAGATAGAACTTACCGCCTTCTGCAGGGTTGAATCTATATAATTGCCAGTAACCTGTTTCAACAGCTTTCTTCATTTCTAATTGAGAAGCACCCATATCCTTTAGACCATGGTTAATACATGGAGCATAACCGATGATTAGAGATGGACCATCATAAGCTTCAGCTTCTCTGATTGCCTTTAAGAATTGAGCTGGAGAAGCACCCATAGATACTTGAGCAACATATACATAGCCATAAGACATAGCAATCTTACCAAGATCCTTCTTCTTTGTCATCTTACCACCAGCAGCAAACTTAGCGATTGCACCTGTTGGAGAAGACTTAGAAGCTTGACCACCAGTATTTGAGTAAACTTCTGTATCTAGAACCATAACGTTAACGTTTCTGTTCATAGCTAGAACGTGATCTAGACCACCGAAACCGATGTCGTAAGCCCAGCCGTCACCACCGAAGATCCATACTGACTTCTTAACTAAGCAGTCTTGGTTCTTGCAGATATCTGTGAATAGAGCCTTCTTTGTAGCGTCAGATTCTTTAGCAGCTAAATCAGCAATGATTCCCTTAACAGCTTCAGAAGCAACTTTGTTTTCTTCTGTGTTTTGAGCTGTTTCCATCCACTTTTCGAAGATACCCTTAACGCCATCATCGATACCAAGTTCGATTAGGGCAGCCATATCTTCAGCTAACTTCTTTCTTCTTTGTTCAACAGCAATTTCCATACCATAACCAAATTCAGCGTTATCTTCGAACAAGCTGTTTGCCCAAGCAGGACCATGGCCCTTAGCATTCTTTGTATATGGACATGTTGGAGCAGAACCACCATAGATTGATGAACAACCTGTTGCATTAGCAACGATCATTCTGTCACCGAACATTTGAGAAATAACCTTTAAGTAAGGTGTTTCACCACAACCAGCACAAGCTCCAGAGAACTCGAATAGAGGTTGACGGAATTGAGAACCCTTTACATCATCCTTAGAAATAGGAGCATCTGTTTCTGGAAGAGCAACAGCGTATTCCCAGTTCTTATCTTCGCCATCTTCTAAAGCCTTAGCAAGAGGAACCATTCTTAATGGCTTGTCTTCTTCGTTTTGAGCCTTTTGGCCAACTGGACAAACCTTAGCACAGCTTCCGCATCCTAGACAGTCTAGAGCTGAAACTTGCATTCTGTATTGATATCCCTTAGCGCCGCCTACTTTAACTTCAGCTGTCTTAAATGTAGCAGGAGCTCCTACGAATTCCTTTTGCATTACAGGACGGATAGTAGCGTGTGGACATACGAATGCACATTGGTTACATTGGATACACTTTTCTGGATTCCATTCTGGAACTAGAACAGCAACACCACGCTTTTCATACTTTGTTGTTCCTGTTGGAACTGCACCATCTGGGTTGTTAACGAATGCAGATACAGGAAGCTTATCACCTTCTTGAGCTAACATTGGAGCGATGATTTCTGTGAAGTACTTATCATCTGTTACTGGAGTAACTACAGCGCCTTCTGTTGTTGTAGCCCATGATGCAGGGTATTTGATTTCCTTTAGATTTGCAATAGCGTTATCGATAGCAGCATTGTTCATATCAACAATTGCTTGACCCTTCTTAGAGAATGACTTCAAAACGAAATCTTTCATGTGCTTGTCAGCTTCTTCATATGGCATGATGTTTGCTAGTTTGAAGAAACAAGCTTGCATTGTTGTAGAAATACGTCCCTTTAGACCAATCTTGTTTACAACGTCGATAGCATCGATGTTATAGAACTTAGCATGCTTCTTAGCAATTAGGTTCTTCATAGAAGCAGGTAATTGAGCTTCCATTTCTTCTAATGTCCAAGGAGAGTTTAGTAAGAATGTACCGCCATCCTTTAAGTCAGATAGCATATCATACTTCAAAACGTATGCTGGGTTATGACAAGCGATGAAGTCAGCTTGGTCAATTAGGTAAGAAGACTTGATTGGGTTATCACCAAATCTTAAGTGAGAAATTGTGATACCACCAGACTTCTTAGAGTCATATGCGAAATATGCTTGAGCATACTTATTTGTGTAGTTACCGATGATCTTGATTGAGTTCTTGTTAGAACCAACAGTACCATCTGAACCTAATCCATAGAACTTACAAGAAATAGCACCAGCTGGAGCAGCGTCTATCTTTTCTTTAACTTCTAGGTAGTTACCTGTAACGTCATCAACGATACCAACAGCGAAGTGGTTCTTTGGTTGTTTAGCGTCCATGTTTTCATAAACGGCATTAACCATAGATGGGTTGAATTCCTTAGAACCTAAACCATATCTACCACCAACAATCTTAATATCTGTCTTGCCAGCTTCAAGTAGAGAAGTAGCAACATCTAGATATAGAGGTTCAGCTAAGCTTCCGCTTTCCTTAACTCTATCTAGAACAGTGATGTTCTTACATGTAGCAGGAATTGCATCAACGAACTTAGCGCCAACGAATGGTCTGAATAATCTAACTTTGATTAAACCAACCTTTTGTCCTCTAGCGTTTAGATAATCAACTGTTTCTTCAATAGCTTCAGCACCGCTACCCATGATTACGATAACCTTAGTAGCATCTTTAGCTCCATAGTATTGATATAGTTCATAATGTCTTCCTGTAATCTTTTCTTGATCTGCCATAGCTTCTTCAACAATGGCTGGAACGGCTTGGTAATATTTGTTACCAGCTTCACGTCCTTGGAAGTATACATCTGGGTTTTGAGCTGTACCTTTTTGAACTGGATGTTCTGGGTTTAAAGCTCTCTTCTTGAATGCATCTACATATTGCATGTATTTGCTTTCGAAAATTGGTCTAATATCTTCATAATCGATACCATCAATCTTAGAAACTTCGTGAGATGTTCTGAATCCATCGAAGAAGTGTAGGAATGGTACTGAAGATTTTAATGTTGCAAAATGTGCAACTAATGCTAAATCCATAACTTCTTGAACTGAGTTAGAGCATAGCATTGCAAAACCTGTTTGACGACATGCCATAACGTCTGAGTGATCACCAAAGATGTTAAGAGCATGGTATGCAAGTGCACGAGCACTTACGTGGAAAACGCAAGGTGTTAATTCACCTGCAATTTTGTACATGTTTGGAATCATTAATAACAAACCTTGGCTGGCTGTAAATGTTGTTGTTAATGCACCGGCTTGTAATGAACCGTGAACAGCACCAGCAGCACCAGCTTCTGATTCCATTTCTGCTAATGATAGGACTTGACCAAATAAATTCTTTCTTCCAGCTGTAGCCCACTCATCGCAGTTTTCAGCCATTGGAGAAGATGGTGTGATAGGATAAATAGCAGCTACTTCACTAAACGCATAAGCGATATGAGCTGCGGCTGTATTTCCATCAATAGTCATTTTACCCATATTTTATACCTCCGTATTTAATTGTTAATATTTTTTATGACCGCTTAATATTATATTATTAAACGCAGCGCATAGTCAATTATAATTTGCGCGCGCAACCCTATTTGTTTTGTTTTATTTGCTTGGCATCTTGTGGTATAATTAGCATAATTTTGAGGACACAATGAGCGCAATTGAACTAGAAAATGTCTATTATTCATATGTTTTAAGCGAAGACAACATAATTAAGGCTGTCAGAGGTATTTCTTTGAAAATTGAAGAAGGTTCTTTTGTTGCAATGGTCGGCCATAATGGTTCAGGCAAAAGCACAATCGCAAAACTTCTAAATGGCTTATTAGTTCCAGATTACGGAAAAGTAAGAGTTTTTGGAATGGATACTCAAGATAAAGAACACATCTTTGATGTGAGAAAGAGTGTCGGTATGGTATTCCAAAACCCAGATAACCAAATGGTTGCATCAATAATTGAAGATGATATCGCATTTGGTCCAGAGAATTTGGGAATTGAAAGAGAAGAAATCATAAGACGAGTTGATTGGGCATTAGATAAAGTTCACATGTTAGAGCATAAAAAGGGAACGCCATTTAAATTATCTGGTGGACAAAAACAACGTTTGGCTATTGCTGGAATTATTGCAATGAAACCAAAGGTTATCGTTTTTGATGAATCAACAGCTATGCTTGATCCTCAAGGAAGAAAAGAAGTAATGGAAGTAGCTCACGAACTAAATAAAGAGGGCATGACAGTTATTTGTATTACTCACTATATGGAAGAAGCATTAGGCGCAGATAGATTAATTGTTTTAAACGACGGAAAGATTGCGCTTGATGGAAAGCCAAAAGAAGTTTTTTCTCAATATGAAAAGATAAAAGAAAATAAGATACATGTACCACTTGCTACAAAGATTGCAATATCGCTTGATGATATAGGCGTTAAAGTTGGTAAAGATATTATGGAAAAGGATGAACTTGTAGATAAACTATGTCAATTGTTGTAAAGGATTTAGCATTTACATATTCGCTTGGATCTCCTTATGAGAAAAAGGCTATTCAAAACATTAATTTAACGATTAATGATGGGGATTTTTTAGGCATAGTTGGACACACTGGTTCAGGAAAAAGTACGTTCATTCAACATTTAAATGGACTTATAAAAGTCCAAGAAGGCGAAATTGAAGTCTTTGATATAAAACTTACAAACGCAAAAAAGCCAAAGCCAGATTTAAGAAAATTAAGATCAAATGTTGGTATGGTATTCCAATATCCTGAATATCAATTATTTGAAGATACTGTATATAAAGATGTCGCTTTTGGCCCAAAGAATTTAGGTCTTGATGAAGAAGAAATTGCAAAGAGAGTAAAAGAGGCAATAGAACTTGTTGGATTAGATTTTGAAGCCATAAAAGAAAGAGCTCCATTTGAACTATCTGGGGGTCAAAAAAGACGTGTTGCAATTGCTGGCATTATTGCAATGAAACCAAAAGTTCTAATTCTAGATGAGCCAACAGCAGGCCTAGATCCAAACGGAAAAGAGCAGATATTAACATTGATTACACATTTAAAGAAGAATTGTTCTTCAACAATCATTGTTATTTCACACGACATTGATGAAATTACACGTTTTGCAACAAGATTAATTGTATTTAATGAAGGGCGTGTTGCATTTGATATGCCAATGAATGAATTGTTCAAACATCAACAAGAATTGGTTGAGATGGGATTAGATATTCCACTTGCAGTAAAGATTGCAAACGATCTAAAAGCAAAAGGTGTTGCAATTCAAGATGGGGTTGTCACAGTTGAAGATTTAATAAAAGAAATTGTTAGATTGTATAATGCAAAGCATAATACAAAACTAAATTTAAAAGATATAAATAAGAGTGGATTCAACTTCTCTTTTAGAAGTGATGAGGTGTTTGAATAATGGGTAGTAGATTTGCATTTGGCCAATATTATCCAGCTGATTCTTTGATCCACAAGATGGACCCAAGATGTAAGATTTTATTGACTATTGCATACATGGTTGCAATCTTTTTAGTCAAGTCATATCTTGGATACCTTGTCACAGCAATTTTATTGTTCTCAACTATTGCAATTTCTAAAGTACCACTAAGAGTGGTTTTAAGAAGTATAAGAGCGGTAATCTTCTTGCTTATGTTTACGCTTATTATTAATTTATTGTTTTATAAACAAGGCACAGTTATTGCTTCTTGGTGGAAGATAACAATTACATGGCAAGGAATAGATTATGCAATAAAGATGTTGTTTAGATTAACTATGTTAGTAATGGGCGCATCAATGCTTACATTTACAACAACGGCCACTGAATTAACAGATGGACTTGAATCTTTATTATATCCATTAAAGTTTATAAAAGTTCCTGTTCATGATATAGCAATCATTATGAGTATAGCATTAAGATTTATTCCAACTCTTGTTGAAGAAACTCAAAAGATTATGAATGCACAAAAAGCAAGAGGTGCAGAACTAGACACGGGCAATTTCTTCAAAAGAGTAAAGGCTATGCTTCCTATTTTAATACCACTATTTGTGTCTGCATTTAGACGAGCAGACGAGCTTGCAGATGCACTTGATGCAAGATGTTATAACGCATCAGATAAAAGAACAAAAATGAAGGTATTAAAGTTTACTTTAAAAGATTATTTAGCAATGTTTATTGTAGCGCTATTTATAGCTGCAATTTGCGTAGATGCTTATGCCTTTGGCGGAGCATATGTAGATACCTTTATTTACAATTTAATAATGGGAGCATAACATATGAGATATCTACTTACAATATCTTATGATGGCAGCGATTTTTATGGATTCCAAAGACAAAATGATTTGGTAACTATTCAAGGCGAAATTGAAAAGGCGCTTTATACTATTTTGCAAGAAGATATTACGATTTGCGCATCAGGAAGAACTGATGCTGGAGTGCATGCTCTTGGACAAGTCGCACACTTTGATACGACTAAAGAAATAGACAATTTGGATAAGTTCAAATATTCGTTAAATTCGCTTCTTCCAAAGTCAATAGATATACTAAATGTAGAGCCAAAAAGTGACGATTTTCACGCTAGATATTCAGCTAAGAAAAAGACATACATATACAAGATTTATTTGTCAAAGACAAATGAGCCGCTAAAAAGGAAATATTTCCATATCTGTTCTTATGAGCTAGATATTTCAAAAATGAAAGAAGCTATAAAGGCCATAATTGGCGAGCATGATTTTTCTGCATTTTGTGTAGAGAATCTACAAATAAAGTCAAATGTTAGAGAAATTTACAAGGCATATATTGAAGAAAAAGATAATGGCAAAGAAATAGATATTGTGCTTGAAGGGAATGGTTTTTTGCATAATATGGTAAGGTCAATTGCAGGGACTTTAGTAGATGTTGGGCGTGGAAGATTTGAAGTTGAAGACATGAAAAAGATCCTAGATTCAAAAAACCACCAAAAAGCAGGAAAGACTTTAGATGGATGCGGGTTGTATTTGTGTAGCGTAAATTATAACGTGTAATTAAATTAAAAAAGTGCGTAAAGCGTTTGACATAGAAAAATATATTTTATAAAATGTTTAGGCAATTGTGATGAGCACATGATAGATAAACTAGCCCCTATGAGTGTGCACCGCGAATCATTACATGAACAAAAATGATTAAATTGGAGGGTTCAAAACCATGAAGACATATATGGCAAAACCTGAGGACATCGAAAAGAAATGGTATATTGTAGATGCTACTGACCTAGTTTTAGGTAGACTAGCTTCTAACGTTGCTGCTGTCCTAAGAGGAAAGAATAAGCCAACATTTACACCTAACGTTGATACAGGTGATTATGTTATCGTTATTAACTGCGATAAGGTAGTTTTAACAGGAAACAAATTAGAAGACAAATATCATACACATTACACTGGATATATCGGTGGTTTAAAGAAAATTCAATACAAGACATTAATGGCAACAAAGCCAGAATATGCTGTTGAATTAGCTGTTAAGGGTATGCTTCCAAAGAATGCTTTAGGAAGACAAATGCTTAAGAAGTTGCATTGCTATGCAGGATCTGAGCACAATCATGAGGCTCAAAAGCCAGTTGAACTAAAGTTCTAATAGGAGGTAATTATGGTAGCTAAGAAAAAGACATCAAAGAAGATCCAATTCCTAGGAACAGGAAGAAGAAAGAAGGCAATCGCTAGAGTTAGATTACTTCCAGAAGGATCAGGTAATATCACAATCAACAAGAAGTCACTTGACGAATACTTTGGTTTAGATACATTAAAGTACATCGTAAAGCAACCACTTGAATTAACAGGCAACACAGCTAAATATGACGTAATCGTTAACGTAACTGGTGGCGGTTTCACAGGTCAAGCTGGTGCTATCAGACATGGTATTTCTAGAGCATTAGTTCTAGCAGATGCTGATACAAAGGCTGATTTAAAGAAAGCTGGTTTCTTAACAAGAGACCCAAGAGCAAAGGAAAGAAAGAAGTACGGTTTAAAGAAAGCAAGACGTGCTCCACAATTCTCAAAGAGATAATTTCCTTACGGATGCGAAATCAAGAAGCAGGTCGAGGCCTGCTTCTTTTTTGGTTTGAAGTTGACAAGTATGCAATTAACGATGTATTATATTAGTGGGAAATCCCACAATCCCACGGAGGTGTAATATGGCTGAAGCATTAAGAACGTATGACGCAAAAATAGATTCCAAGAAAAGAATTACTCTTAGAAACGTTAGATTTGAGTATTACCATGTTGAAGAAATGAAAGATGGTAGCATTTTACTTGAGCCAAGAGAATTGAAAGCCCCAGAACAAATATCAGCTAACACTTTAGCTATGATGGATGAATCAATTAAGAATTTAAAGCAAGGCAAAGTATCCAAAGCAATAGACTTATCAGAATTCGAGGATTAGTATGTTTGATATCAAAATGGGTATTCCTGAAATGGAAGAGTTTTGGGAAGGTTTGAAAGAAAAGATTATTAGCAACACGGCGACAATCGTAGAAGTTAAGTTATATAAAAAGCTTGGTAAGGCATTTTTGCAATTGGCTGGAAACCCAAGATATCCTGGATTAAAAACTCATGAAATTGAACAATTGTCAAAACGATATGGTATGAAAGTTTGGCAATCTTACGTTGAGAACAATACCCCTGCAGCAGGGAGATTCTTTTGGGTATATGGACCAGAAAAAGGAGATATTACGATAATTGGGTTGGAGCCACACCCAAATGATAAGTCGAATTCTTACAAGAAAATAACATTATCTGCGATGGGAGAATCATTATAATTAAAAGTATGTATACAAGTTGGGGCTGTTAAGAAATAAAAAATCTTAGCAGCCTTCTTTTATGCAAAAAATTGGGCAAAATCATACAGATAATGC
>SVHF01000007.1 GCA_015055975.1 Clostridiales bacterium | reverse complement strand
ATTTGCTCTTTAGTATGAAATTAGTCCGCTTTCGCTTATTTATTCGCTTTTGCGGACTTAACTTAATTATTCAACCATATATTCGCTTTTAAACAAGCATGGTTCCTATCTATCATTAAGGGAGTTAATAATAGGATGTAATATATAAAGTCATAACAAGAAAACAATATTGAGCCAGTAAAATACATTCCTAATAATAACAATAACAATCCCCCGCTCTGCAAATATGTCTTATATTTAATCACATTGGCGCAAAACTTTGCATATAGAATTGCCCCAAAAATGCCCGTCGAACATAGGATATAACTTATAGAACTCATATATTCATAACTTTCTATTGTTTCACCTGCTTTATGAAGCAATTGTACGAACGAATTATAAGTCCCACATCCCATTCCAAACAATTGTTGCATTATAGGCAACCTACCAAAAAGTGAGAATCCTTTTAATAATCTTACATTAATTGAAGACTCTGATCCTGATCCAAAATCCCTTAATCTAAATAGTATTGTCTCAAAATACGGCGTCGCGCTTATCACAATTATTGCAACTATTGTTAATCCAATTATTGTCAAAGATGTGCCAGCATTTTTGTTGTTAATCAAAACCTTTATAATGAACAAACCCCACGCTATAAGGAGAACCAAGTATCCTGTCCCAGAAGATGACAAAACAACACCAATGCTGATAATTACAATTATTACCCACTGTTTATGTGAAATAATTTGTCTGTTTAATAAATAATATAGAGGCAATGATAAATAAAGTGCTATATGAGAAGGCTCTAAGAATATTGCTGTTGGCCTAAAAGAATATAAATACATAGCATCATATTGTGCCACATATAAGTCATAAGTCGCCAAAGAAGACTGATTATAACTCAACCCTGGAATCAAAAAATACAAGTTTTTATTAAAGAATTTAAAAGCAATTGTTTGAGCTAAAACGATTAGTGCAATTACAACCGCCATATTGCTATATAACTTAAATCCTTCTTCGATATTAAAAGAGCATGTTGAGGTAATTAATAATATTGTAACCACGTAAAAAGATAATACCAACAATCTTGTTGCCGCATCTTTTAAATCGTACCCATTTATGCCAACATTTATAAAAGTTGTTAAAATGCAATATAAATAAAATAAAAAAAGCGCATAACAACATTTATTTAAAACCACTTTGTTTTTAATAAAAATATATGCTAAATATGGAACACAGCAAGCAATAGCAATGTCACCAACCCCAACTCCGCTAATAGGGCTACTGTAGATGTTTAATACAGGCAGCAAAACTATTATTGATGTTAATAATCTATTTTTCTTCATTTTTAATTATCTAAAATTTTATCTACTATGTATGAGGCCTTAAACAAAGTCAACTCAGCCATTTCCTCGCTATCTTTCGCGTCTACTATATTAATTTCGTCGCTAAATGCACTAACATCGGCTGTATAATCCGTTACTATTATTGATTTTGGATACTTCTCTAAATATTTTACAGAAATGTCATTCGGTTTATTAAACGAAATAATTGGTTTGTTTGTTGCAAACATTCTAAATATTTTACTAGGCAGCATATCTATGGTAATCGTATTGCCAATATTTAATAAATAATCCGCCTTTTCATAAATATCTTCAACATATTGGTTATCAATAAATCCATGATATTCTACTAAAGATTTAAATCTATCAAGCACATCATCAATCCCATCAATTCTTCCCCAAATGTGCACCTTAATCTTTTTTTGTGACAATTCTTTGTATTTTTCTAAAAACTCAAATGCTTTTCCCGGATTTCTATTTTCTCTGTTTAAAGTCCCTACATATACTATATTCTCACAATCTTTGTCAAACTCAATTTCTGAAGCTACACGTGGAACTGTTCTATAAAGCGGGAACCCTACTACCTCTATGATTCCGCCGCTTGCAGCTGAAGTTGGAGTAACTAATAGCTTGTCAAATACACTCTGTTCTTTATGCAAAGTTTTTAAAGATTTTTTACACAATATATTTTTAATTATCCTATTTGAAATAGAAGCACTTTCAATATTATCTAAATGATATGCAATAAACTTTATGTTTTTATATAATTTTGCTATTTTAAACCCACTTTGTATTGATTCAAATGGCCTATATGTCATTAAATATATATCTATTTTATTTTCTTTGATTATTCTTTTGGCTTCTTTTATTATATTTCTTGACCTTATTGGAGAAACATTAGGATATATGATTAAATTAATAATCCTTCGAACAATCGAATAAGCTTTGAATATTACTTTTAATCTGGAGGTCTTTTCTAGCTGTTGATATAGCGATTCTTTTACAAAAACAAAATGACACAATTCGTTATTATTTTCAGTTTTAATAGTTGGAGTATCAGTAATAACAAAAACTTCGTTCCTTCTTAAAATAAGTTCTTCAACTAAGTTTCTAACGCAAATCGCATTTGCGTCTGTATCGTCAAAATAATGGCTACACACTATTAATACTTTTTGCATATCTATATCCTTGTCATTAACCTATATGATTCATTCCACTTTTTTTTATATAATCCTTTATGCCTAATTGCGTCTTGCAAACACAATAACTTCCAATACTTCCTACTTAAAACTTTATATAACTTTCCTTGATCTTTAAAATACTTTTCATCAAAACCTACATCCCATGTAGAAGCCCTTTCTTCTGTCAATTCTGCAATTTCAATAGGAACAGCAACAATATTCAAGCCTTTTTTTAAACACTCTGCTAAGAACAACGTATCTTCACCATGCCTATATTCTGCTCCGCCACCAAAGCACTCATTAAAATATATGGCATTTTCTTTTATCGAAGATAATCTAGCTGCAATTCGCACTGCACCATAGCGCATAAAGTTGTAAAATCTCACTTTCTTCACGGATTTAATAACATATCTTTTGCTTTTTTTTCTTTCTATTACATTAAATACTATGATGTCTGCTTTTGGATAAGATTCAAATGTCGCTTCTATTATTTTTGGGTATCCATTGACATATTTCATATCATCATCGGCAAACAAGCACACATCACAATTTGCTCTCATTAGCGTATTATTCCTGTTTAACCCAACCCCCCGCTCATTAAAACTGTAGTAAGTAACTTTAAGCCCTTTCCAGTCAAAAGAATCAACGCTATTTATTTGACATTGATTCCCAACTAAAGCGTCTGTTTGAATATTCATTTTTTCTATCAATGAATGATCTTTTTGATTCATTGCTGCAACTAAAACTTGTATTTTCATATCACTATCCTTCTATATGTTTTTCGTAAACCCACTTCTTTAATATGCCATAAAACACGTTCCTACATGCACAAACAATTGCAAAGAGAACAGATTTATTCTCACTTACTCTAAACAATTCATAATGGCTTCTTAATTTTTTCAGCAATTTATCATGACTGATGCTTTTATCTCTAACTCTATATTGTGCCAATTCTTGATTCAATAAATAACATGTAGCTTTTCTTGCTACCTTTAACCACATAGCATAATCATTGTTCTTTTTTATGTTTATGATTTGTATCAATCCAACCACTTCTACGTTATACATTACGGTTAAACATCCTGGATAACAATACCTTTTCATTTTGCTAAACGGAACCACTTTTGGCCCTGTGCAAACTATGTTTAAAGGGACTGAATTTTGGTCAATTCTAGTATAATTGGTATATGAAAAGGCATAATTATTTTCTTCCATGAATATAATTTGCTTCTCCAATTTGTCAGTAGCCCATATATCATCGCTATCTAAAAAAGCTATCCATTTTCCTTTCGCAAGCAGTAAAGCTTTGTTTCTTGAATCGGCTGCGCCACTATTCTTTTCTTTCTTAATAAACTTTATCCTTTCATCTTTATATTGTTTAACCAAATTTTCCGTCTCATCTTTAGAGCAGTCATCAACTATGATTAACTCCCAATTTGAATATGTCTGATTAATTACACTATCAATAGATTCTTTAATATATTTTGCCGTGTTATATGATGGCATTATTATTGAAACCAAATCATTCATTTTCTCTAATGCATTCCTCCATTTTTAATACTCCATTTATATTATGGATTAATTTTATTGATTCAAATCTCTTTAATAACCCCCTAAATGGATATAAAATATTTACAACAATGCGTATGCTCGTTTTATAAATTACTCTTAATTTGCAATAAGCTTTTCTAAATCCAAAATACTTTTCCAAGTAGTCTTGAAAATGCGTGTCATGACTTATGTTTCTTTCTCCGTCACAGATATAATATCCTTGCGAAATTCTATCATTATATCTCTCAAGTATGTAGTTTAATAATGCCGCATTTGTTTGATATTTCTCGAGCGATGGCTTTGCCTTTTGTGACTGTAAGACACAATACGAAGCATATTTGCGAACCACAGCATATCCTGCGCATTCTTTTGTATCTTTTAGCACGCACACATAAAATTCTATTGAGTCATCTTTTTGTAGTTGCTCTAAATAATTGTGAAAGTCCCCTTTGCTGCTTACCTGTCTCGTTGTCTTGTCGTACGTTTTTTGCGCCTCATTATTCAAAGATAGCAACTCGTTTTCATAATCTATAGGATTTGCTATAAAAACATCACAATGCTTATTGCCATTATTTATTACGTTTCTTTTTTTTGAATTGATATTTTTAATATTAAATGGAGTATCGCAAATAACATACCACCAATTTGTTTCTTTTCCACAATCAAAATCATCAGTATATCTTGCAAGCAATGGCTTTGCTCCACCTGCAAGTTTAGTCCAATTCTGCTTTAATTGGCCTATATCTGGAGTTACATGTGGCGCTGTATTAGAAACCAGCGCATGATTATAATATTTCCAGTCACTCATCAAGCATTTCCTTTGCTCTTTTTTGCTTTGCCTCATATTCTTCTTTGGTTATTTTCCCTTCTTGAAGCAACCAGTCCCCATAATCTATATCACTTACCGTTCCTTCTCTAATGGTATTTTCTCTTTTAATCACTTTTAAAAGCGTTTGAATTATTATTTTTACATCTTTTATTAATGTTATTTTTTCTATATAGACCAAATCGTATTTGAACTTTTGCTCCCAACTAATACTATTTCTTCCATTTACCTGTGCCAGTCCAGACAATCCAGGCCTAACATCATGTCTATGTCTTTGTTCCTCGTTCATAAAAACCATATCGCGCACTAGCTGTGGCCTTGGACCGATTATAGACATATCCCCTATTAATATATTGAATAGTTCTGGAAGTTCGTCCATGCTAGTAGATCGCAAGAATTTTCCATATTTGTTTAGTCTTACTGCATCTGGCAAAAAATTACCGTCCTTATCTTTTTTATTTGACATCGTTCTAAATTTAATTAATTTAA
This sequence comes from Clostridiales bacterium, assembly GCA_015055975.1. Lineage (GTDB taxonomy): Bacteria > Bacillota > Clostridia > Christensenellales > UBA3700 > UBA3700. Next base: position 55,871 of record SVHF01000007.1, on the reverse strand, counting down.
TAATCCGCTCTTGCCCATTTGCTCTTTTTTGCCCCGGTCTTTTTTGAACAAAAAATGGATCCCCTCTCATTGCAATCGCACCAACAATAGTTAGCAATAATAGAATTGGCAATAAAACAATTATTGCAAGCCCCGACAACACTACATCCCAAATTCTTTTAAATACAGGATAGTAGAAAATATTTGAAACCACTAATATTATAAGAACGCATCCTATTGCAATTAATAACGCAATCCACACTTCCATATTAATCAAAGCACCTTCTTATAATTTCTATAATTCTATATTGTTGAGCTTGTGTCATTTTATTATCAGATGGTAAGCAACATCCTCTATTAAAGATGTCTGCCCCTATATCCTTTACTCCGCTTAAAATATATGCATTTGTCGAACACCTAATTGTTCCACTTCTTCCAATGCAATCATTTTTTCTATACATAGGTTGCATATGCATAGGCTTCCAAATTGGGCGACCTTCTGCATTAATAGAAGCAATCGCATTTAATATCTCTGTAGGACAAGTCTTCCCGCGCTCTGGTATGTACAATGCTTTTGAATCATCTCTTACTTGTCTACACATAGCCTCTTCGTTAATGATTAATGCTGACAACCAGTAGTTTGGAATAGTACCTTTTGTTATTGGATTCATTTTAATAGGCAAATCCTTAAGCGATTCTTGATATAGTTCATAGATTCTCTGCTTTTGTTTAATATGTTCTTCTAAATGTAAATATTGGCCTCTAATAACCCCTGCTATTACATTTGACATTCTATAATTGTATCCAATCTCTTCATGTTGATACCAAGGTGCATCTTCTCTCGCTTGAGTCGACCATTTTCTTGCCTTGTTTGCAACTTCCAAATCGTTTGTTAACAAACAGCCCCCTGAAGAACCTGTAATAATCTTGTTACCATTATAACTAATTGCTGAATAATCACCAAAAGATCCACATGCTTGTCCTTCGACTGTTGCGCCCATTGCCTCTGCCGCATCTTCAATTAATAAAGCACCATGCTCTTCACAAATCTTCTTTATTTCTTTTACATTGCTTGGGAATCCATACAATTCGACATATACTACCAGTCTTACATCGGGATATATTTCAAATGCCTTTTTAAGCGCAATTGGATCCATATTCCATGTTGTCTCATCTGTGTCTATAAATACTGGCTCTCCTCCTTCATAAACAACCGGATTAACTGTTGCGTCAAATGTCATATCAGAACAAAATACTTTTTTCCCAGCCAAAGATCCTTCTCCAACTTTAGGCCTCCCGTATAACTTTTCTCCTGCAAATTTGCAACACAAATGTAACGCAGATGTGCAATTGCATAATGCAACAGCATATTTTGTTTGAGCTTTTTGAGCTGCTATTTTTTCAACTTCATTTATATTTGCTCCGATGGTGGACATCCAATTTGTTTCATATGCTTCTTTTACAAACTCTATCTCCTCTCCATGCATCGTTGGAGATGCTAAATACACTTTCTTTTCAAATGGCTTGTTGCTACCTACTTTTAATATCATATTTACCTCTTATCCGCCGTTTATTTGTTTTTGTTTAGACAATCTTCTACCCACCACATATTGTCTTTGTACCATTGTATTGTATTTATAATTCCATCTTCAAAACTTGTGGTTGGTGCCCAATTTAGCTCTTTCATCGCTTTTTCTGGGTCGATTGCATATCTCCTATCGTGCCCTTTTCTATCGTTTACAAAATATATAAGGCTTTCTGGTTTTCCTAATGCTTTTAGAATTGTTTTTACTATATATAGATTGTTTCTTTCGTTGTGCCCTCCTATATTGTAAATTTCGCCCACCTGGCCTTTGTCCAATATATCCAAAATGCCACGGCAATGATCTTCCACATATAGCCAATCCCTAACGTTTAATCCATCCCCATATACTGGCAATTTTTCATTATGTATTGCGTTATGGATCATTAGTGGAATTAACTTTTCTGGAAATTGATAAGGGCCATAATTGTTTGAGCATCTTGAAATCGTAACTGGTAATTTGTATGTCCTAAAATATGCAAGAACTAGTAAATCTGCTGATGCTTTAGATGTTGAATACGGACTTGAGGTATGTATAGGAGTATCTTCGTGGAAGAATAAATCTGGTCTATCTAATGGTAAATCTCCATAGACTTCATCTGTGCTAACTTGATGAAATCTTGAAACACCTATTGATAAACTTGCATCCATTAATATTTGTGTCCCTAAAATATTTGTTTCAAGAAATATTGCTGGGTTCTCTATGCTCCTATCTACATGAGATTCTGCTGCAAAATTCACAACAATATCTGGCCTTTCTTTACTAAAAATATCAAATATTGCTTTTCTATCTCGTATGTCGGCTTTATAAAACACATAGTTTTTATTCTCGAGTTCGCTTTTTATTGTGTTCATATTTGCCGCATATGTGCAGGAATCAACATTAACAACTTTCCAGTTTGGTCTTTCCCGCAAAAGTAATTTGCAGAAACAATTCCCTATAAATCCAACTCCACCGGTTACTAATATAGTCTTTTTGCTCACTTCATTCTCCTTTATTTAATACCAAATCTTGATTCTATAAACTCTTTAATCCTTATAGCTTCTTTTTGTGCAAGCTCTTTATCTTGACACTCGACCATTATTCTAATCTTTGGTTCTGTTCCACTTGCTCTTAGAAGAATTCTACCTTTGTTCCCCAATTCTTCTTCCAGCTCTTTTGCAAAAGCTTGAACTTCTTCTGATGCCATTATCTCTTTTTTCTTATCTGTAATTATATTAATGTTTTCTTGAGGATAATGTTCGCTATCGTCCAAATCACAAAGAGCAACTCCTTTTTCTTTAATTAACTTAGATAAATACAACCCTGCTAAAATACCATCGCCTGTGTTCGAGAACTCTCTCAAAATAATATGCCCCGACTGTTCTCCGCCTACTAGTAAATCTTCTTTTAGCATTCTTTCGACAACAAAGTGGTCGCCAATATCTGTTCTTTCCAATCTTATCCCTAACTTTGCCAAAGACTGTTCTACGCCCATGTTTGTATGAAGAGTTCCAACAACAGCATTGTTTGTTAATCTTCCTTGTTCTTTTAATTCACGGCCAATTATATATATAATGCTGTCCCCATCAACTTTTTTGCCCTTTGAGTCGACAGCTATAACTCTATCTGCATCTCCATCAAAACATAATCCTATATCTGCTTTTTGCTCTAAAACTTTTGATACTATAAACTCAGGATGAAGTGCGCCACAGCCTTCATTAATTAAGTGGCCATCTTCTTCTGTATTATATGCTCTAACATTTGCTCCAAGTCTTTCAAAAATCTTACTTGCCGTTTTTGAGCTTGCTCCATTTGAACAATCCAAAACAACGTTTAACCCTTTTAGGTTTCCAATTAAATTACATAAATCGTCAACATATTCTTGAATATAATGTTTGCCATCCTCAACAGATCCTTTGAATTGAGCCTCATAAGTCTTACCTTCGTCAATATGCTTTTCAATTTCTATTTCTTCTATGTTTTCAAGTTTTCTTCCATTATAGTCAAATACCTTAATCCCGTTATATTGCCATGGATTATGTGAAGCTGTAATTGCAACCCCATAGTTTGCCTTGTTTTCTACTGTAGTAAATGCTACGTTTGGCGTTGTAACAATTCCTAAATCTATAACGTTTGCACCAGCCGTGGTAATACCTTCGATCAACGCATCTGCAATTGCTTTCCCGCTTGGTCTATTATCTCTTCCAACTACAACTGTTCCTCCATCAGAAGAATACCCAAGTCTATTTCCGCACAAAAATGCAATGTTTTCTGTTATTTCTTTTCCATATTCTCCACGAATACCATCTGTTCCAAAGTACTTTTTAACATATTGTGGTTTATTGTATTTACTTCTGTTTTCTTTTACAGTTTCTCTAGAGCGCCCAATACACATACAATTTCTTGGCAGGTTGACAGTAACCGTTGTTCCTGCTGCAATATATGCGTTATCCTCTATCTTTACTGGAGCAACAACGTTGCTATTTGATCCAATAAATACAGAATTGCCAATCAAGCTTCTATGCTTATTCTTTCCATCATAGTTAATAAATATAGCGCCACAGCCAATATTGCAATTAGATCCTATATCTACATCGCCAACATATGCAAGGTGTGCAGCTTTAGTGCCCATACCCATCGTACTATTTTTAATTTCTACATAGTTACCAACTCTGCAGCCACTACCTACTACACTATGAGTATGTATATGAGCGTTTGGGCCAACAGTGGTTTGAGAGCCTACTTCACAATTTTCAAGGTTACTACATGTAATCCTTACATTATCTCCAATTGTTGCATTTTCTATAATGTTTCCGGCTTCCAATATACACTCTTTACCGATTATTGTATTGCCACGAATATAGTTATTTGCATATATTTGTGTTCCTTGTCCAATTTTTGCATTTGCATCAATATGAACACCGTCTAAATCTTTAAAAATAACACCATTTGCAATATGTTTTCTAATTATTGAATGTCGAACCATTTTCATAACCTTTTCTAGATCTTCTAGATCTTCAAGGTCATAGCCTTTAGCTAAATCGTTATTTTCTAAATCTACACCAAGGTAGTATTTTATAATACTTTTTTTCATTGTTAATCCTTAAGCCTTAACTTCTTGTTTAGCTTCATTTTCCTTTTCTTCTTTTTTCTTTTCAACAGCAACTATAACAACCATAGTAACGGCTATTACTACTACCTCAACTAAAACTATGATTAATGCAGAAATAGCACTATCTTTAACAGTTTTTACTGTTTTTGTTTCTGATACTAAGCTAGATGCATAATTATCTTCATTATACGAATCAACTATTCCTTGTAAAGCTACATATGCATTGTTATATGCATCTACATTTGCATTAATTTGCTCTTGCACGGCAGTTGTAGGGGTTGTTGCACTTGAATAAGCATCCTTTATTTCTTCCCATTCTTTAGCTTTTTCTAATAATCTTGTATATTCGTCTTGTAATTCATTATATCTATCTACTAGTTCGTAATAACTCTTTAATGCTTCAATTGTGACAGTGCCTGTCATAACCGTTATATCTGGTTTTGTGTCTTTTAACAATTGTGCATAATCTGAAATTCTTGTTGCTAGTTGTGTAACTTTTTGAGAATAAACATTGTATTGATATGTAGCATAATCTAATTCGCTTGAAGAAGCTTCTGAATTTGTATATTTATTGCTAACCAATATTGATCTAATAACCATTAAATCATCTTTAACCGCATCAAAGTTTGCAAGTGCAGATTTAATAGATATACCTTGCTTTTCATATTCTAAACTTTCTTGTTGTAAACTCTCTTTATATAAAGCAACACTATCTAAAGCACCAGACAATTTATCGTATGCTTGTAAATAATTATATTTCTCGTAATTAATTGCATCTAATTTATCAAAGCTAATTTCTTTTTTATATTGAGATTGTAATTCAAGAACAACTTGCTTAGTTATTTCTTCAATTAATGCAGCTGATTGTGCTTTAGACAAAACCTTATTACCCAATTTATTTAGTGACAAAGTTACTTTATATGGATACGAAACCCCAGCCCCATCTGTTTTTGCTTCGCTTGCATATGCGGATAGTTTTTCAAGCAAACCTTCGTTATATAAAGATTTTTTTGCATCTTCTGAATATCCAAGATTTGTTAACGCTTTAGATATAATTGTGTCAGATTTTATTAAAGTATTAACTGCTGTAGATGGATTAAATTCCTTATCTTCTGAAATGCTTGCTGATGAGAAAGTAATTTCTGTTTCGTAATTTGTTGTTCCAATTGCTTCTCTTAACACAAGCAAAACTGATGTTGCTAAAATAATACCAATTAATAAAGAAACAACTAAAACTACCCAGTTTTTCTTTAATAAACGGAAAATTTCACTAAATGTTAGTGTGTTTTCTTGCTCCTTCATTTGTTCGTCCATATGTTTTTCCTCCTAAGCTTCTTGCTTTTTTACAAGCAATTTGCTCTTTTCCTTTAATTTATTTATTAATGTTGCGTACACTTTAGATTCCACTTGCTCTGTGTCTTTTTCGTGTGCAACATATAAAACCGTAATTAAAATTGCAGTTGGATATCCTTGAACTGTCCCTGTATTTAAAAGCGAATATCCCTCAAAGCCAATAAATGCCATTAGCATAAATACACTATATAAATCCCATTTTTCAAATAAGATTTCTAATCTTGCAAAATACAAATATGCAAGTGCACAAAGTCCAACTAAGCCCAAGTCTGCTGCATATTGTAAAAGTGTATTATGGAACATGTAAATGCCAACTGTATTAAACACTGTATCCATCTTTCCGATATATCCTAATCCGACCCCAAATATTGGGTGCTCAAAGAATCTAGCAATTGCTTCTCTATATAATTCAAATCTTCCACTATCTTGCATGCCATCGCTAAACACATGAGATATAAAGCCAAGTATTTTTCTATACATTGCTCCAAACAAAACGCCAGCCAAAACAAGCATGATTCCAGCAAAGATAAAATATTCTTTTCTTTTTTGTTTATCTACAACAAATATAGTAACTATTGCAGTTACGACAAATTCTAATGCACCAAATAAGGTTCCGCCACGAGATGTAGTTAGAACAATTGATCCAAATTCAATTAGGCCCATAAACAAATAAGCATATGCTAATTTGCTCTTTGTTTGTGTATACAAATAAAATCCCATTGGAGCTGTAATTAGAAAATATGTAGCTACTGTATTTGAAATGCCATAACCTAAATGAGGAACATCTGCAAGTGCTAAAAGCGTTTCTGGTTTAAAAATGTAGTAAATAAACAAATGAATTGTCATAGTTAAACCAAAATACAATGTCGTCTTTGCTACATATGTTCTTAAATTCCCATTATTCTCCACATAATTCATTGTTATAAAATAAACAAACAATGGTGCAATAACAAGCAATACCCCACCTAACCATGTACCTAGTGGATTTACAGGAAATCTTGATCCAATGCCACCTAATAATATTGCTATGAAGAATAAAACCATTGGGAAAAACAATTTTCCAAATTTAAATTCTTCTATTTTGTAATACACAATGTGGAATAAAGCTGCTATAACAAGTAAGCCTGCTGGAATTGCTACAACCCACATATATGGTGGCAATTTTGGAGATGACAAAGCAAACATTGTGAAGAATATCAAAGGATATACAGGCATAATGTCTCTTTGAATAACAACTACAAATGCAATTAACAATAACATAATAGTTAGAGAAATAACTATCATAGAGCCACTAGCTACTTGGCCTAATCCCCACATTATTGTTGTCAAAATGATTAAAGATAAAAAATAGTAATCGCTATATAGAAAATTACTAACCTTTTTAATAAAATCGCTCTCACTAATATATTTATTATTAATATTTATTGCGCGTAGCATAATTAAATTATAATAATTAAAGGCGCAGTAGTCAAATAGTTTTACTCTGCGCCTTTTTACTTCAATTTTACGAACTTCCTTAAATTAACGCTCTTATTACCTCAACCGAGTTTTTAATAGCCTTCTTTGTAAATTCTGCAAAATCCATATGAGATGAGCCATCTGCTTTATCTGACATTGCTCTAATTACGCAAAATGGCACCTTATTTACATATGCTACTTGAGCTATTGCTGCCCCTTCCATCTCGCAAGCTATAGCGTTGAAATTTTCTTTAATCCAATCTTTCTTTTCTTTTGAATTAACAAATTGGTCACCAGATGCAATAACGCCTATTTCGTAATTTATTCCAACTTTCTTTACTGCTTCTTCAACTTTTTTAACAACTTCCTTGTCTGCTTCAATATTTACAATGTTTATTCCAGATAACATTCCAATAGGATCGCCTAAAGGTGATGTATCCATGTCGTGCTGAACAAGGCTTTGGGATATGGCTATTGAGGTAATGTCTAAATTATTTGAAATAGACCCTGCTACCCCAACATTTAATAAATAATCTAATTTAAAATTTAATATCATGGCTTCTGCACAAATCGCTGCAAATACCTTACCTATTCCACATTGAGCAACAACGATATCTTTTTTATTTATTGTTCCTTTAACAAAATCTATGCTTCCAATATGTATTTCTTCCTTGTTTTCAACAATTGCCTTTATTGCATCAACTTCAATTGGCATTGCCCCAATTATCCCTATCATAGTCCCTCCTTTAAGCATAACAATCTACCATATAATAATATCGACTTAGTAGCCACAATCTTAAATATTCTATTTGCCCTTCAATACTTGTTATTGAAGTTGGAACTGCTGGGTTAGGCCAAATTGACTTCCCCATAATTGGCCATCTTTCAAAATTCAACGTCAAAGCATCATGATTTAGCAAATAAACCCCATTATTGTCGCTTACATCTAATCTATTAATTGTCTTTAAAATTGTTGATTTATAATAATATAATTTTTCCGATACTAATTGTTTAAATTCAGGCACATTTAGCAATAATTCATACCACCTATTAACTCTACTAGCATATAATTCTTTGTTTGGAGATAGCGATATTGTTCCGTTTTCAGAAACATAATTTGTCAACCCCGCGCTTATATCAAAATCCCAAACGGGGCCAGCAAACAACTCCCCTCCTTTATCTTTGTAAAGATAAAAACTTGAAAAGCCAACATCTGTATTAGAAAATAGTTCTTGGATAATATATGTATCCGCAAATGACTCTACGTTTATCAGAGTTTTAATTGCACTATAATCTTTGCCCATTATTGTGCTTAAACAATTTGTTAAATATGCTTCAATGTAACCACATGCTACATCTTTATTATATTTTTCGTCACTTGTGTCTGGAGTCTTTATTACATAACTATTCCCTTGCACAACAATATAGTCTTTATTTAATTCGCCTTCGCTTTCGGCTCTTGCATCCATTTCTAAGAAGTATCCTATGTCGCCTGAATCACTAACCCCATCCTCGTTTATGTAACTTTCGTCTATATCAATGCGCCCCGATCCTGCTTGCATTTGATCACATAACAAATATACTCCCATATATTCACCATTGAAATATAACTCAACTGGTATATGCGTTGAAGAAAATGCGATATCTTCAAATGCATCTGCTAATTCATAAGCTATGTAATTTCTTAACAATGACCTATCCGAATAATTTGCAATTAACGTCCAGCTCTTAGCTTTATATGAAGACCCTAAAACGCTTTGCTTTTTATCAAATTTTATTCTAAAGCTTTTTTTGTCAAAAGACAAAGATGAATTGCCTCTTAACCGAACCCCTGCAGCCTTTTTTTCTAATATATTATCTTCTTTTGTGTTAATAATTGACACATTTGACAGAATGTATGTCTCTTTGTCGTATGGCATTACGGCATCTTCTGTGTTTATAATTACTATAGGCATCTCTCTTTTTGCTATTTCATAAGACAGCGTAAGCGTTACATTATCTTCTGTGATTATGGAAATAGTAGAATCTGTTTCTCCTGTAGAATAAAAATCAAACAAATATCCTAAAATTTCTGGCGCCGTATACGAATAATTATCGCCCTTAGATTTCATTGTTGTTTCCTCAAACAATAATGATTCGCCACATACTCCTTTAATAGTAACAACACATTTATTTCTCCATTTCGCATCAATTGTTAAGTCACTCGCTAAACTAACATTAATACTATTTATCTGTTCTTCCCCCAAATACCAACCAAGAAAATCTACATCTTCGCTATGTGATGGTTCTTTTAACAATATAGTTCCATCTTCGATTGTATAACTAGAAATATTATTGTTGGTCTCATTTTCAACTCCAGTATACGTTATTTTATAAATATTTTTTTCTAATTCTGGGACTAGATTAATACTCTCTTTGCTATTTGCAAATATGAGAAAAGAATCTTGTGTTAAAGGAATAATCTCTGTTTCGCTCTTTTTAATATTCCAGCCTTTAAATGTATATCCTGTCTTTTGGAATGTTGGCAGTTTTGTCTCGTCAAAACCTTCCATTTCAAGCACAATTTCTTCCCCCTGCTCGTTTTTGTAATTAATAATAGAAATGTGGCTTATGCTTGAATCCTCTTCGCAAGCGGCAAATATTATTGCAACACAAAATATGGTAATTATAATTGTTAACGCAATCAAATTCTTCTTCATAATTCTTCCTCAACATTCAGCATGCTTTGCAATTCTTCAAGATTTATAATCTTGAATAATCCTTCATTTTCTTTTAAAATATCTCTTGCTTTTTGTGCTTTTTTAGAATCACTATTCACTTCGATAAACATATTACATTTTTTTATTCTAATTGTATAATCTGCGCCCTTTCTTCTAATTATATTTACTATCTTTTTGGCACGCTTCATGTCGCTCTCTTCTAGCGTTTCATCCATTGCAAAAACTACATCATATAACATTTCATCTTTTATAGTTTTATCCATGTGTATTTTTTTAGCATAATGTAAAAGCGTTTTTGCAGGAGATGTAGGATTAAACTTTTTAATAATTACCCCATCTTTTAACTCTAAATAGCTATTTGGTATATCTTTTATTAATTCTTCTACACTGCATCCTTTTTCTTTGCACATATGCTTTAATACTTGCATAGTAATTAATGCGTCATAATCTGATCTATGTAAAGCTTCCTTTTCTATTTCATATTCATCGCACAATCTTTCAAGGCCTACATCGTTTTTAGCATTCTTTAGTTGCCTATATATAATTTGTGTATCATAGGCCTTAATATAAAAAGTTGGCAATTTATATCTTTCAAATTCAGCTTGTAAAAAATTTAAATCATTAGTTAGGGCGTGTCCAAATACTATTTGGTCTTTTCTTTCTAATAATTCTTTTATCTTTGGATAAATTTTATCAAAAGAAGGTTCTTTTAAAAATGCTTTTTGGGGATAAGCAAGCTCTATCCCTTGATTTTCTTCAGGCTTTCCTAAATGAAACTTTGATCTAGGGTTCACCAATATATCTTTTTGTTCTAAAACATTAAAGTGTTCGTCGCAAAGTACATAGCCAAAACTACAAATTTTGCCTTTACCCATAAAACAGTTTGCACATTCTATATCAAAGAACAAGTAATTCATCTATTCCCTTTGCAATTTTTATATAATCATCAATGCTTAAAGCTTCGCCACGAACTTTCTCGTTATATCCTAAGCCGCTAAGAACGGCAGCCAAGACTTTCTTATCTAATTTATATCCTGCTTCTATGTTGTTTATAAGCGTTTTTCTTCTCATTAAAAATGCTGCATGTATAAGCTTTTTTACAGCCTTTTTATCTACTTCTTTATATTTATCGTTTATATCTATTCTAACTATTGCACTATCTACATTTGGCTGTGGCGTAAACATCTTTCTTGATACATCACGTAAATATTTTGCATCCCCTTCTAGCGCTATAGCAAGCGTTATTGCTCCAAATTCTTCTGTGTTTTCTTTAGCACAAAGCCTCTCTGCTACTTCTTTTTGCACCATTATTGTAATGCTCTTTGGTAAAATATTTCCTTCTAAAAAGCGCATAATAATTGGTGTTGTTATATAGTATGGTAAATTAGCAACAACTTTAAAATCTTTTGTGCCAATTATATCAATTAATTCTTCTTCTTTGACTTTTTGTATATCTTTAAATATAACGTCAACATTTTGGTTCTCTTTTAATGTTTCTGCTAAGATGGGCTCTAAGTTTTTATCTATTTCAAAAGCAAATACTTTACTAGCTTTATTAGAAAGCTCTCTAGTTAAGGTGCCGGCACCTGGTCCTATTTCTACAACTATATCCCCGCTTTCAATTCCTGCATCATCAACCATTGCCTTTAAAAGGTTTGTATCTGTAATAAAGTTTTGGCCAAAATTCTTTTGGAACTTAAAATTATTATCTTTTAGAATCTCGTTAACTGTTTTCATGAACCCCAACTTGCGTGTTTCTTACTCTTAATAGTTTTTCATAAATTATAATTTATGTAAATGCTTTTTAATAAATTCCTAATCTATCAAATATTTATTAAAGCCTTTCTTCTTCATTGCAATAAACATTTTGAAGCTGCCCGTTATTGCAACTTTAATTAAAAACTAAGTTATATTTTTTAATAATTTCTTCGCTATATCTACTTTATCTCGAAATTTGCATTCAAGTTCTATTGTCTTATATGCCAAATACTCTTCTTCAGTTGGATTCCTTTTTTCTAAATTCATTAAGTATTTTCTCATAATAATCTATCTTTTCCCCTTGATTATTATTTTGTTTATTTTCTACATCTTTTATGTAATATGTGTCGTTTACCTCTTCATCTAGATAACAAATCAACTTGTGTGAATTCGGTGACACCTCACAGTTTGACAATTTATATCCCGAAAATGCCGTACTTTCAAACGCACTAACACAACAGTTAACCTCCACTGCGTTTCCTTTTAACATTGATTGTGGGATCTCAAGTATTACAGTTTCGTCAGAATATCCTACATTTCTTTTTTTTATGGGGAAATAGCCTTCTATTCCTTGTGTGTTTTGCGCCCATTTTATACCAGCACGCATGCTTCCGCATTGATAACTGTTTTCTGTTTTCACAACTATACCAACCTGCACGATATGGTTATATTTATCTACGCAATATTTACCTAAAGCCTTAATAGAATATTTTATCTCCCTTTTTGTAAATGTTTTCTTCGTGTTGAGTATTCCAAACTGCTCAACATTATTATCTTTAAAGATTTTCTTTTCCTTTTTCGTTGTTTTCGGGCGCAACTTGCATTTACCTAATACTTTACTTCCCGTTTGTTTAATTAACTCGTTTATTAATTTGTTATATTGTCCAATACACTCCCCAATGTTTATATCAATATCTTTTAATGTATGTTTACCGACATTTCCTTGATAATTAACATCAATTGCTTGCAAGTAATGCCATAGTGGCCTGCTATGGCAAACATCGATACATAAGTATTGTATTGCTCCAAGCATATAGCCTTTTTCCATTTTTTTTTCAAGAGAACATTCGCTTACAATTAATCCGATTCTTGTTATATATATTTGCAATTGCGTAGCAAACACAGAGACATTGTCTGTTTCAATCGCATTAACGACACTATCATAAAATGCTTTTGTTGATTTGCTGTTTATTTCATCACTTAATCTTCCATCAATATTCTTTGTAAATTTCATATATTCTCCTTTGCTAATTTCTATTATTATATTATTAAATATCGTCTACTCGTCTATAAACGCTGATACAATTGGCTCTGAAATAGCACTCGCGGCCATAGCCATTGTGCATACAAATAAGCCTGCATGCCCGCTCTCGTATCCTATCATATGCAATCCTGCTACCAAAAATGGCAAACCAAACTCCAATAAAAATATTGCAATTTGTCCTCCACATCCATGATCCTCATCAAATAAGCGCATGAAGCTCTTAATTATCCATGCTGCAAATGAAACCCAAGTTATTGCTTGCCATCCGCCTGGAATTCCATCATATATAACCAAAAATCCTACACTAACCCCTATGGCAGCTATCACGTCATTTGCTATAACCCATTTCATTTATTTTCTCCGCCCCCTAAAATATCTGTGTATAACGATTCCATACACTTGGATGACTACTCGCGTTCATCATTACATTCCAATTTGCCAAACCAGGCATAATTGCATTATTATTGCAAAATCTTTTTTTTAACTCCGACGTACAAGCATTAACAATCAAATCCGGGTTCAATATGTTTAATCTTTCAATCAAATCTTGTCTAAAACTATCTGAAGTTTTATTCCACAAACAAGCAAACACTTTGTTCCTTATCCCAATATTAATTGGACGCATACCTAAACTACATTGATATTGAATAGCATTAACTAACAAAACATCATAAGTTGTAATATTTGTTAAAAAATTTTGACAATTATTTTGTATCGCACGAATGCTATTATTTAACGCTATAATAAAATATTTGTTTATCATCGTGCCAGTTTTGCCCCATGCTGGAGCTGTTGTATACGTTTGCCCTTGTATATTAAATTCGTCTATATGTGGGCTCTCTAATAAAATTACAATAGTTTTATTGTTTCCTTTTGAATATTGTGAATAATTAATATCTCTTCTAGAGTGGGCTGCGTTATTAGTCTTTGTTTCAAAGTTCATAGTTGCATTGCCACTTGCCGTTGCAAATTGCCCATTATAACAAATAGTGCCAACGACTTGGTCTCCGCACGGGTTAACAAACAGCGACTGAAACAATTTAAAATTGTTAATACTATGTATCACATACACCCCTATATTGCTATTCTAAAATTGTCCACAATAAATTGTGGTTTCTTTAATAATTAAAGTATAGTAATGATAATGATAATAGTCAATCCCCCTAAAATATGGTAATGCTTTTCAAAATAGTTATCGACAATAGCGATGTACTTTTTCAAACTATTCTATTACGATAAAATATAGACTTTTTTGAAGATCAAGGAATCGTAAGCATTAAACTATTATCGCTTGTGTCATATATTTCATATAGATTTTTTTAAAGTTCAACTTATAATTTTCTCAAGCCAAATGCGCTTACAAATAACGCTTTAATCAGTATCTCAACTTGAACCAGATTATGAAAACGTCGATAAATGCTTAATTAATTCAGATAAACAGCGTATGGTACAACGTGTAACCAAAGGTTCACCACTTGGCGCTTATACTCACCACCTTATGAAGTTAATATCTGCAAATGATTTCTTTATAATGGTAGTAAGTAGAAAGCCATTTCGCTTAATTGACAATATTCAAAATATTGTCTTTTTTTATCTCAATAAAAATAGTTCTTATATAAACATTAACTATGCGTGCTTGTTAGATAATCTTTTATTATTAAAGCAAATTTATCCTTTGGTGTAATATTTATCATATTTTTGTATTCATTGTTGTAAACTCGCTTCCACACTCTACCATCAGAAGCATGATACGTAGCATCGACATGACATGCGCCTACATCATTAATCGCATTTCTGATTTTGTCTAATGTATATTGTCCGCAAAAATCTGCTGCAAATAATACAGCAACATCCGGCTTTATAACATTAATAACTTTAACAATTATTTCTAGCGAATAATCAAATAATTCCCACCATACACGGTTTTTATCTTTCCCTTTCTTATACAAATCGTCTACGGCTCCCCAAACCGTTTTCCCATTCTTTAAGCTCGGAAATTGAAAGAAATTAATAAAAGCAACACTCTCTGCTAAATTTGGGCTATATTCCTCCCCAAAGAAATTGATATCATCTTCACATAAAACTCTAATAGGATTTTGTATTAATCCCGTAATTGCGTCCTCTCTATCTTCTCCTGGCATACTACGACTTGCGTGCACTCTAGTATTAAACCAACTCTCGTAATCTTTATCTTTCTTACCCAAATTCTTGCCATCTTTATCGTATTGATTTGGCATCAATATTTCATGCCAATCTTTTTGCCCCCAAATTTTTAATAACAAATCATAGTTTTCCCAATTCTCTTCTACGCGCCAATAATCATTTATATAATGGCTTTCTCCGATTAACAAAATCTTCCTTTTTGCGGTTTTGAATTGACTACCAATATATGGTAATAATTCTGGATGGATTCTATAAAAATCTATGGATTTTAATTCTTCATCGTATTCTTCTGTATAATGTCTATTCTCTGTCGTTTTGCTCATAATAATCCCTCATAATTTGTCTCAAACTTGTCATAATTGCTTACGTTTATTATCGTTCCATCTTTTCTCATAAATAAAGGAATGACTTTATTATTAATATGTTCTTTTATACAATTATATCCAAGTGGTCCATTATAAACAATATCCATACTTTTTTCATAAGCTCTATGTTCTAACACTAATGCTACTATTTCAACATTTAAATCTAATGCTATGTCGCCTAACTTTTTACATAAGTATATAAACCTTTCTAACAAATTAAAATTTAGTTTCATCTTGCCAATATTTAAAAGAAACAACGAATCTATATATACCGTTTTAGGCTTACTTTCTTTGATATCATTAGTCAGCTTGTCTATATCATAATAGATATCGTCTTTTATTACAAAATTCGCATATTCTTCAATGTTGACATCTCGTGAAGCAGCATATTTACATTGCTTAACTAGCCTTTCTTTGCTAGCCGCCAAAGACACATATATTATCACACTTTTTTCTATCTCAACATTATATAATGCATCTCTTAGTGCAAGATTTGTTTTTCCACAGCCTGGTCTGCCTTTTATGATTGTTACACATCCACTTTTTCTTTCTATCATAAGCCAACCTCATCCCTCATATAAATATTATTGTTTTACTATCTGTTTACTAAAAGCATCTTTAACCCTTTGCTTATAATCGTCAACAATTCGTGTATAAAACGCTCTAATACCCTCATCGTCATAACATATATAATGCACATGACTCACGGCATAATCAATTTCGTTCATCACACAATCTTTATCATCATAAAAGATTGTAATATTTCTATTTCCATATCTAATTATCGAAGCAATCTCACTAACCATTGTATATTGTTCTATAGTAATTGAATTTGACCAATAGCACTTGTCTATTACATGCGATTCAACAATATCTTTAATATACTCATAAGAAACCGGCTCAACAAATATAAACCGTCTTGTGTGTACATTCGTAAAAACATTAAATAAAAGATGATTAATAACCAATTTTTTAAAGAATTTTGTATCTTCGCTTATTTCTTTCTTTAATATAAAAATGCAATTCGAATAGAACTTTTTGGGCATATTAAACTCAAAAATATTTATATCGTTAATATTTACAAATCTTATCCTTTTATTTTCTTTCATATATAAACCTATTTATTCTGAATCAGTTCCTAGCTCTCTTTTTGCCTTTTTTGATGAATTTAATCTTAAATACATCATATTATTGATTTCTCACTTGTGATTTAATATTTTAGACTAATGAATCCCCATATTTCCCTAACCCATACTTGCTAACAGTCTCATTTATCGCATCTTCTGCTTCTCTATTTATACATTGCAAATAGCTAAGCTTTAATCTCTTTTCTGGTCTTAAAATATCCTGATTGTCTACAATCCAATTATAAAAATTAACGAATTTGCCTATTACTAGGTAATAACTTTTAACTTCTAAAAATTCTTCATGTAATATTGTAAGCAACTCATCCTTGCTTGCTTTTGATCTTATTTTATTAAATTTTTCTTTATCATATAGCTCACATTCTTTAAGATATAAGTTTTGCGCAGCAATCAAGCCTTTATATTCTTTTTTAAAATCGTCAAGTGTATATTCTCTTTTATTATCGAATGTTATAGATCTAATTAAAAACACATCGTCTTCCATTGACGAGTAGTCTACATGAGATTTGATCCTGCTTATTTTCTTTTTGTATTTATTTGATATCTCATTATAGTCATCAATATAGATTGTCCTGTTAATAAAATCTGATGCCTCGTTATTTCGCTCCAATTCAACATTTAACACCTTAGCATCCTGTTTTGAATTGCAGATTACTATTCCCTTAGATAGAGCAATTCTCAATGTAAATCCGATTTTTGCAAAATCAAACATTCTATTATTTGGCATCTTCATCACATTATTTATATTTTCCAAACCATGATTTTTGGGATTTATCCTAAAATTAAACCAGCTCAATAATTTATTGTGCCATATGCTTTCAATATGTAAACACACTATTTCCCGATTTATATCTTCCCCAAACCCTCGCAAAACTAAATAATTCTCAATTGGATTATTTAAATAATTATTTATACAATTATCTATAGCCATAGCATTATCCCTTACGACAAATAGCCCAATATCTTTAAATAAATCAACTATCTTAGATACGATTGGATATGAATATTTCGTTAGCCTTTGAATATCTGAAGTAGAAAAATCATTTAACACATTAAAGTTAATATCTTCATTCAGCCTATCATATATTTCTTTTATCGTTTTGGTTAAAATTGAACCACATAAATAATCAACTCGGCCTACGCCATCTTCTCGCTCAAGTACTACATTCTTTTGCGCATAGTTTAATTTAGCTTTCATCCATTCTTCTCTATTTAATTTATAAACGCCAAACACTTTGTTTCCTCCTTAAATGTGTTATATAACATAGCACCCAAAAGAGTTGGAATCAACACGAATAAAACACCTAGTGTTTCTATGATGACGTTTTTGTACTACTTAACATATGTTCATGTAAATTTAGGAGGGATTTCAATTTTTTAAACGATTTTATATATTTTTTTTGTTTGCCTTAATGCTTGTCTTGGCTCTATTTATTCAATTTATTTTTCAAAACACATACTATTGATATATAATAATTATAAAATTTATGTAATATTTTAATTATTTATAAACTAGATTTCTAGACATTCCATAATTTAATAAATTAAAATCAAGCATATTAAAAAACAAAAAGGTGTTATCTTTATGGAAGGGAGAACTGAAGACAAAGCTGAGCTTGTCATTAAAAGAAGACAAAAAGAGTATATTAGAGACACTCTTATAATCATAATGGTTATTGCTGTCTTTATAACAGGTATTGTTTTAGCTATACGATTTTTCACCAAACCTGCAACATCTATCGTATTATATGGGGAAAACGGAGAGCCACTTGGGACATATTCTAAAGATGGCGATGTAAATATTCCAAACAAAAAGGGATATCAATCTATTTGGGTATCCGAAGATGGAACAACTTATGAATCTATTGATGCCGCTCTATCTAATGGCGAAAATTCAATAAAGCAATCTTTTGCTCCAATCGAATACACTTTAACTCTATATGCAGTTGGCGGTACACTTGCCAACAATTTAGGTTATGAATACCATGAAGCAATTGAAGGCCAAGAAAATCTTGGTGCATATTACACAAAAACATACACCATAGAAGATGAAGATTTTGATCTTCCTGCTATAAAAAATGCTGCACTTGCAACAAAGAAGGGCTGCTCTTTTGCATATTGGTCAAATGTTAATTATGTTGGTAAAAACTACACTGTTGAAAATTTAAAAGCAACGGAAGTAAAAACACTAAAGACCTCTACTGCTACAAATCTTACATATTATGCTGCATGGAAAGATAATATCTCTACAATCCATGTTCTTGGTGTTCATAATGAATTAATGTTCTTTGAAGAACAAAAAGAAACATCTTTAATTTCAGAAGAAGCTTTAAGACAAAAGACTTTATCTTTAGCTCCATTAGGTTTTACATTTGTTGGCTTTTATGCTGATTCTCATTTCAATACACCTTTTGATTTTTCTCATGAAATAGATAAGCAAGCTATATCTGTATTTACAAAATGGCAAGCACTTCCTTTCACGCTTACATTTAAAGATACAAACGATACTCTATTACAAGAAATAACATATAAAACAGACGAAGAAATTGCATTTTACGATTACTCCTCAAAGCTTGCTCCTGGAAAAACTTTTGATGGTTGGCTTTTAGATAATGTATTATTCGAAGGAACTTTAATGCCTGCTTCAAATATTACCCTTTATCCAGCATTGAGCAACATTCCATATACAATCACATGGATTGTTGATGAAAATCGCCAAGAAAGTGAAACTTATTTCTACGGAGATGAGCCTCATGCTCCATCGACTTTGGATATATCTAAAGAAGAAGACGAAGGACATACATATGTCTTTGATGGTTGGGATCCATCTTTAACTTCTGTTACTCAAGATAAAGAATACACTGCTCAATTTAGAGCTGTTTCGAAAAAGTTTACTTATTCCTTTGAAGTAAATGGCGAAGAAATAGTAAGTCCAACTTTAGTTGACTACAACACATCAATTATATTCCCTTCATATCCTACATCTTACGTTAAGGATGGTTATGAATATACATTTAATAAATGGGTAATTAAAGACACAAATATAACTCCAACAACAGTTACTCAAGATATGGTAATTGAAGCCACATTTAATTCTCATATCTTATCTTATACTGTCACCTGGGTAGATAAAGACAATAATATTATCCAAGTTAGCGATAGCAATAATCTTGTAGATTCTTTAACTATAGAATATGGAACTATAATCGATTTAAACCTTGGTTATTCTGAAGGAATCAAGTCTTATCAAGCTGAAGTTAATAGCAAGCTTAGAACATTTACTTTTAATGGCTGGACTATTGGTGGTGTATTCTATGCATCAAACATGGACGGCAATGACAATCCAATTGAAACTAACTTTACTATTAAAGATAACACCACTATTAAAGCTAGTTATGAAGTAGATGGCGACAAATCTTACTATGTCTTACTTTATGAAAATGGCGAAACATTAACTCAGGGTACATACTATGTTGAAGATTATGAAGACTTATTTGCACAAATCAATAGCATCGAAAGAAGCAAAGAAAAAGACAGCACCTATACATACACCTTTGATGGTTGGTATTTTGATAACAGCGGCGTTGAAACAAAACTTACATCTTCTTCTCAATTAAATATTGGCAAAGATAACACAATAACTCTAAAAGAAAAATTTGAAAGCCATGTTATCCCATATTATATTACTTGGAAGTTTGGTGATGACGACGAAGTTGTTGCTACATATAAATATGGAGATACGCTAGATCCTACTAGCGATTTAGAAAATGAATCAAAGACTTTAGATAAATCTCCAACAATATCTACAACATATACATTTATTGGTTGGAACTATACAAGCGATATTGTTGCAAAAACAACAACATATATAGCTCAATACGAAGAACATACAAGACAATATACATACACATTCTATATTGGCTCTAACATTTCAAAAACAAGCACAATTGATTATAATTCTGTAATCATTGCTCCTGTTAATCCTCAAGATTACGCCGAGGTAGATTATTCATACGCATTTGTTGGCTGGTTCGAAGATATAAACGATTCTTCAACAAACTTTGTTGAGGGAACAAAAATCACTAAAGATGTAGAATATTATGCAAAATTCAACGCAACAATAAATCAATATACCTACACATTCTTCATGGACGATGGAGAAACTGTTTATGAGACACAAACGGTTGACTTCGGGACAATTGTATCTGCTCCAGCCAACCCAACAAAAGATGACACAGTTCAATACACTTATGAATTTACAAAGTGGGTAACTTTAGATGGCGAAGATTATGAAGATAACCAAGAACTTCATGGCGACGTTTCATATAAAGCTGTATTTACGCCAGCTCTAAGAAAATACACTTACACATTCTTCAATGGCGAAGATTTCTTTGTGTCTAACAAATTAGAATATGGTACTGATTTAGACATTTCAGATATTGCTACTCCTGAAAAAGCTGCAATTGCAAATAAGTATACTTATGAATTTGCAGGTTGGTATTTAAATAGCTCATTTACAGGCGATCCTGTTGAGGATTCTGTAACAATTACTGGCGATATTGAATTCTTTGCTAAATTCAATGAAATACCTGTAGATCATACTATTACATTTGTAACAGGAGAAGGCGCAACACCTATTGATCCTATTGTTGTTGGATATAATCAACCTATCGTAGCTCCAAGTGATCCAACAAAACTTCACTATACATTTGTTGAATGGGATAATGAGATTCCTGCAACAATGCCAGATCATGATTTGGAATTCACAGCTGTTTGGACGCCTGTTAATTACACAATTACCTATAATCTATATGGCGGTAGCGCAACTCAAAATATTAAATCGTTCAACGTTACAACACTTGATGAAGATCTTGTATTAAAAGTTGCTGACGATTCTACAAAGGACGGATATACACTAACTGGTTGGAGCTATAACGGAAATAGCATTTCATCAATCAAAGATACTGGAGTTATTGGTAATTTAACAATCGACGCAGTATTTGTAGCAAATACATATGAAATCACATATAAGCCTGTTTTAGATGTAGAGATAACTCCAAATAAAAAGACTGTTACATATGATTTAACATATGGAGAATTGCCAACTTTAACAAAGCATGGCTACACATTTATTGGTTGGTATCTAGATTCGTTATATACAACTCAAATAACATCTTCATCTACTGTTAAAATTCTTGCTAATACTGAGATTTTCGCTAAATGGGAATTAACACCATATTATGTTCATGGTTATATTGGAAATACAAAAGTTGCTGAATTCACTTTTGATATAGAGCATTCGGTTGCTTTAACTCCATATGAAAACGAAGAATATGACTTTAGTGCTTGGTATCTACAAGATATATATGATAAAGACGTTGCTATTTCAACATTTACAACTGTTGATTCATATAGCGATACAACTGGCGATATCATCACAAAAGTATATGCACTAGTTAAACCAAAAACTCTAACCATTTCTGGAAATCAAGTTACTGCATATAGTGGAACTGAAGCTCATGTAGTAATTCCAAGAATTTGGAATGATATAGAAATAACAACTATTGCGACAAATGCATTTAGAAGAAATAATAACATTACTTCTGTAGACACAACATTTATAACAAACATTCAAGAAGGCGCATTTAGCTTCTGTATGAATCTTTCAAATGTTGATTTGTCTAATGTAATTACAATTGGCGATGAAGCGTTTGCAAGTTGCGAAGGATTAACATCAATTAATCTATCTTCTGCAACATCTATTGGTGAATTTGCATTTGCTTACTCTAGCATTGAAGAAATTACTATATCTTCTGATTTAACAACTCTTGGAGATTATGCATTCTACAAATGCAATATTACAGCCATCCACTTTAATGGCACTAAAGCTCAATTTGAAGCGTTAGTTAATAATTCAAATGGTAATATAAATCTTACTTGGGATTTAGTTTGCTAATTATTAATAAAACAAGTGTTGCTTTGATGATAATGGTTTAATCCTTTTTCTCTTAGCAACACTATTATATTCTACTTTTTCTCTTTTGTTTTTCTTCTTCTAAATTTGCGTCATTTGGGATAACCCCGAACAACGACTTTGCTATTGCTTCTTTATCCTTAATATTTACTAACTCCGTTCTTTCTCCGTTCTCCGCAATAACGCTTACTTGTCTAATTTCGTCTATTAGCTCTTCATGTTCATCTAACAGTTGTATTAGTATAGCGGCGCTACCTTTTACTTTATTTGCGCCTTGCTCCCATTTTTCTATAGCTTTTTTTGTGACTCCCATAATATTTGCCAACGCTGTTTGGGTTAACTCATGCGTTTGTCTAAATTCTTTAATAAATTGTCCTTCTACGCTTGGGTTTAAATATTTTACTTCTACCTTTTTTAATTTTAATAATTCTTGAATATTAATCATCTCTTCTCCTCTAAGCTTCTAGCATATTCTTCTACAAGATCTTTTAATTTTTCTCTTTCCTTAATCCCAAGAGCCTTACAATCTTTTATTACATTATACAGAGTCAACCCAACGAACTTTTCTTGCACTGCTTGAAAGTCCGAAATAACAGAATATACTAATTCATCCATGGATACCACCTTGTTAGATTCACCCTATGTTGTAGGGTAATTATAGTTTATCTACTTATTTTATGAAAGTCAAGTGGATATGTTTCAACGATATTATAAAAGTGATAATGACGAAATGTAACACTTGTACTTTTGCGCCTATGCTATGCAATTTTATTACAAAAAAAGACCTCCAAAGCCTTTACTTTTTTATATTTCCACTTTGGAGGTATCATATTAACTTGAATTGTTCAAAACAACTATTTAATCTCTTCTCTAACTCTTAATTTAGCACCGATTTCTTTTGCTATCTTTTTTGCTTTTTCTATTTTTGCCTTTCCTATGCAATCTACAACTGAGAAAATAACATTTCCTCCTTTTTCTATACATAGCTTTGCAAAGTTCAACATTTCTTCATAAGCATTCTTATATACAGGCAAACAAATGTCGTCATAATCTTTTTCGTCTACTTCATTTAAAGAAATGCCAATTGTATCTATGCATTTAACGATTGTGTCAGTAACATCTTTGCCATTTATTAAGTTTGCATGTCCATTTGTATTAATTCTAGTTTTTAATCTATTTACATGCGCAAAGAAAGATACCTTTTCTATAACGTCCATTCTATAAGTAGGCTCTCCGTATCCGCAGAACACTATTTCTTTGTATTTAGATAAATCGTGCTTTTTTAGAGCATCAATTACCTCTTCTGGAGTTGGTTCTTCATCTAACCATAGATCTCCATATACAAAGTCTTTATTGTTTCTAACGCAAAATACGCAGGCATTTGAGCATCTGTTTGTTGCGTTTATATATAAACTTGTTCCAATTTCATAAACTATATTTTTCATATTATCTTTTTAAATAACCTTTTCGTATTCTTATTTGTTATATCTATAATCTCTTGTCTATCAATATCTAGTACACTTGCAATCTTATCTATTGTAAGATTTATAAACTTTGGCTCATTTGTCTCGCCACGATGTGGGTGTGGTGTTAAATAAGGACAATCCGTTTCAACAAGCAAGTGATCAATTGGAATTTTCTTTATTACATCTTCTTTTTTAGCGTTCTTAAAAGTAATTGCTCCGCCTAAAGCAAAATAACAATCAAATTTTAAGAACCTATCTACCATCTCTTGTGATGAAGAATAGCAATGTAATAATATTCCATTATTTAAATGTGCATGCATATTTTGAAGTATATCTAATGTATCTCCGTATGCATCTCTAACATGAAGCGCTATAGGAAGTCCTACTTCATCGGCCATTACGATTTGTCTTTCAAACGCTTCAATTTGTTTTTCGCGTGGTGGGTTTTCTTCATAATAGTAATCTAGTCCTATCTCACCAATTCCTACAACGCGCTTATTTTTTGCTAGTTCCTTATATTTATTTAATATAAGGTCGTTTATTTCCTCAATTTCTTCTGGGTGAGTTCCAATTAATGCCCATTGATTATATTTTTCAGCCAATTCTACGCCCAATTTCGATGATTTATAGTCAAAGCCAGCAATTATGCAACTTTCAATATTATTTGCCTTAAAGCCAGCTACAATCTCGCTGGCTTTTGGCATTAATCTTTCATCATTTAAATGTGCATGAGAATCTATTATCATTATCTAATATCTGAACCTGGCTTCATTTCAGCAATTGGTGCAACTAAAGATAATTTGCCCTCTTCATCGGATGCACAAAGTACCATACCTTGAGATAAAATTCCACGAAGCTTAACTGGCTTTAGGTTTGTAACAACAATAACGCTCTTTCCTACCATTTCTTCTGGTGTGTAGTATTTAGCTATACCAGATACAATAGTTCTTGGCTCAGCTTCGCCGCAATCTATTTTTGAGCATAATAATTTATCTGCCTTTTCTACCTTTTGACATTCCAAAACTTTCCCAACTTTTAGTTGTACCTTTTCAAATTCTTCAATACCAATTTCTGGAATTGTAACTACATTTTCTTCCATTTTCTTTTTTTGCTCCGCTTTTGCTTGCTTTTTTTGTTCTTCAGCAATCTTATCCATTTCAGCAAGTTCCTTATTTAAATCTAATCTGTTAAATAAGTTAATACCCTTGTTTACTTTGTTTCCATCAATCTTTGCTCCAAAAGCCAAGCTTTCAAAAGACTTTAAGCACGCATCTTTAATGCCTAGCTTTTCGAATATAAGCTCTGGGCTCTTTGTTAAGAATGGTTGCAAGATAATTGCTATCATTCTTATAGATTCGCAAAGGTTATACATAACTGTTGCCAATCTTCCCTTTTTAGCTTCATCTTTATTTAATGCCCATGGCGTTGTTTCATCAATGTATTTATTTGTACGAGCAATTGCCCTCCAAATGCTCTCTAAAGCTTCTGGGATATATAATTTATCCATGTTATCTTGAACATCTTTATACATAGCATTTAGTGTTTGCTTCAAATCATTATCTACATCTTCTACATCTTTTGGTGCAGGAATTACGCCACCAAAATATTGTTCTACCATTGCAACAGTTCTTGAAACAAGGTTTCCTAAATCGTTACATAAATCGCCATTAATTCTCTTTAAGAATGTTTCATTTGTATATGAACCATCTTGTCCAAAAGAAACTTCTCTTAGCATATAATAACGAAGAGCATCAACCCCATATCTATCACAAAGAATAAATGGATCAACAATGTTTCCTTTTGATTTAGACATTTTGTCGTTACCAAATAAAAGCCAACCGTGACCATATACCTTCTTTGGAAGTGGAAGATCTAAAGCCATTAAAATAGCTGGCCATATAATAGAGTGGAATCTTACGATTTCCTTTCCAACCATGTGGATATCTGCTGGCCAATATTTTTTAAATAGAGAATCATCATCTGAGCCATAACCTAGTGCTGTTATGTAGTTTGTTAAAGCATCAATCCAAACGTAAACTACGTGCTTTGGATCAAATGGAACTTTAACACCCCAATCAAATGATGTTCTAGATACGCATAAATCTTGAAGACCTGGCTTTATGAAATTGTTAAGCATCTCGTTTTGACGAGTTGCAGGTTGTAAGAATTCTTTGTTATCTTCAATTAATTTTTGAATTCTATCTTGGTATTTGCTCATCTTGAAGAAGTAGCTTTCTTCTTTTGTTAATTGAACTTCTCTTCCACAATCTGGACACTTTCCATCTACAAGTTGTGTCTTTGTCCAAAAGCTTTCGCAAGGTGTACAATACCAACCTTCATATGAAGATTTATAAATATCTCCTTGTTCATATAATCTTGTAAATATCTTTTGGACTGCCTTTTCATGATAATCATCTGTAGTTCTTATGAACTTATCATATGAAATATCTAAAAGTTTCCATAAATCTTTTAAGTTATTAACAACTCCATCAATATAATCTTTAACTGGAACTCCTGCAGCTTCCGCAACCTTTAGAATCTTTTGGCCATGTTCGTCTGTTCCTGTTAAATAAAACACATCATAACCTTGTAGTCTTTTGAATCTTGCTATAGCATCACAAATAATAGTTGTGTAGCAAGTTCCAATATGCCACTTTCCTGATGGGTAATATATAGGTGTTGTAATATAAAATTTTTCTTTCTTGTCCATATCTATTCCTCTTTCAAACGTCTATATTATACATTTAACGCAAAAAAAATAAAAGCACACGCGCATATTTATTATATTTGTGTGCTTTTGTTTTGTCTTGTTGTTTTTGTAGCTTTAAAATCTTGTAAAATTACTTTTTATCTTTTCAATTGTGTCTATATCTATTTTTTGCTCAATTGCATATTTTTCAAAATTGTCAAAAGCACTGTTTACTTCTTCTATAATTCTTTTAGCTATTTCACTCTTAATCCCAAACGCTTGCGCTGCCTCAATTAAATCTTTATAAGTTATTCCATCAACTTTGTTGTTAATTCTCATTTGGTGGTATTTTGTCCAAAGGCCATCTTTGTTGTATGCATATGTTAAATCATATGCTGGAGCTAAAGACCACTCGCCTTTTTTGTTCATTAAGAACGATATGTTCTTTACATGGTCATCATGATTCTTCCCTACAACATTAAACACCATTCTTCTATATAGTTGTATAACGTCTTCGAAATCGCAATTAAGCCTTTTTAAGATTATTGATACATCTTCGTAAGAATTATCCCCTGCTTTTAAGAAATCAAAGCCTGCCATCCCAGCCAATGACAACATGTGTATCTTTTCTCCATTATTTGTTCTATCAAAACGCTTTGTCATGAAATGATATCTTCCGTTTTCTTCTAATAACCGAGATTCTTCCATATTAATTTTGCAATCACAGGCAATTTTGTAATACACGTATTCTATTCTTGTATATGGGCTAACATTTCTCTCTTGGTTATTTAAATCAACATTGACCCCATCAAACTTAATAATGTAATATGTGTATCCTTTTAAATTAGCAATTTGTCCAGACTTAATATTGCCATCTTTATCTATAGCAATTACAGCTTTTGCTCTTGCTCCACCGACTGAAGATCCAACGTCAATCAATTTAGATATATATTCATCTTCTTTGATATTAAGCTTATCTTGTTTTCTTTTGTTTAAAACAGCCTTTGCAGCTTCTATTAATCTATCTAGCTCAATATCTCTTGCTGTATTATCGTTCACTTCACTCGGCGCAAACTCAAGTGCTCCCATTCCACGTTTGCCAATAAATAGCAATATTTCATCCGCACTTGCACTTTGCTTGTTATTATCCTCTATCCAAGCCTGCAATAAACTATTACCATATTTATCTGGAAGCGCATCGACAACAAGTGGAACTAAACCTTTAAACATATTTGTATTTAGCGTATTAAACCTGTACGCCTCTTCTCTAAGTGGCATCATAATTGGGCATACTTGTATGCCTGTTTTTGCAAACGCGCTATCATATTTAAACGAATAGTACTCGCTGTTTTCAGATTCTTTATATAATATGCCTATTTGTTTGCCCCAAAGATTAACTTTTACGCTTTGCATTATTGCCCCCACTCCCAAGTGCTATTTTCTTCTTTTTTCTTCGAATTCTTGACTCTTTGTTTCTCATATGGCATGTGTATTTCATCTGGGCCTAATACCGGATCGTCTATAAGCCCTTTTAAATTCTCTACTATTCCCAACACTTGCATAACCTTTATTAAGCTTTCAATAGTAAACGATTTTCCACTTTCTATATTTGAAATAGTGTGCATAGATAGACCTGTCTTTTTTGACACGTATTCTTGAGATAAATTCAAACTGATTCTCTTCTTTTTAATCTTGTTTGAAATATCCTTAATTATTTCTTTTTCACTGCTTAAAATATAACTTGCCATATTATCACCCAACAATATTATATCCCTTTTGCAAATAATTGTAAATAACTTTCAGAAAAATGAATATTATATTTATAATTAGCACTTAATTTTCACTTTTTTGCAAGTTAATATCAAAATTAAATAACTATATCGTTGCAATGATATAGAATGTAATTCTATATGTGCAAAAAGAGATTGGTTTTTACGCCAATCTCTTTAAACTATTAAAACTTCTGTTTTTATTTCTTTGCTTTTGATGTATCAATAACAGCTTTTATACGTCTAATACCAGCAGAAGAAGATTGCTCTTTTATAATCTTGAACTCTCCAAGTTGTCCCGTATGAGTTGCGTGTGGTCCACCACAGATTTCTTTATCGTAACCTGGAATTGTATAAACTTTTACTATATCGCCATACTTTGAACCAAATACACCTTCGGCTCCAGCTTCTCTTGCTTGATCTACCGTCATTTCTTCGCAGATAACTTGTACGTCTTCTTGAATAGCCTTATTTACATTATCTTCAATCATCTTCTTTTCTTCTTCTGTTAAAGGTCTATCAAAGTTAAAGTCGAATCTTAATCTTTCAGCTGTTATGTTACTACCCTTTTGGTGAATATCCTTACTCAATAGCTTTTGTAAAGAACCTAAAAGAAGGTGAGTTGCTGTGTGTAAGAATGTAGTTTGTTCTGAAGAATCAGCAAGGCCGCCCTTGAACTTTTGTTCTGCTCCCATTTGAGATAGCTTTTGATGCTTTTCTTCAGCTTCTTTATATCCTTCCATATCTACTTTGAATCCCTTTTCTGCACAAATTTCTTTTGTCATTTCAATTGGGAATCCAAATGTATCGTATAATCTAAAAGCTGTCTTTCCATTTAGCGTATCGCCTTGAACAAACTTCAAAACCTTTTCAATTTCCTTGATACCGTTTTCAAGAGTCTTAGAGAACTTTTCTTCTTCTTTAGCTAGTTCATCTAGAACTTTGTTCTCATTCATTGCAAGTTCTGGATAGTAAGCCTTGTACTTATCTATAAACATCTTAGAGATAGTTACTAATTGCTTAGAATCTAAATTGATTTGTCTTGCAAATCTTACACTTCTTCTTATTAATCTTCTTAAAACATATCCTTGATCAACGTTAGATGGAACGATACCTCTCTCGTCTCCCATTAAGAATGTTGATGTTCTAATATGGTCAGCAATAATTCTTATTGCTCTTGTTGTTTCTTTATCTTCGCCATATTTTGCGCCACTCAATTCACAAATCTTTGCAATAACATCGCTATATAAATCTGTATCGTAAACTGACTTTAGTCCGTTTATCATACAAATAGTTCTCTCTAAGCCCATACCTGTATCTACGTTCTTTTGCTTTAGAGGTTCAAACTTGCCATCTTTAGTTCTAAAGAATTCCATAAACACGTTGTTCCAAATTTCAACCCATTTATCTGGATCGTTTCCTGGATTTGAGTTTTCACACTTTGCAGGCTTTCCGTTATCTACGAAAATTTCTGTATCTGAACCACATGGGCCTGTAGCTCCTGCATACCACCAGTTGTTTTCTTTTGGTAAATAGCAAATATTCTTAATTCCTAAATCTGCCCAAGTCTTTGCTGCAAATTCATCTCTTGCACAATCTTCGTCCCCTGCAAATACAGTAACGGCAAGCTTTTCTACTGGGATTTCTAGAACCTCAGTTAAAAACTTGAATGAGAATGTTATAGATTCTTTCTTGAAATAATCTCCAAGTGACCAGTTCCCTAACATTTCAAAGAATGTACAGTGTGTTTCGTCTCCTACTTCATCAATATCTCCAGTTCTAACACATTTTTGAACGTCAGTTAATCTTGTACCATCTGGGTGCTTTTGCCCAAGTAAATATGGAACAAGTGGGTGCATACCAGCTGTTGTGAATAATACTGATGGATCGTTTTCTGGAATTAATGATGCTGATGGAATAATCTTGTGCCCATTTGCTTCAAAAAATTTTAAGTATTTTTCTCTTAATTCATAAGATTTAAGTTCTTTCATGACCATATCTCCGTGTCGTTAATTCTCACATATTATATTATTTATATATTTTGTGCGCAAGCAAAATGCTTACCAATACAAAATGCACCCGCCTTGACGGGTGCACCAATTTTGACGCTTTTTCTATTAATCTGTTCTTAGTGCTATAACTGGATCTCTCTTTGCAGCTAGTCTTGATGGGATAAGACCTGCAATAAATGTTAAGAACATAGATAGCGCTACCATCGCAAGCGCAGCTAGTGGGTGAAGCGCACAAATGTTAATTGCCATTCCAACTTTCCAATTAATTATTATATTAATTGGGATAGATAGGATGTATGTTACAATAACACCTATAACACCTGCTGTAAATCCAATGATTACCGCTTCTGCGTTAAATACACGAGATATATCCTTCTTTCTGGCACCAAGTGATCTTAAAATACCAATTTCTTTTGTTCTTTCAACTACAGATACATATGTAATAATACCGATCATGAATGAAGAAACAACCAAAGATACCGATGAGAATGCCGTAAGCGCTATTGTTAGGATTCTTATCATTTCAGATAGCATAGAAGCTAAAAGCGCTGCCATATCATTATAGTTAACTTGCTTATCTTTATCGTCTTGATGAGCTTCATTCCATGCATCTAGATATGCTGTAATTTTGCCTTTCATTTCAAAATTAACTGGATAGATGTTTATTGCAGTTGGAGTATCTATTCCGCCTAGTTCTCCAAGAACGCTTTTTTGCGTTTTCGCTGTAGCTGTTGCCATGCCACCGCCGCTTATGATTGCTGCCATATCTGACATCTCGCTTTCTTCAACTAAGTCTTCGCCTGTTCTTACATCTTTTTCGCTATTTAATCTTTGTGCTTCAACAACGTCTGATGTCATAGAATCTTGTAGCATGTAATCTGTTAAAGCTTGTGTATAACAAATACCCTCACGTAATGTTGAGAAAGATGTTCCTTGCTTTTGTCTATAAACGCCTACTACTTTCATAGGGATACCTGCGTCAGATAAATATAAATCTTTTGTATTATTAACTTTATATAGGCCTTCTCCATCTTGATAGTAGTATTCATTGTTTGTATACACTTTAAGTGGGTTTTGATTTAATTCTTCTACCATTTCGCTAAATGTATATATCTTTTCTGGATCAAGTCCTAAAGCTGCCATTGTCATAGCGCTCAATTGGTTTGAAGTATTAATAACTAACAAAACTTCATCCTTTTTTGTTGGGAATGTTCCATATAATTTATCATATTGAGAATTGATAAATGTTTCTGGGCCTTTAATTGCGCTCCATCCTGTTCCTATCAATTGATTTCTTGCTGGTTGATATGGATTTGTTATGGCATCTGGATTAGTTGCTCTATCTAGCGTTAGATACAAGCCTTTATTCTTTTGTAGATAAGGTAGGTTTCTCTTTGTTAGAACATTCATCTTCATCGCATATTGATAATAAATACTTGAATACCAACTCTTGTCCATTTTTTCAAGATAAGCTACATAGTCTTCATCTAGATTGTTGTTATATACCGCATCTTGCATAATCTTATTTACATCTATATCGTATGCAGATACTTCATCTGTTGTTGGGAATTCTTCCTTCTTTGTTGTAGTATCTTCAGGAAGACCTTCGCCTTGTAAGAACCCTAATAACATTTCATAGTCATAAGATTCTTCTGCAATCTCAATTGGGTATCCTGCTAACATATCTGTTTGCATGTTATCTACATATTGTTGGAAACCATTTGAAATGGCCAATACAAGTGCAACACCAATAATACCAATGGATCCTGCAATTGATGTAAGGATTGTTCTTCCCTTTTTTGTCATTAAATTGTTGAAAGAAAGTTTAATCGCCGTTAAAAAGCTCATTGAGGTTCTAGCAAGCGTTTTCTTCTTTTCCTTTGCAATCTTTCTTTCTTCTTTTTTATCTAGAATAACTTCTTCTTGCTTTATTTCTTCATCCACTACTTCATATGGATTTGTATCTCCAATTACTTCACCGTCAGAAAGTCTAATAATTCTTGTTGCATATTGGTCGGCAAGTTCTGGGTTATGAGTAACCATAATAACCAATCTATCTTTTGCAATATCTTTTAAGATATCCATAATTTGGATAGATGTGTTTGAATCCAAAGCACCTGTTGGCTCGTCTGCTAAGATAATATTTGGATTATTTATAAGAGCTCTGGCAATAGAAACTCTTTGCATTTGTCCGCCAGATAATTGGTTTGGCTTTTTGTGTGCTTGGTCTTTTAATCCAACTTCTTCTAGAGCTTTCAAAGCTCTTTCTTTTCTTTCTTTTGCTGGGATTCCAGATAAAGTAAGCGCCATTTCAACGTTAGATAAAATATCTTGGTGAGTGATAAGGTTATAACTTTGGAAAATAAAACCTATTCTTACATTTCTGTAAGCATCCCAATCCACATCTTGATATTTTTTAGTTGAAACACCATCGATAATTAAATCGCCATCTGTGTATCTATCCAATCCACCTACAATATTAAGTAAAGTTGTCTTTCCACAACCAGATTGACCTAAGATAGCAACAAACTCGCTTTCTCTAAAATTTAAACTAACTCCCTTTAAGGCATGTACGACGTTTTCCTTGTCGCCATAATCCTTGACAATATTTTTTAACTGTAACATATGACGCCCTCTTTGTTAGCAACCTAACAATTTTTATATTATATGTGTATATAATACTAGTGTCAAACAATTATAGATAACTTAACTTCTATCTTTTATTTTATTTTTATTCGTGATACACTTTTTATAGTAAATAATATTGGAGGTACTCACTATGGCAAAGAAACAAAAGGCTTATTTCGGACTAGACTACATCGTTAGTTTGATTTTAACAATTATTCCTATCACAGACTTAATCTGCGGTATTATCAAGAGAATTCAAGATGGCTGCATCGTAGCTGCTATTCTACGTCTTCTTCTTGGTTGGAACATCATTTGGATTTTAGATATCGTATTCATGATCCTAAAGAAAGATATCTTCTGTCTATTGAACTTCTAATTTGGAATAAAAAAATGAAAATAAGTCAGGCCTCAAAACCTGACTTTTTTCATGCTCTTTATCTCATTACATTCCATATGTTCGTTTTATCATTTCTATGTCGTCTTTTTTTCTCAAAATCCAAGCATTTCGCTTCTAGTATTCTTTTTATTGCTAATTCGTTATCTAAACTATGATATGCATCGAACACATCATATAATTCTTGCGGAGATATTCTTTTGTATACTTCTTTCATAGGCTTTTCGTATATGTAACAAATATATCTATAGATATACCCTATCCACCTAATTACGTCACTTCTATAGATTGATATCTTCTTTTTTGCTTTTATTGTTTGCATTTCACTGAATGCTTGCGGAACATCTATAGCTTCAAACCAAAACCCACGATCATCCATTCTTTCGGCCAAATTTGAATAAGCATATTTCTTTACGAAATCTTTTGAGGCAACTAATTGTTTTGCAGAATACTCAAATAAGTCTGCTTGATACCTACATATAAATCTGCCAAAATCGTCGATTTCTCTCATTTTCAACATCTATATTAACTTTTCTATGATTATATTAATTTTAGCATATTTTATATTCATGCCCATTGTAACATTTGTTACATTTTGCGTGTCCAAAATGTTACATTTTATAGTAAATCGAATTGTTTTGGATCTTCGCTATCTCTTCTATCGTTTGTTTCAAAAAATAGTGCTAAACATCCAGAAGAAGTATGTCCTCCAACAACTGGTCCAATGAAAGAAACTATAACATCAAGACCGTATGTTTCTTGAATCAAGCTCTTTAAGAACTCTGCATCTTCTATACAATTTGCATGAGTTATGAATACTTTTTCTTTCTTATCTTGATTTGCTAGCTTTTCTGCCATTTTATCAAACATAGCTTTTATTGCTTTCTTTCTTGAGATAACTTTATTTAAAACTATTAATTGTCCAATTGGGTTTACGTACATAACTGGCATGATCTTTAAGAATGTCCCAATATATGCTGAAACTGATGAACATCTTCCTAATCTTGCTAAATGCTTTAAATCTGAGCAAGTAAAATATGAAGCAATATAATTTCTTTGAGCAAGCGCATATGCTACTAGTTCATCAAAAGAAACGCCTTCATCTCTCTTTTTTAGAATCTTATAGCAATGTAATGCTTCGCCGCCTGAGGCAAGTGCTGAATCTATTGCTTCAATCTTTCTATCTTTGTATTCAGCTTTTAATTTTTGAACAACTGAATTAACGCCATCGAATTGGCCGCTTATTTTTGATGATGCACAATCTACTATTACATCATATCCTTTATCTAATTCTTTTCTTAATCTTTCTTCTACATAATATGTTGCTGTCATAGATGTAGCTGTCTTTGCACCAGCTTCTACTCTTTTATAGAACTCCTTTATGTCTAAGAATGTATCAATATTATTATAGTTATCGTCATCTAGTGAAAAAGATAAAGGTAGAATATCAAAATCTTTAAAACATTTTGCTAAATCTTCGTTAAAGTCTGCAATTGTATCTGTAAATATATAAGTTGACATAGTTTTACTCTCCTAACCTTTTAATAAGCCCATTATACACGCATTTTATATAAATACATTGTATTATTTCACTACAAATTGTATAATTATGTCTATTAAAAGACAATTTTAAGGAAAATGTATCAAAAATGGATAGAAGAATTAGAAAAACCGAAGAACAAATACTACAAGGAACGTTGAGACTTTTACAACATGAGAAGATGGAAGAGCTAACAGTTACCGAAATTTGCAACGAAGCAAATGTATCAAGATCTACTTTTTATCTTCACTATTTAGAGCCAAAAGACATCGTTGAACAGCTGTATAATGACGTAGCTGTAACCCTTACAAACATTCTAGATAATTACGACTTAGGCTCTCCAGATATTCGCCATAGCGATTTTCTTAATTCCATTTTTGAAGTTCTAGACATGTACAAAAAGTATTTTGTAGTTCTTTTAACTACAGGTTATCATTCAAACTTTAGACGTCGTCTAAAAAAGATTCTAGAAGACAAAGTCTTATCGGACAATATTTATAGATATAAGAACACGTTAGAGATTGAATATCAAATAAGCTTTATGATATCTGGCCTTGTTGAAGTATTATGCGATAATATGGAAGATATGTTCGATCCAAAAAAGCGCGAAGTTTTATTTAAAGTATTAAGCACAATCCTAGATAGACAAGTAAGAAAACTTCCTAACTAACTACATAAGTAGCACTTTGCCCTTTTGCTACAAATTGTATTTCTTTACTCTCCAACAGCAAATCTAAAGCTTTCTCTATTGTTGAGCGAGTATATTCAAATAATATTTCTTCTATATAAGCTTTTGACGTTGGCACCATATGATCTTTTATTACACGCAAAACCTTTTCTTTACATGTTCCCTTAAATTCAAATACAGCAATTATATATGCTATTTTGTTATAACCTTCTACTAGCCTTGCTAAATGGAATCTAACAAATGGATATGGGTCATTCTTGTTCTCGTGCCAGCCCCTATCTGATAAATGAAGTGCTTCATAATACTCATCTTGATGCTCCAATATTAAATAAGATAAAGAATAATACTCGTCCATTGTATATCCAAATTTTAACAATAGCATTGTAGTTAATAGCCTTGAAACTCTTCCGTTGCCATCAGAAAATGGGTGAATGCATATAAAATCCAAAATAAAAGTAAATACAAGTAGCAATTTATTAATCATTGGATTGTTTGCACAATTATTAAATTGCCAAATTAAATTACCAAGTTGTGATGCTACTTCCTCTGGAGCCGATGGAATAAAAAGTGTTTCTTTATAATTACCTTTTGCATCATATGCATTTATGTAATTTTGCACTTCTTTATACTTTCCGCCAAAAGCTGGAGCATATGCTTCATACATTTTATAATGCAAATCCTTGATTAACGATTCAGACAATGGCAAATATTTATAATTATCAATAACGTATGTTAAAGCATTGTTGTATCCTAGAAGCGCATAATCTTCTTTTGTTTTTGCATCTACCCCATTTAACAACAATTCTTCTTCCCTAGCTTTTGTAACACTAATTCCTTCAATCTTATTAGACGACGTAACCGATCTTCTTTTAGATAAGTCATGCAATCTATTTAATTTCTTTCTTTTTGGAATTGACGCAGTAAAGCCTTTTCTTTCTTCAATTAAAGAAATAAAAGACATCGCATCTGGCGATAACATATTTGTTACTTGTTTTTCTAAATCAAATATTTTCATGCTTTAATTATATTAAATGGGAAATAGTATGTCAACGCGAATTGCATACTTTTATAGCAAAAATGTGCAATTCATAAATTATTCAGCCGTTTATGTTTGTGGAGCTTCTTGAGATTCAACAGCATCTTGGATGCTCGCATCTTTAATTTGAGCTCTTCTTTCTTCTAACTCTTTCATCGCTTTATCGCGCTTGTCTCCTACAAAGTCGTAGAAGAACATTGGAATTATAGATAGCAACAAACTTGCTGCTGGAAGAAGGGATATTAACATTAAAATCGCGTTCTTTGTATAAACGGTTTGTTCTTGGTTTTCAACATATCCAACAACTAGCAATATCATAGGAATTAAACCTGCAGATAACGCATTTCCGATCTTTGCCATAAATGTAGACATTGAAGCTGTCATTCCCTCTAATCTTATATTATGGCGCCATTCAAGATAATCTACGCACTCTCCAACTATACTTGTAACCGCTATATTTAAAACACCAAGTGGCAATCCACTTAAAAGCAAGAAGAATACTGCCCAGTAGAAGTTATAATCTGTAAATTGTTCTACAACGTAGAACGCACCCATTATTATGGCTCCTAATACGCCAGAATATATCATGATCCATTTGTATGTATATTTCTTAACAAGTTTTGGAGTTAAAAGCATTGTAGGAAGCATACCTATACCAATTACAGCAAAACCTATAACTTGCTTGAAACTTTCAATAAATTCTATATCCGCAAAAAATACATATTTTGCAGCGTACGCATATGCTGCTTGAAGCAAGTATCTACCAAAGCCCAAGATTCCAGATATTATAACCAAGATTAGAATCTTGTTCTTTGTAATTAATTTCATTTGTGTTAAGATTGGAACGTTTTGAGTAGTTGCTCCTTCTGCAAATGCTTTTTCGTGTATATTTGGATATACAAGTCCAAATGGCACACAAGATATAACAACTATACCAATGGCACTAAAGAATATTCCCTTCTCGAGTCCAAGTATCTTATCTGACATTAATAGCGATACAACAACCGTTGGTAGCGCACCGCCAATTGCGTTTAAAAATTTTGCAAGTGAGAATAATCGATCTCTTTCTTCCGCGTTTTGTGTCATTGCACAAGGAAGTCCCCAAAGAGGAACGTCCGCAACAGAATAAGCTATACCCCATGCAACATATGTGACACCAACATATATGCATCGCCAAGCTTGAGATTCAATATGCCAATTTACAAAAACTAATATAGATAAAAGCGAAATAATAAATGGCGAATATTTTAGATATGGACGCATCTTACCTTTTTTAGTGTGCGTTCTATCTACAATAAATCCAACAACTGGATCTGCAAAGGCATTTAGTATCTTTGCAAACCACATTAAGCCCATGACAAAAGCCATTTCAAGAGCTAAAACGTCAGTGAAATATATTAGCAACCATGATGAAATCATGGCATATATTGCACCTTGTCCAGCTGCTGCGAAAATGTATGTGTTTCTTTCTTTTGTCGTTACTTGGTTATTCATTATCTATGTCTTGTATGTGCTATAGCAACTTCCCAACCTAATAATAATTCTTCACGAGTCTTTTTGTCCATCGATGGAATGAAGGTCTTTGAAGAGTCCGTTGATTGAAGTTCTTTATAATCTTTCCAGAATCCTTCTTTTAATCCTGCTAAGTAAGCTGCTCCCATACCTGTTGTTTCAACTATCTTTGGTCGTATAACTTTTGTATTTAAAATATCTGCTTCAAATTGCATTAACACATCTGATCTTGATGCACCACCATCTACAGATAGTGATGTAAGCTTTGTATTCATATCGCTTTCCATAGCGTGCACAACATCAAATACTTGATAAGCTATAGCTTCAAGTGCTGCTCTTACGAAATGTTCTCTCTTTGTGCCTCTTGTTAATCCAACTACTGTTCCTCTTGCATATGAATCCCAATGTGGAGCTCCAAGTCCAACGAAAGCTGGAACTACATAAACACCATTTGTATCTGGAGTTCTTTCTGCAATTTCATCGGCTTCCCTTGCTGATGATATCATCTTCATTTCATCTCTTAACCATTGCAATACAGCTCCGCCAACAAACACACTACCTTCAATACAATATTGTGGCTTTCCATCTTCTTCAGATGCAGCAAGTGTTGTAATTAAACCTCTCTTTGATTGAACAGCTTCTTTTCCTGTGTTCATCAATGTAAAGCAACCTGTTCCGTATGTGTTTTTAACCATACCTCTTTCTACGCACAAATGTCCAAATAGCGCAGATTGTTGATCGCCCGCAACTCCAGAGATAGGAATCTTTGCTCCAAATTCTTTTTCGTCTGTAAATCCGAATCTATATGATGATGGGCAAACCTTTGGTAGCATTGACTTTGGAATGCCAATTAAATCAATTAATTCATCATCCCATTTTAAATCATGAATGTTATATAACATTGTTCTTGATGCGTTTGTGTAATCTGTAGCATGAATTGTGCCTCCAGATA
The DNA here is from genome assembly GCA_015055975.1 of Clostridiales bacterium. Lineage (GTDB taxonomy): Bacteria > Bacillota > Clostridia > Christensenellales > UBA3700 > UBA3700. The sequence continues at coordinate 16,329 of SVHF01000007.1, read as the reverse complement.
ATTTCCACATAAGCCATGTGTCTATAGTTCCGAATAATAAATCGCCCTTTTGAGCTTTTTCTTTAGCTCCGTCAACATTATCTAATATCCACTTGATCTTTGTTCCAGAAAAATATGCGTCGATTGGAAGACCTGTTTTGTCGTATACAAGGTTAGAATAACCTTTTTGGATTAAGTCTTGGCAAAACTCTGCAGTTCTTCTACATTGCCATACAATTGCGTTATATACAGGCTCTCCTGTGTTTTTATCCCAAACAATTGTTGTTTCTCTTTGGTTTGTAATACCAATAGCTGCAACTTGCTCAATTGAGATGTTTGCTTGTTTTAACACGTCCAAAAATACATCTTTTTGTGTCTTCCAAATCTCATTTGGGTCATGTTCAACCCAGCCAGCTTTTGGATAGATTTGCGTAAACTCTTGTTGAGATACCTTTACAATTTCTTTTTGCTTATTAAAGATAATTGCTCTTGATGATGTTGTTCCTTGATCTAACGCTACTACATACTTTTCCATAATTTCCCTTATACCTTCTTTACATTGATTTCAATTTCTTTTGTGCCAAGCTTTTCGTTACTTATAGTAACTATTGCTTTTCCCTCTTTACCTATTGTCTTTACCCAAAATGCAATTTGACCGCCCATTAGAGCTACGCTCTTTGGCCCAATTACATCAACTATTCCATTTGTCTTTATATCTATAACCGAATTATCGTATGGAAGCGAATTGCCCATATTAGATAATGCTTTAACTTCAATTCTTGTTACATCATATGTATCGCCTTCGATTAGCTCGTTTTTATCTTCCTTTGCAAAAAGCGTAGCTCCCATCATTGCGCCCTTTTCTGTTTCGCAAACTTTCTTGCCATCAATATATCCTTCTAGTTTATATGACACTTGCTTTCCACCCCAAGAGGTTACATATTCTCCATACATTTGAGTCATCTTATCTAGAGTCAATTTATATTTGAATCTTGCAATTAAGAATGTAAAAGCATTTCTAAGTGCTGCTCTAAATGGCGCATATTTCTTTATATCCAAAAGCGCTTTTTTAATTCTCTTTGCATGAGCTTTTGTGAAATGATGTTCTTCATGTTCTAATTGATCGCCAATTATATCGTCTAAAACAATTGGTGGATATGGCACATATTTAAATGGAGATTTCTTCCTTTCTTTTGCCATATTAAATGTATTTATGTGCTTACCGTTTTTATATAGCTTTAATTCGTCACAGTTAGTAAAGATATATACCTCTCCAACATGGCCACCTGCTGAATCTCCAATTTCCATGTTTGAAGATAGTTCTAGAACTGGATATTTATCTTGTTGAGATTTATAAAAAGCTGCTGCTAATTTATCTATTCTAAACATATCTGTTACGCCATGGTAACAAATCTTATCTCCAGAGCCAAAATCTTTATGCGTATTATAATCGCTCATACACCAACCAATAACGCCTGCATGGCCTTTAGATTTGTATGCTGCATTAACAACTCTAGCATGACGAAGCGCATGCTCTAAACGCTTCTTTTCGTGGTCATATACCTTTGTTGGAAACATATGGCCATTATGCTCAGAAATAATAAGTGGATTTTTAGAAGATGTAACCGCAAATTTTGGCAAAATCTTCATCGTCTTTCCAGAGTGTGAAAAATCATTATATGCATAAACATCTTCTAAAAGATGAGATTGTACTATACATCTAACACCTGATGTTTGACGAGACTTATCTAATTCGTGTGCTACTTTATTTGTTCTTGTATATAATTCATCATCATCTGGAGATTCGTTTATTCTAACGCCCCATAAAATAATTGATGGGTGGTTATAATCTTGCTCAATCATTTCTCTTACATGATCTACACATTTATCTCTCCAATCTTCTCTCTTAGATATAAATTGCCATCCAGGAATTTCAGTAAACACTAAAAGACCAATTTCGTCGCATCTATTTAAAAAATGCTTTGAATTTGGATAGTGGGAAGTTCTAGCTAAATTAACGCCAAGGTGGAATTTCAAAAACTCTGCATCGGCAATTTGAGCAGATGCAGGCATAGCGTTTCCAACATATGGATATGATTGGTGTCTATTAAGCCCTCTTAGCATTATCTTTTTGCCATTTAAGAAGAATCCATGATTCTTAAATACGGCTTGTCTTATACCTACTTTATCTGAAATTATATCGTTCCCTATCTTTGCTCTAACTTCATATAGATTTGGATCATCTATATCCCAAAGCTCAGCGTTTTTAATTTCAAATTCATGAACAAGTTCGCTTCCTGTTGCATTTATAATATCCTTAGCAACTAGGTTGCCTTCAAATAAGATATCTATCTCGACTGGCTTTGTTTTAATTTCTTTATTGAATTGAAGTTTTACTTCAATCTTTGGATCTAAAAGAACATCTTTTGGTGTTAAGAACATTTTTTCTATATATTCATCTTCGTGAACATAGATATATACTTCACGATAAATACCACCATACACAAGATAATCTACAATGTTACCAAATGGAGGAATGTCTTCTCTTTCTGTTGAATCTACTTTAACAGAGATAACATTATCTTCTCCAAATTTAACAAATTTTGTGATATCTCCAGAAAATGCAGTGTAGCTTCCTTTATGTGAAAAAGCAAATTCGCCATTAACATAAACATCTGCAGCGTTTGCTACAGCTTCGAACTCTAAGATAAGCTTTTTATCTTTTAAATCGTTGTCGATAAATACATGTTTTCTATATGAACTTATAAATTGATAATCTTCTTCAGAAAAGTCGTTAAATGGTAATTCTTTATTGGTATGAGGGATGTTTACAGATATATAATCCTTTTCATCAAAATTAACTTGAGTGCTCTCATCTACAAAAGTTTCGCAGTATTTCCAGTCGTAATTCAAATTAATTTTGCTAATCATAATGCCCTCCTGCGTCATATTGACTTACAAAATTATCTTACCAAATATATTATATATTTTCAATACGCGTAATTTTTACGCGCGGAAAGCTTTTATCTAGTTATTTGGCTCTAAAATATCTTCCATTTCGCAAGAGAGTGCCTTTGCCAATGCTTTTATGGTTTCGACGCTTGCTTTGTTTATATCTTTGTTTTGTTGTTCATACATTTGAATTGAACGAAGAGAAACATTAGACCTTTTTGCAAGTTCTGCTTGTGTAAATTTTAGCCTTTGCCTAATGCGCTTTAATCTAGTGCCTTTATTCTGTGATTTTATCTGTTGATTTATTACATCTATTAGTTTTGTTATGTCCGCTTCGTGCATAGTAGTATATAGCACTTCAAACTCTGCAAAACTAACTGTATCAAATATTTCTTTAAATGTTCTTGAACTATACCACTGATAATACGCTACGGCCCAGCCTATCCAATATTCTCTTGATCTAGCATATTGCACAATTGGGTCTATTTCAATTTTTTTGTTTGTCGTTTCTTCCACAATATCTAAAAGCATTTCTATGCCACTTTTCCCGACAATATAAAGCACATCGCCTTTTTCAATTCTTTTACTTGTCGAGCTTGCTAGAAACATATTAATAAAATCTTTAGATTTTAATTTTAATACATTTATTGCATAATCAAACAAATCCCCAAGTGCCGCTTGCGCATTAGTTAGGTATATTTCTTGGTATGCGTGAATCGTCATTTTTTATATCTCCCCGTGTAATGTCACGTATAGTTAAACCATCGTCTTCTTCGTCTAGTATTTCTAAATATTGCTGTTTTGCCGTTTCGTCTCTTAACACCTTAGCAGAATAGTATTCTGCCTTCTCTGCTATTTCAAACCCCTCAAATTTTAGGTTTGCAAAAGCATATTGAGACTTTAAAACAATTTGTTCGCCAAGCTTTCCTAATTGCATTGCTTTTGCTAATTGATCAATTGTGATTTCGTTGTTAACAAAAGACTCAGCATAATCAAAATATGAATCATCTGCTCTATATCCAATTATTACATCATAGGCATTGACATTAATTGAATAATTGTCGATTATATATTGTTTTGCTCTACGAGCAATTGGCGTTTTAATTGAAAACAAACGATGCTCAAGTAATATTGCTATCCAATTCAATATTGAATACTCAGGAGTATTTAGATTTAATACTTTTAGATAATCTAAATCCAGTGTGTATTTGTTTAAAAACCCATCTTTTAAATATGATACAGCCCACTCTTTTGCTAATTCTTCATTTTGTGTACAATAAAAACCCAAGCCAAAATCATTGTGCTTTTTCCCTAATCCAAATTCTGGCTTTTCTATAATATTTTGAGATCCATGATATATTGTTATATTTCTCATTGTTCACCTCTTGTCACACTTATTATATCACCCTAGTGATAGTAAATCCAGCATTATTGCACATTTTGTATCACTTTGGTGATAGTAATTATTCTCTTTTTTGCTATATTACTCTTTTTATTCATATTGTTATATACAAGTTGCTTTTACAATTAACTATTTTCTGTCTCTATTGCGAAAGTGGTCGATTTTTGAACGCATTGATGCTATCATGATTGTAGGGAGAAAGGAGGTACCAAACTATGAAGACTTGGAATGATTTCAAGAATGAGGCTAAAACTATTAGTCCAGAGATTAAGCGCGATATAGAAGAAATGGAAATTCTTGCCTCTATTGTTAGTGTTATTATTGAACGCCGCAACGAGTTAGGCTATTCTCAAAGAGAACTAGCCGCAATTTGCGGACTTCCTCAATCGTCTATTGCTAGAATTGAATCATGTACAGTTTCTCCTAATATTGAAACTCTTCTTAGAATAATGAAACCTCTTGGACTTACTCTATCTGCAATTGCTGTATAACTTATTTATTATTTCCACATCACATAATACGTGCGTTTGACTTAGCAATTAGTTTGTAATAAACTAATGCTATTAAAAGAAACGGAGACTTTATGAAATACGTAGTTATATTAGGCGACGGAATGGCAGATTATCCAGTTGACGCTTTAGGCGGCAAAACTCCACTTATGGTCGCAAAAAAACCAAACATTGACGCTCTTTGCAAAAAGGGTGAAATGGGTTTAGTTAAAACTGTCCCAGAAGGTTTAAAACCAGGAAGCGATGTAGCTAACCTAGCTGTTATGGGATATAATCCAAAAAAATGCTATACAGGAAGAAGTCCACTTGAGGCTTTATCTATAGGAATTGATTTAAAAGACGACGACATTGCTATTCGTTGCAATCTTGTTACTTTATCTGAAGATGAACCATATGAACAAAAGACAATGGTAGATTATTCTGCAGGCGAAGTATCTACTAAAGAAGCAAAAGAACTTATTGAATATTTAGATAGCAAGCTATCTACAGATGTTCTTCATTTCTTTGCTGGGGTTTCATATAGACATTGTCTAGTTAAAAATCATGCAAAAGTTGGAACAACATATACTCCACCACACGATATCTCTGGAAGAAAGATTACTGAATATCTTCCAAAAGATTTATATGGCGAAGAGATGCTAGCTTTAATGAAAAAATCTTATGAGCTTTTAAAAGATCATCCAATAAATAAAGCACGTAAAGCTGCTGGCAAAAATCCAGCAAATAGCATCTGGCTATGGGGCGAAGGAACAAAGCCTCAACTTGAAGCTTTTGAAGATAAATTTGGAATTAAGGGTTCTGTTATAAGTGCGGTAGATTTACTAAAAGGAATCGGCATTGGCGCAAAGATGGAAGTAATTGAAGTTGAAGGCGCTTGTGGCACATATAAGACAAACTTTTTAGGTAAAGCAAAAGCAGCAATTGATTCACTAAAGAGAAACGATTATGTATACATTCACATGGAGGCTCCAGATGAATGTGGACACCAAGGCGATGTAGAACATAAAATTCTTTCTATAGAACTTATAGATAGTATTGTAGTAAAATATATTATAGACGAGTTAAATAAGTCAGGCGAAGATTATTCAATTTTGGTGATGCCAGATCACCCTACTCCAATTAAATTGAAGACTCACGTATCTGACCCAGTTCCATATATAATCTACAGATCAAATAAGGAACTTGAAAACGTCTTTGATACTTATAACGAAGAAACAGCTAAAAAAACAGGCATCTACTATGCTTCTTCAGAAGAGTTGATCAAAAAGTTTATTAAGGGGGTCTAAAATGGCAGACGAAAAGAACCTAAACGAAGAAATAAAAACAGAAGAAGAAAAGGAAGTTGCTCCTGAAGTTCAAGAAGAACCAACGGTTGAAGAAGCTCCTATTGATACTCCTGTTGAAAATAAAGAAGAGGAACAAAAGCAAGAAGAAGCACCTTCTATTCCTGATGCACCAAAGGATGAAGCCCCAACTATCATAGATAATACGGCTGAACCTCCTGTTGCTCCTATTCAAGAATTACCAAGAACTGCAAAATTAAAAGAGCCTATGTCTAAGCAAAAAAAGATAGCTATTATTGTTATCTCTGTTGTCGCTTTTATAGCTCTATTTTCTGTTGTATTCTTCCCTCTATATTTCTGTTATATTCAAGGAAGAATTCACGTATATGATGCAAGCGACTTTGTTCCACAAGATGGCAAGCGCTTCGTTCTAGAAAAAGATATTGTAGTAGATGCTGATCTAGATCTATCTTCATCAACATGTTCTATTGATTTACAAGGACACAACTTAACTGTTAATGGAACATTAACAATTGGTAAAAATGATACAACAATACAAGTTGGAACTCTTAAAAAGGGCGACTATACACAAAAGGGCCTTTTGAAAGTAGGTACTCTAAATGTTAATGGAGAAAGTGGTGCTTTAAATATTGCATCATCTCTAATTGTTTCTAGCGCATTAAATGTAAATGCAAAATCTGTTAATTTAAATACTGTAACGCTTACAGGTGGAGCAACAATAACAGCAGAAAGCTTTGTTGTAAATGGTCCATTTGCAGTATCTTCTGATACAACAACTTTGACATTAAATAATTGTGCTCAAGCAATATTCAACGATGAAGTTGGCGCAAATGTCATCTCAATAAATGATTCAAACGTTGTATTAAATGCAAAGGTTAAAGCAAACAACCTTGTATTAAATGATGCTTCATCTTTAGTTTGCCACGGCGAAGTTAAATCAATAAACGGTGGTAAGAAAGTTGCAATGATGAAGGGACATAACTGCCCTACATATGAAAATGTAAACATTTTAGCAATCTATGATGCATTCAACGATACATATACAGCTACAAACTGTGCAAAGATCGTTTATCTTGAAACATTGCCAACTCCAGTAGATTTCTTCGTTAGCGAAGAAGGCGGTGTATTCCAAGCTATCTGCGCTAAGGTAGATAAATATGACGCTATTAAATATAGATTCTTCTTGGATGCAAAACAATATGAAGATTCTATCTATAACTATGTAGATATTACAAGCGATCTAAAAGCTGCAGGAGCTGCAACACATAAGTTACAAGCTTATGCTCTTGGAAATTATGATTTTGCAACACTTGAAACTCAAACTCTAGAAAATGGACAAACTTTATATCTAGATTGCGAAACACCAGCTACATTAGATTATTCATATACATTGAAGTTATCTACTCCAACAAAGGTTTCTACAAGAGATTATGAATTAAATGCTTACATTGAATTCGATTCTGTTGAATTTGCAGATTACTATGTTGTAACAATAGATAAAGATACAAAGGTTGTATTAACAAACTTAACAAGAGATGAATTCCTTGCTCAATACGCATCTATTGCTTCTCAATATGGAAATAATGTTGTTCAATACACTTCTCAATTTGGTCATAACGCAGCACCTCTTACTTCTCAATTAAGCGCACTTGGCTTCCACTCATTAAGATTAGTTGCTTGTTCATTTGCTAGCGAAATTGAGACATCTAAAGAGGCTATGACTTCATATAAGACAACAAAGCAAATTGTATTAGTAGATTCTAATGTAACAGCAACATCTAAGCAAAACAATGATGGTACTTATACAAATACAGTATCTATTGCAAATTGCGAAGATGGAAAAGTATTCGTTATAACAATCGACGGAAAAGATATAAGAATTTCTAATTCAAAGACTTATACATTTATAACAGATTCATCTATGGTTGGCGAAAAGGTTACTGTAAAAGCTGAGGCTTATGGATACTATACAGAATCTGCCTCTCAAACAGTAGATTTCCAAGCATAGTATTTTGAATTAACAATATTGAAAGTGGTTCATCTGAGCCACTTTCTTTTTTCTTAAAACTTCTTGTTTTCCTCCAGAAAGTACTGCAAAATGATACTTTTTGGAGGAAAATTACATGTTTATTCGTGTGAAATAATATTTACGGTTGCTAAAAGCATATCTTTTGTAATGGCATTAATTGTATTATTTTCTAACACAAAAGGCTTAATATCTGCCATAACCAAATCGTAATCTGCATTTTCGAATCTTTCTCTTAGTTTTTCTTTTATTAACTCATCTGTTACATCTTTTAGATCAATTCCTGTTGATTCGGCAAATTTTCCATTTAGATAATCGGCGTTATACTTAATCCCTAAAGACATATAGAAGACGTAATCATAAAAATCTCTGCCCTTTATTCTATTTTTCCATGCTCTATTCAAAACAGCTCCTAATTTTCCTGCAAACAAAGTTGGCATATCATAACATACTACACTTGTTAACATAGGAGATGTTAATATTTCTGTTGAATAATGTGCGCCCTTCGTAAACGCCGTACTAATCTCCATCTTAATAGATATATTCCTATCTTTATGGAACATGTTTTTACCAAAATACTCTCTTGCTAATTCTGCACAAGGTATATTAATATACCTACGTCGAATTTCGCCCTCATCATAACCTGGCTTTGAAGATATTATTGCTTGTAATCCATATGATTCTAGAGTATTTATACAAGTGTCCATATAATCATTCCATGAAAAGTCCTCATCGTCGTTTATAACACAAAAATCTAGATCTTCAGAAAATCGCTGAAGGTTGTGAAATATTCTTAAACAAGTTCCACCGTAAAACGCTGCTTTCTTAAAAAACGTCGTTCTACTTAAGGCATATAAGATAATCTTTTGAACGGACTCTCTCATTACATTTTCAAAAGTTATTGCATCGTTTACATTATTTTGCTTTAGCAATTCATATACATAATTATTTATCATTGTTAACCCTCATATATGCCATATAATTCTTAATAGTTGTTGACTTATATAACTTTGCTAATTCATACATCTTATTCATGTCTAGTTGGCTATATACGTCTTCGCTTATTCTTAAATCATCAAACAACAATTCTTCAACTTCCTTTATATTGCTTCTTGGTGGCACGCTTGCAATCATATCTAAAAGTGCCTTTTCTCTAGATGCTATTTGCACTCTAAAGCCCTCGATTTCAATATTATCTACACCATAAGCAAATACTTGCTTTGATACGTCTTCATACATGAATCGCCCGAGCTTGTTTTCGTATATCTTTGTCTTATTCTTTTTATATGTTGCTGACTTTATTAAATACACACGCTCTGGAATCATATTATAATATGCAAGTGCAGTTTCAAAAGAAATATACGATGGCGCAAAAATATAGTTGGCAACAACAAGTGGATTCTTCACGTCTTTGGTTGCATATAATCCACGCTTTAACTTAATAAGATTGCCATCTCTTTCTTCTCTTGCAATCTTATTGTATACATTGCCAAAGCCACTATATTCGAATTGTAGCATTTCTATAGTCTTGACCATATATTTCCTCCAGTTACTACCATTATACAGGAGTTTTTGGAGGAAATCAAGGACTTAGCGCAAAAAAATAGCCTCGCCATTACTGACGAGGCCTTATAGACAATTGATGTTTTATCTATTAATTAGAGAATGTCCTGTCATTTCCTTTGGAATCTCAATGCCCATAATATCCAACATTGTTGGAGCTATATCGCATAGTCTTCCGCCGTCTTTCAATGATGTTACTCCATCAGCACCAATAACTACAAATGGTACTGGATTTGTTGTGTGAGCTGTAAATGGTTTACCATTTTCATCCATCATGCAATCTGCGTTACCATGGTCAGCTGTAAGTAAAGCTTGTCCGCCAACAGATAATATTGCATCTATTACCTTCTTTACGCATTCGCTTGTAACTTTAACAGCTTTTCTTGCAGCTGGGATGATACCAGTGTGGCCTACCATATCACAGTTTGCAAAGTTTAGAATCATTGCATCATACTTTCCGCTCTTAATTGTCTCACATGCTTTATCGCATACTTTGTATGCGCTCATTTCTGGCATTAAGTCAAATGTAGCAATCTTTGGAGAATCAATTAAGATTCTATCTTCGCCTGGATTTGGGGCTTCTACGCCGCCGTTGAAGAAGAATGTAACGTGAGCATATTTTTGTGTCTCAGCGATTCTAAATTGCTTCAAACCAAGGCTAGATAAGTATTCGCCTAATGTATTCTTGTATGATTCTGGTCTATAAGCTACATCTAGATGATCATTGAATGTTACATCATATTGAGTATATGAAACAAAGTGAGGTTTTAAGAATCCTTTCTTTCTTTCAAAACCCTTGAAGTCTTCATAGATGAATGATCTTGTGATTTGTCTTGCTCTATCTGGTCTAAAGTTGAAAAATACGATTCCATCGCCTTCAGATATTGTTGTTACAGGCTTTCCGTTTTCTTTAATAACTGTTGGGATGATAAATTCATCTGTAACACCTTTATCATAAGAATTTTGCATAGCTTGAACTGGATCAGTTTCTTCAATACCAATTCCATCGCACATTGCAGTATAAGCCTTTTCTACTCTATCCCAGATGTTGTCTCTATCCATTGCATAAAATCTACCTGCGATAGTAGCAATCTTACCAAAGCCGATTTCTTTTGTATAATCAACTAACTTTTGAACATATGTAATACCGCTTGTTGGAGAAACGTCTCTTCCGTCCATAAAGCAGTGTACATAGATATTATCTAGCCCAAAATCTTTAGCCATTTTGATTAAAGCAAATAGATGTGTATAGTGTGAGTGAACACCACCATCACTTAACAATCCCATAACATGTAATTGCTTTTTATTTGCTTTAACATATTCCATGACTTTAACAAATGCTGGGTTTGTAAAGAAATCTCCATCTTGAATAGACTTTGTAATTCTAGTCAATTCTTGGTAGATAATTCTTCCTGCGCCCATATTCAAGTGGCCAACTTCACTATTGCCCATTTGGCCTTCTGGAAGGCCAACGGCCATGCCTGAAGCTTGTAATTGAGTGCTTGGATTATTCTTTATGATATCCAAAACCTCTGGAGCTGTTTCAGGCGAAATAGCATTGGCTGGACCATAAGCATTGATGCCAAAGCCATCCATGATTATTAATCCGGTAAATTTCATATATTATGCCTCGTAGTATTTAACGATCTTAGCAAAATCTGCAGCCTTCAATGAAGCACCACCGATTAAACCACCATCGATTTCCTTCATAGCCATAAGTTCAGCAGCGTTAGCTGGCTTCATGCTACCACCATATTGGATTCTTAGCTTGTTAGCAGCCTTTCTGTTGTATAACTTAGCGATTTGATTTCTGATGATCTTAATTGTATCGTTAGCGTCTTGAGCTGTAGCAGTTTTTCCTGTTCCGATAGCCCATACTGGTTCGTAAGCGATAACGATGTTTGCTAAATCTTCTTCAGTAACGTCTTGGAATGCACCGATTGTTTGCTTCTTTAGAACGCTCTTAACTCTGTTCTTTTCTCTTTGTTCAAGTGTTTCACCAACACAGATGATTGGCTTTAATCCCTTAGCTAAAGCAGCCTTAACTCTCTTGTTAACTGTTTCGTCTGTTTCGCCAAAGTATTGTCTTCTTTCGCTGTGTCCGATAATAACATATTCAACACCAAGTTCAACTAACATATCTGCGCTGATTTCACCTGTGAAAGCTCCGCTTTCTGCCCAGTGAACGTTTTCAGCACCAAGGTGGATGTTTGTTCCCTTTACTAATTCAGCAGCTGTAGCTAAATCTGTGTATGGTGTACAGATAACTACTTCTGATTTTGCTCCCTTAACAAGTGGGATAAGGTCTGTAACTAGAGCCTTTGTAGCTGCGATTGTGTTGTTCATTTTCCAGTTTCCTGCGATAATTGGTTTTCTCATATTTATATACCTCGTTTTATTTTTTTCTAATTTAAAGAGACTAGCAAAGCTAGCCTCTTGATTTTGTAATGTTATTTATTAGTTTTTGTCGTTTAGACATTCAATACCTGGTAGCTTCTTACCTTCGAATAATTCTAGTGAAGCGCCACCACCTGTAGAGATGTGTGTCATCTTATCTGCAAAGCCAAGTTGTGCAACAGCAGCAGCTGAATCACCACCACCGATAATTGTTGTAGCACCTTGAGCTTCAGCCATAGCTCTTGCTACAGCGATTGTACCCTTTGCAAGTGTTGGGTTTTCAAATACGCCCATAGGTCCGTTCCAGATAATTGTCTTTGCACTCTTAATAACATCTGCAAATAACTTAGCTGATTCAGGTCCGATATCTAAGCCCATAGCATCTGCTGGAATAGCATCTGCTGCACAGTACTTTACTTCGATTTCAGCATCGATTGGATCTGGGAATGCTTTAGCATATCCTGTATCTACTGGAAGATAAATCTTCTTTCCAAGTTCTTTAGCTTTAGCTAACATATCTTTGCAGTAATCTAACTTTTCATCATCAACTAAAGATGAACCAACTTCTGCTCCTTGAGCCTTTAAGAATGTGTAAGCCATACCACCACCGATGATTAATGAATCGCACTTTGTTAATAAGTTATTGATAACGTTTAACTTATCTGCAACCTTAGCACCACCAAGGATAGCAACGAATGGGTGATTTGGATTTTCTAGAGAATCTGCCATAACAGATAATTCTTTTTCAATTAGGAATCCGCAAACAGCATCTTTAACTAGACCGTATTCTACGATAGCTGCTGTTGTAGCGTGAGATCTGTGAGCTGTACCAAATGCATCGTTTACATAGATATCACAGAAAGCTGCAAGCTTTTTGCAAAGTTCTTCGCTTCTGCCTTCTTCGCCAGCATCAAATCTTGTATTTTCAAGTAAAACTACTTCGCCTTCCTTTAGTGCTGCAACTTTAGCTTGAGCATCAGGCCCTACGATATCTTTAGCAAATGTAACTTTGCCGCCTAATAATTCGTTTAGTCTCTTTGCTACTGGCTCCAAAGTAAACTTCTTTGGATCATTCTTTAAAGCTTTAGCAATAGCATCAGCCTTAGCTTGTGCTTGTTCTTCAGCTGGAAGAGCTTCGATAGCCTTCTTTTCTTTCTTTGTTAAACCAAAACCTTCTGTAAAGATATTGTGTGGTTTGCCCATGTGTGAACAAAGAATAACCTTTGCACCATGTTCCATTAAATACTTAATTGTTGGAAGTGCGCCGTTGATACGATTTTCATCTGTAATAACGCCGTCTTTCATTGGTACGTTGAAATCTACACGTACTAAGCATCTCTTGCCTTTAACATCAACATCTCTAATTGTCTTCTTATTCATAAAATGTTTCTCCTTTATGGTAAACTTTTAAATTTTTTACATCTTGATTATTATATCATATACACATTGTGTGCGCAATTGCGCGCCCATAATATACGCGCTTTTGTTTATTTTTTAACAACCTATTTATTATTGTTGCATTTTTATTGCCAATGCCTTAGACTATGTGGCGGATTAAAGAATATATTCTTTTTTTATAGACTTTTTTACTATATCTAATCGCTTTCTATATTGGAGAATTATTCAGAAAAAGGGAGTCCTATATATATGAACGAAGAACTAACAAACCAAAAGCCTAGTTTGACTTTAGGCGCGCTTTTAAAAGTTGGATTTGGAAGAAAAATTGTATTTTTAGTAGTTGCAATTGTAACCTCTGTTTTCCTATTCTGTTCTCTACACTTTCTTTACTCACAAAACAACAGAGCTTATTCTACATCATACAACTACGATTCAAGAGCAATCCAAAACAATAAATATCTAGACGGATCAGCTTTTGTATTATCTTCAATTATTTCTTTAGACAACTTAAATGAAATAAAAGCATCAAAAAATATTTATCAAAATATAAACACAACGTCGATTGTAGAAAATAACGCTATAACACTTGAAAATGTAACCGATGAAAAAACGGGAGTATCTTCAATTGTTTTATCTATTCCAACACGATATTTCCCTAATCAAAATGTTGCGAAATCTTTCTTGAAAGACGTCGCAAAAACACCTATTACAAAAACGATTGCTCTTGCAAAATCTTTAACATACGATAACAACTTGTCTATTTATAAAAATGCAGCATCATATGAAAAGATGATTTCATCTCTTCAAGCTCAGGTAAGTTATCTTGATTCGCTTTATTCAAATCTTATTGATGCATATGGGGATTTAACGGTTACCGTTAATGGGGAAACAAAACAAATATCTTTATTCAAGTCTGACTTGGATGGATATTTTGAAGTATTTTCTCTATCTGCTCTATATTCTCAAATTAGAGAAAACGGTTATGTTTATGAATTTGATAAGCACAAAGATGAGCTTCAAACACAAATGATAAACATCAACGCTCAACTTGCTACAAACCAAACAAAAATTGACGCTATAACTCAAGAAAGAACAACCCTAATTGATGAAGCTGCAGCATCAGGATTAACAGTTCAAATGCTAGATTTATCTTCATACAATTCAACTTTGAATTCTCTATATATAGAAAAGGTTGATCTAGAAAATGAAAAACATATTCTTGAGCAAAAGATAACTTATGGTCCAATTGCAGATACAACAGCATTTGCCACAACTCTTCAAAATTACTTCACAAAGCTTGAAGAATACACAACAACTTATAAGACAATATCTACATCTGTTATAGAAAACAATTTAGATATATATTATCTAAAATCTTCAGGACTTGAAACATCTGGTGGCCTATCTATAATAGTTGAGATCTTTGCAGCTATACTTCTTGGAGCAATCTTAGGCTTAGGCGTAAATCTAATTATAGATAGAAAAAAGCTTAAGCAAACGCAACTAGTTGTTCAAAAGCCACAGCCAACACCTAAAGAAGAACAGCTAGCAACCCAAACACAATTTGCTACTATCAACAACTAAAGCGCTCAAAAAGGGCGCTTTCCCTTTATTTTTTTTGGGTTGTTATATATAATATGTTTATACACATAAAGGAGCATAAATTATGGAATCTTTAATGAGACAAGAAATCTTTTCTGAACCTAAAATGCTTTTAAATACAATTGAAAATTGTAAAAAGGTTATTCCAGAAATTTTAAAGGTAGTAAAAGAACAAAACATTACAAATTTTGCAACAATGGCAAGAGGCACATCAGATAATGCAGCTACTGTATTTTCTTACCTTCTTCCTCTTGAAGCAAAAAGATTGGCAAGTTCATTCTTCCATTCAATCTATACAGTTTATAACTCTTCTTTAGATTTAAAAGGAACAATGTTATTTATTGTTTCTCAATCTGGTATGAGTAAAGACACTATAAAGGTTATGCGAGATGCAAAGCGTGATGGCGCTATAGTTGTTGGCGTTACTAACAATCTAGAAAGCCCTGTTGCTAAAGAAGCTCATTTCCATTTATATCTTGGCGTTGAAGAAGAAAAATCCGTTGCCGCAACAAAGACATATATTGCAGAGCTATTTGCCTTAGAGATGGTCGCTAGAGCCTTAGGCGGTGATGATTTATCTTGCTTTAATAAAATTATTGAAAAGATCAAAAAAGTCTTAGCACTTTGCGATACACAAATTAAAGATGTGGCAAAAGGCATCGTAAATAAGAATAACTATATTATTCTTTCTCGTGGAACAATGTTAGGAACAGGCGATGAGCTTTGCTTGAAGATGACAGAATGCTGCTATCTATATGCAAAATCTTTCTCATCTGCAACATTTATGCACGGACCTCTATCTTTGCTTGCTGAAGGCGCAAACGTAATATTGCTTGCTCCTGATTCAGAATTCAAGGATGAATTTGTAAACATTGCAAAAAGAACAAAAGAAGCAAAAGCAACTCTAATTGCTTTTTCAGATATTCCAGAAATATTAGATATTGCAGATTTCAAGGTAGAAATGCCAAGAGGATGTAGAACTTGCGCACCAATTACATATGGCGTTGCAGCTTCCCTTTTAGCACTAAACATTGGAGAAGCAAAAGGCTACAATGTAGATGCTCCAAGAAATCTAAATAAAGTTACAGTTACTCTATAAGAGTAAATTAGCGCAAGCAAAAGGGGCTGTTAAAAAACTTAATAATTTTTAGCAGCTCCCCTTTTTACGAAATAATGCTGAAACTACTACATTTCAGC
>SVHF01000006.1 GCA_015055975.1 Clostridiales bacterium | reverse complement strand
CATTGGGGTAATTTTGGGGTCTACAAAGGCTCTAAAGCCAACCTTACGTCTATAGAGTGTTATTTTTTGACGTACACCTTTGAGTGGTGTATTATTTTGACGAAAACAATCGAACCTAAAAAAATGGCAATACTTTCGTATTGTCAAATCAAAGATTATCTCGGATAACGCACCACAATAACATAACTATCACTTAGTAAAATGATGTTTTGTTTAAAGTGAAGCGCGCTGTTCTCTTTTGGTGAACCATGAGGGACTCGAACCCCCGACCTTTGCGTCCGTAGCGCAACGCTCTAATCCAACTGAGCTAATGATCCATATTTAAATGCTTATTTATTATAGTAATCGAAATAAACAAATGTCAAATAATTGTGATAAAATATGAGCATGGACAAAATAGAGCTAGCAAAAGATGAAAGATTAGACGATTTAGAATATGAAGGCTTAAAGATAATACAAAAGCCTAATTTGTATTGTTTTTCATCTGACGCAGTATTGCTTGCAAATTTAGTAAAAGCCGCAAAAAACGATACAATAGTTGATTTTGGAACAGGCAGCGGCGTAATAGCCATTTTAGCGCTTGCAAAGACTAAAGCAAATAAAGCAATTGGCTTTGAAATACAAAAAGACATGTTTGAGCTTGCAAAGCGCAATGTATCCATTAACGATTTAGATTCAAAAATAGAGATAATAAACGAAGATATTAAAAATGCTTCAAAAGTGTTAGGGAAGGAAAGCGTAAAAGTTGTCGTATGCAATCCTCCATATTTTAAAGCAAGTGCTGGAGTTAAATCAGATATAGGATCCATTGCTTTATCTAGGACAGAATCTAGCGCGAAACTTGAAGATATCGTAAAGTCAGCTGCAGATATATTGAAATATTCTGGAAAGTTCTATATGATTCATAAAAGCGAAAGATTAGCTGAAGTTTTAACATCTCTTTCTAACAATAAGTTAGAACCAAAAGTTTTAACACTAATTTATCCAAAAGCATCAAAAGCTGTAGATACATTTATTGTAGAGGCGCAAAAGTGTGGAGCGCCTGGTTTAAAAATAAATAGCGTTGTTGTGTATGAAGAAAATGGCGAAATGACACCATGGGCTAAAAAACTATACAATAAAGTTTGATTATCTAATAGGAAGCGTTATTTCAAAAGTAGTATATCTACCAACTTCACTTGAACAAGTTACATCTCCACCCATAGATTGAGAAATTAATTTAGCAATACTTAATCCAAGACCAAAGCTCTTACCAGACTCTTTATGTGATTCATCTAATTTATAGAATCTATCAAAAATTCTTCCCAATTGTTCTGGAGGGATTCCATCGCCAGTATTTGTAACTTTAATAGAAATATTTTTTAATGTTTTTGCAAGTGTTACGCTAATTTCTCCACCACGAGGAGTGTATTTAATTGCGTTATCAACAAGGATAGTGATTAGCTTTTCTGTTTCAACTTTATTGCATTTGTAATATACATCAGGTTGCAAACTTGAAACGAATCTTATGTTATTTTCATAACATCCAGCTTCAAAAGACAATAAAATACCTTCGATCAAATCACTTATATTTAATTCGGATTTTTCTGCAATATAGTCTTTTCTTTCTAATTTAGATAATTCAAGAATTTGAAGAATTAGACTATTCATTCTATCTATTTGGTATTTTGCGCCTTCTAACCAGCGTCTATTTTCTGCAACGGTTTGATCTGGAGAGCCTAGCACTAAATCTATGTTAGTTTTTGCAACAGTTATAGGCGTTTTCAATTCATGCGAAGCATTAGCAAGCAAAGATTTTTCTTTATCAAAAGCTTCTTGTACTGGTTTTGTAGCACTAAATGCCAATATGTAGCTAAGTCCAGTTATGATAACTAAAGATATTAAAAATACACCAAGAAGAGTAACTCCAAGTGTTAACACAGTGTTTCGTTGCTCTGTCCAATCTAATAGCGTATAAATAAATACTGTATCGCCCAATGCATCAATTGGGCTGCTTTTTAAAACATAAGCATAATATTTTCCGTTAAAAGATATTCTTCCGCTATCTGAATCTAATAAAGATTTAATTTGGGCTTTCTCATCGTCAGTATAATTGTAGAAATGGTAATATTCTACATTCTCTAATGCGCCTGAGCGAGTAATTTTTATATAAAGATATTTTCCGCTTTGTGGTTCTTGAGGAGGAGTTATCGTTCCTGCTTCCAAAGCTTTATTTACGTCATCTTTTGTTGATGCATAAGTGATTGAAAAGATTGTGGTGAAAGTGATTAGCAATAGTGAGCCAATTAAAATAAGTGGGATCAATAAAAACTTCAATTTGAATTTATTGAATAGTTCCATTATACTTCATCCTCTTTAAGCATTAATTGATATCCAACACCACGTATAGATTGGATAGTGAAGTTAGCCCCAACAAAGGCAACCTTCTTTCTTACAAACGAAATAAATACCTCTAAAGAGTTAGATTCGAAATCATTATCTAGTCCCCAAACTTTGTTAATAAGAGCGTCCTTTTCAACGACACGTTTAGGGTTTTCAAATAAATATCTCATAATTTCACACTCTTTATTAGAAAGCTTTACTGACTTATCTCCACAAATTAAAGTATATGCAGATATATCTAAAGTGGTGTTTCCAAAGATAAGTGAATTGTCTGCTGTAAATTCGCCCCCACGACGTCTAAGAAGAGCTCTAATTCTTGCTAAAAGCTCAGGTGTTGAGAATGGTTTTGCCAGATAATCGTCAGCACCCATATCTAATCCTTGAACTTTGTTTAATTCTTGAGATAGAGCAGTTAACATAATAATTGGAGTCGTAACTTTTGCTTTTCTTAATTCTTTTAATACTTCAAATCCATTCTTTTTAGGCATCATGACATCTAGAACGATACAATCATAAACGCCAGTTAACCCATAAGCTAGTCCATCTTCACCATCGTGAACACAAGCAACTTCAAATTTTTCCTTTTCTAATACTGCTGTTAGAACTTCGCATAAACTTATAGAGTCTTCAACTAAAAGTATTCTCATAAGACGCCTCCAAATCTCTTAATTATTATAATAAATTTAATAAATAAATGTCTAGACTATATGTAGAAGGCGTGTAAATGTGATAAACTATTAACAAAGTTGAATTATGATAAACATTTTTGCGGTTAGAAAGAATATCAATGCTATATATACATATGCAAAACTTGCATATGCAGTTAGTGGCGTTCGTGCTTGCTATTTATACGACCCAAGAATTAAGCAAGGTGTTGCTGAATTACCAAATGGTTCTGAAATTATAATTACTTCATTTCCATCACAATATTCTATCCACGCAATTAAAACCGATAAGGGATTAAAGTGTACTTTGAAAAAGGATATTGCTATTTCTAATGGAACAATGATTGAATTCAAAAGTTTCGAGGCAGCAATCCCTGTTATGAATAACATTGTATCTTATTCTGACGCGTTCAATCAAAATAGATATGTAATAAAGGGTGATGTTTCGCTTGGCATGAAAGCTCTAAAGCTTTTAGATAAAGCGCAAGCTACATTAACCACAAAGAGAAAGAGAAGGATTTATCTAAAAGAAGATGTCTATTCTTCAAACGTCGAGTTCAAAGTTAAAATGACAGCATGGGCAAGAGGGTGGAGATAATGCAAGATTATTTTGAATTTTCAAATAATGTAAAAATCTTCGCTGGAGAGAAATCTCTAGAGAAATTGCCTTCAGTTTTAATGAACTACGGTGGCTATAGAATATTTATCGTATCAGATTCCGTAATCAAAAAGTTTGGGCATTTAGACGCTGTAACAAAAGTCATTAAAGCTCAAGAAGCGATGACTATAGGCGGAATATATTTAGATGTTCCATCGCTATTTACTACAACGGATTTAGATAAATTATATGTTGCTTTTAGAAAAAGTGGGGCAGATGCCATTGTAGGAATTGGCGGTACTCGTGTCATGAATGCTGCTAAAGCTCTTGCTTTACTTGTTTCAACTAAATCAAAAAATATTACAAAATTTAGAGGAATAGATGCTGCGGTTAGAGTAGCGCATGTAGCATTCTGCCTAATACCTACAACTTTTGGAGCAGGTAATGAAGTTTCAAAAAGCGCAATTGTCTTAGATGATGAAAAGCAAATTCCAATAGAAGTAATATCTGGAGCATTGCAACCACACTTTGCTATATTAGATCCAAGTTTATTAAAAACTCTTCCAGAAAGAGAAATATACATGAGCTTAATAGACCTTATGGCATTTAGCATTGATTCATATTTATCTAAGCGCTCAAATCTTTTAACTAAGAGTTTCTCAAAGATGGCAATGTTCTTAATAAAAGATAATTTCCAAAAAGCCATTATGGATAAAGATGTAGATTCAATTTGTAATTTACAAATAGCTGCATCAATAGCTGCTATTTCGTATTCAAATACATACACAGGCGTTGCGCACTCAATAGCAACAGCACTTGCTGCGAAATATCATATTCATAGAGGCGAAGCTATTTGTGTAGTTATAGAGCCAGTCTTGGAGAGCTTAAAAGAGATATGCAAAGCTCAATATGCAGAAATGCTTTTGTACTATAGAGGAACGCAAGATTATGCAAACTCAACAGAAGATGAAAGAAGTGAAACATTCATAAGAATTATTAAGAATCTTGTTACTAGATTATCAAAAGAATATGATGTAAAGACAAATCTTTCAGGCTATGGTGTAAAAGAAGAAGACTTAGATGCAATAGCGGAAATGGTAATAAATGATGGAGATATGTTAACTTCTCCAAAGAAATATACAAAGGAAGATATCATAGAGATATTAAGACAATCATTGTAGTATGGAATTGAAAGTATTTGAAAGTGCTATAAAACTTATGGTAGGCGATGGAATCATCGAAAACATTTCTTATGTTTTAAACCAAAAGCACTGCGAAAAAGTTATGATTGTAAGCGATGAGCCAGCATATAGATTGGGATATGTTGATATGATTAAGCGTGCTCTATCTATATCTCCTATTGAAATTAAATATTTGTATAAGGGCGTTGGCGATATCGCATTAGATAAGGATGTTGAAGAAATAGCAAGCAAATATAGGCATTTTAATTGCGATGGTATTATTGCTATAGGAAAGAAATCTGCAATAATGGCAGCTAAAGGCGCAAAGATCTTAATTACTGAAGATGCTCGATATGTATCTAGTTTTAAGAGTAATAAATTAACAGATTTCCCAACAGATACTGCGCTACTTGTAGCTATTCCAATTAATTTTGGTTCAGGATTTGAAGCTTTACCAATAGCTAGAATTTATGACAAGGTAAATAACGCAATTTATGAATTTGATACATCATATTGCGCAACTGATGTTTTTGTTATGGATACAAAGATGACAGATATTACTCCGCCAAAAGCTATCGCTACATATGGATTGTTTGCGCTTTCACTTGCAATGGAATGCTTTATTAAAGATGATACAAATATGATGGCAAAAGCATATGCGGATGCTGCAATTGGCATAATCTATAAGTATTTAACAAAGTGTATATTTAAGAATGCCAATAAAGAATATCGCCAAAAGATTATGGAAGCAGTCGGTTTTTCAAGTTGTGGATATGCAATGATTAAGAAGAACAATTTGTTAAGTCCTTTGTCAGATATTATAAGTGATAAATATCTTGCAAACTATGCAAATATCTATGCAATATTATTTAGAAAATACATTGAAGACGTTGAAGTTGGACGAGCATTTGGTTATGCATTAAATTCAATGGTTGATTCAAACGATTTTGCTCTATATGCAAAAGAGTCAAGAGCGCAAAAGACTTTAGCTCAAATTGAATCTTTATATAAAAACGTCGAAGAATGCGTGGACTTCAATGCGCACCTTAGCGACTTTGGCGTAAAAGAAGAAGACATTGAAGAGATTGCCACAATGTTTGAAAGAGGCAATGAAGATGAAACAATAACAAAAGATAAAGTTATAGATATATTAAAAGCTTGCTTATGATCAAGAGGAATTATCAAAAGGAATTAGATAAAGTAATAGAAAAGATAATAAAAGATGGTAAAAAGCCATCTTTATTATTACATGCTTGTTGTGCGCCATGTAGTAGTTATTGTGTCGAGTATTTGGCTCAATATTTTGATATTACTTTATATTTCTATAATCCCAATATAGAATCTCAAGAAGAATTCTCAAAAAGATTTAATGAATTTGAAAAGATATATAAACGTTTTGGAGTTAAAGCTATTGAAGAAAAATATAATGCAGATGAATTCTATCAAGCAGTGAAAGGATATGAAGATTGTAAAGAAGGCGGGGATAGATGTACTATTTGCTATAGATTAAGACTTGCAATGTCTTTAGAATATGCAAAAGAACACAATTTTGATTATTTTGCATCGACACTTTCTATATCTCCATATAAAGACACAGAAAGATTAAATTCAATTGGAGAAGAAATTTCTAAAGATAGCAATGTTTTGTGGTTAGTTAATGATTTTAAGAAGAAAGGCGGATATTTAAGATCTACAGTTTTATCTAAAGAAATGGATTTATATCGTCAAGATTATTGTGGCTGCGTGTACTCGATTAGAGACGCTCAAAAAGAAGATTTTTAATTAGTTTTATGCGCGCTAAAAAAATGCGTATATTGTTGTTTAAAGTTCCTTATGCTAAAATATTATAAAAAATAAAAGGAAGGCGCTATGGTTTTAATAGGCGAAGAGAATTATAAACTATATGGCAAATGCGTGTCTTTTAAAGCTGGTAATATAAAGTTACTTGTAACTGTAGAATTAGGTCCAAGAATAATATTTTATGGAAAAGATGGCGTAAATATATTGTTCGAAGATTTAAAAGATACAACAAACAAAGGTGGCGAATTCTTTGAAAAGAACTTAAAAGGCGAGGGCATTTGGCACTTATATGGAGGCCATAGACTTTGGAAGTCTCCAGAATATATGGATACTTATTATCCAGACAATAAACCCGTTGATGTAGAAATTGGAAAGGATGAAGCAATATTTACATCAAAAGAAGAGACAACAACGCATCTTCAAAAATCGATTAAAGTTAAGATGCATGAAGATGGGGCCGTTGATGTTATACAAACAATAACAAATAAAGGCGACACAAAAACAACTCCAATTTCTTGCTGGGGGTTAACCGTTTTAGATAAGGGGACAAAAGCCACAATAAAACTATCTAATAAAGATACAGGATTTTTACCAAATAGAAATATTGTATTTTGGAGTTATACAGATATAAAGGATGAGAGAATCAATTTAACAAACGATTCTTTGGTAATTGAACAAAAGAACATTGTAAATCCAATAAAGGTTGGACTATATACAGAAAAAGAGGTTATAGCAAAAGTAAACAATCAAACATTTAGTGTTAGGGTAGATAAAAAAAGCGGAACATATCCAGATTTTTCATCAAACGTTGAATGTTATACAAACAATTATATCTTCGAGATTGAAACATTATCTCCAATGGTGGAACTAGCCACAAACGAAAGTTTAATACATAAAGAGTATTGGACTTTAAAGTGAGGTGTAACATGAAGAAGAAAATAATATTAATAGTGGGGATATTGATTGTAGTGTTGTTAAGTATGGTGTCATGCTCAGCAATCTCTACGCTTTTAAACAGATCAAATACAGTTAACTATCAGGTTGACATTAGAGATTTAGAAAATCCAAATGTCGGAACGGCAGTTGCTTCAAATTCAATTAATTCATGTGTAAGAATTGTGTCTACATTTAATTTCTCAGGTGATACAAGAACTGTATCAGGGGCAGGATTTGTTGTAACAACAGATGGCTATGTTATTACAAATAGACACGTAGTAGTTCAGTATGTAGCAAGCTATGGTAGTTCAACAACAAGTATGGAAAAGACAAGCACATTTAATAAAGCAAAAACCCCAACAGAGATTAAAGTAGTATTTGCGGATAATACATATTATCTTGCAGATTTGTGCTATTTCATAGATGAAGAAGGGGAAATAGACTTAGCTATATTAAAGATGAAGGACACAGGGGCAGTTGTATTTGATAGACTTCAAATTGATCAAACTTCTCAAATATATTATGGCCAAAGCGCATATACATTCGGAAATCCTGAAGGTATTGGATTGTTATTTACATCAGTAAATGTTGCAAATCCATCAATGAAGATGTCTTCAGACGGATTATATGAATATATTATGCTTGATGGAAATATTAACCATGGTAATAGCGGTGGTGTTCTATTAGATGGAAATAGTAAAGTTATAGGTGTTGTATTTGCAAGAGTAGAATCTAAAGCAGGCTCTAATACAAACGCATATGGTATTGGATGTGCTATAAAATCTAAAGATTTAATAAACTTTATTAAAGGCTCAACAGAAGCTTCATCATTGAACTATTCTGAATATAAGCCAGAAACAACAGAATAAACTATTACGTTAATAATTAAGGGGCTGTTCGAAAACCTAAAAATTTAAGAACAGTCCCTTATTATATTATTGAATTCCTTTTAGAGTGTATCCAGCATCTTGAACTGCTTTTTCGAATGTCTTATAGTCAATATCTTTTGTAACGACTATTTCTGCTAAATTCTTTGTGTGGTCCATAACTTTAATTTCTTTTACACCATCTAGTGCTAAAAGTGCATCGCTCATGTGTTTTTCGCAATGCGTACACATCATTCCTTCAATTGTTAACTTTAATGTTTTATCCATAGTGCTTTCTCCTTTTGAGTAATTATTTACAGTATTATTTATTTGTTTTACAGGTTTAAATAGATTTAATCTTAGAGCGTTCATTACTACGCAGAAGCTAGATAAACTCATAGCGGCGGCTCCATACATAGGCTCTAGAGTAATGCCTATAGGAATTAAAGCGCCTGCTGCGATTGGAATGCAGATAAGATTGTATATAAATGCCCAGAATAAATTCTCTTTAATATTTAAAAGTGTTTTTCTTCCAAGCTTTATTGCATTTACTAAAGATGTTAAATTGCTATTAACTAAAACAACATCACCAGAATCTATTGCAATATCACTTCCAGCGCCTATTGCAACCCCTAACGATGCAGATGTTAGAGCAGGAGCATCATTTATACCATCTCCAACCATGCATACGTTTCCTTCCACTTTAAGTGAGTTTATGATGTTTGCTTTATCATTAGGCTTTATGTTTGCAATGACGTTATCAATTCCAACATGCTTTGCAATGCTATTTGCTGTTGTTTCATTATCTCCACTTAGCATATATACTTTAATACCTAATTCTTTTAATTTAGATATTGCATCAATACTATCTTCTTTCAATTCATCTTCAATTGCTATGATGCCAAGCAATTTGCTTTGGGCAACCAATATTGGCGTCTTTCCATCTTTAGATAGATTATCAATTTTAGATAGGGTGTCATTTTCGATAGAAACAAATTGAGATATTAAATCTACATTACCAATATATGTGTCAATGCCATTAACCTTAGCTTTAACTCCACTACCAGATAAAGCTTCAAAATCCTTTATATCTAGTGGGGCTATACTATTTGATTTAGCATATCTCACAATAGCTTGAGCTAGAGGGTGTTCGCTTTGTTTTTCTACAGAATAAGCAATCTGTATTAGGTTATTATCGTTATTAGATATAGAAATGACATCACAAACATGCATTTCGCCCTTAGTTATTGTTCCTGTTTTATCTAGTGCTACTATATTAATTTTTCCTGCCATTTCAATAGCTGGAGCATTTTTGAATAGAATACCATTTCTTGCACCAACTCCGCTTCCAACCATTATCGCAACTGGAGTTGCAAGGCCAAGCGCACAAGGGCAAGATATAACTAGAACAGATATACCTCTAGCAAGAGCATACCCAACATCTTTATTTATAAATAACCAAATTATTGTAGTAATTAACGCAATACCAAGGATAATTGGAACGAATATCCCAGATACTTTATCGGCAATTTTTGCAATAGGTGCTTTTGTTGCTGATGCATCTTCTACCATCTTAACGATTTGAGATAAAGTAGTGTCTTTTCCAACACGAGTAGCTTTACATTTCAAAAAGCCAGTAAGATTAATGGTGCCACTAAATACTTCGCTATCTTTAGTTTTATCTTGAGGAATACTTTCCCCAGTCAAAGAGGATTCATTTATTGAGCTATGGCCATCTATTATAATTCCATCTACAGGGATTGAATCGCCAGGTCTTACAATAAATATGTCGCCAATTACAACATCTTCAACATTTATTGTTATTTCTTTACCATCTCTTATAACATTTGCTGTATCTGGAGCAAGTTCTAATAAGCCTTTAATGGCGTTTGTAGTTTTTCCTTTTGAATATGATTCTAAAGTTTTACCAATAGTAATTAGAGTTAAAATCATTGCAGATGATTCAAAATATAGATTCATCAAAAATTCATGCGCTTCATCTAAATTGCCATTTGCTTGAGCAATAGCAATTAATATAAATTCATACAAGCTCCATAAAAACCCAATTGCAGATCCCATAGCAACAAGGGTATCCATGTTTGGCGCTTTATGGAATATAGCCTTAAATCCGCTTATAAAGAAATGTCTATTTATAACCATTATTATGCATGTTAATACTAGTTCAATAATAGCTATGCTTATAGGGCTATGTAATAAAAATTGAGGAAGAGGCCATGAAAACATCATATGTCCCATCGTGAAATACATAAGTATTAATAAAAATACTAAGGATGAGATTAATCTTTTTAATAGGGCAATTGTTTGTTCATCTTTAAATGCAGTTTTCTTTTTTGTATTATCTATATCTTTATGAATTGATGCGCCATAACCTGCATTTTCAACCGCTTTAATTATTTCTTCAGCTGAAGCTGTTCCATCAACAACCATTGAGTTTGTCAATAAATTGACCGCGCAAGAACTAACGCCATCAACATTTGAAACAGCTTTTTCTACACGTGCAGAGCACGCAGCACAACTCATACCTTTAACATCATACTTTTCCATATTATTTCATCAACTTCAAAACAAGGTTAGATAATTCGTCAATCGCGTTATCATCTCCTGCTTTTATATCCCTAGCCACACATGTGTGTATGTGTTTTTCTAATAAATCCTTATTAAAAGAGTTAATTGCAGCATTAATTGCTTGAGATTGAATTAATATATCTGCGCAATACGCATTTGATTCAACCATGTTCTTAATGCCACGAACTTGTCCTTCAATTCTATTTAATCTATTTATTAATTTTTTAATTTCTTCATCTGTTCTTATGGTGTGCTTTTCACAATTTGAACAACATTTGCTGTATTCCATATGCAATCCTCCATATACCCCCATAGGGTATTTTAATGTTATGCCTAAATTTAACAAATGTCAAATATTTTCCTTGACAGTGGACAAGAGGTGTAATACTATATAGTTGAATAATTGCTCAACTATTTGGAGGATATATGGCAAAGTACGAATGTGATTGTGAAATAATACATGAAGACAAAGTAAACGAAGTTAAAAGCAAAATGCTTAGTGATGATGAATATTTAAATCTAAGTGATTTATTTAAAATGTTTGCTGATTCAACAAGAGTTAGAATTATGCACGCACTTGAAAAGAGTGAATTGTGTGTATGCGATTTAGCAAATTTATTAAATATGACAAAATCTGCAATATCTCATCAGTTGCAGTCTTTAAGATTAATGAATCTTGTTAAATATAGAAAGGAAGGACAGGTTGTTTATTATTCTCTTAAAGACGACCATGTTAAAAAGTTGATAGATATAGGATTTGAGCACATCAGCGAGGGCAAATAATGAAACACATAATTAAGATTAAAGGACTAGATTGTGCAAACTGCGCAAGAGAACTAGAAGAAGAATTAAATAAAATTGAATCAGTATCTTCACAAGTAGATTTTATAAATCAAAAAGTAAAATTTGAATGTGATGATAAACATTTAGATAAGGTTTTGTATGAGATTTCGCATTTTGAGGAAGTTGAAATTGTAAATGAAGAACCAATTAAAAATGTTGTTTTAAAAATTGAAGGGTTAGATTGTGCAAATTGTGCAAGAGAGCTAGAAGAAGAATTAAATGAAATAGATGGCATTGATGCAACAGTAGATTTTATATTACAAAAAGTTAATCTATCTTATGATTCAGAAGGTGGGCTTGCAAAAGCTAAATATGCAATAAATCATTTTGAAGAAGTGAAAATTGTTGAAGATAGTGAAAAGAAATCTTTTGAACATAAGTGGGAATTATTAAGATTAATAATTAGTTTTGTTATATTTATTCCAGCATTTATCATGTCACGATTTGATCTTCCTATATATGCAAAAGCAATAGAATATGTTTTATTTATTGCATCATATATTATTGTTGGATACGAAGTTCTAATTAACACGGGTAAAAATATTGCTAAAGGCAAGGTATTTGATGAGAACTTTTTGATGACGATTGCATCGCTAGGCGCTATTGTATTGGGCTTTATAGGTGGAGGAGATGGATTAGAAGAAGGCGTTATGGTAATGTTCTTGTATAACCTTGGCGAATTCTTACAATCTCTTGCTGTTGGATCATCAAGAAGTTCAATTGTTAAATTAATGAATTTAAAGAGTGAAACGGCAATAAAGATTGTTAATGGTAAACAAGAAATAGTAACGCCAGAAGAATTATCTCAAGGAGATGTTGTATTAATTAAAGTTGGAGATAAAGTTCCTGTTGATGGAATAATAATCGATGGCGATTCTTCTTTGGATTTAAAGTCTTTAAATGGCGAAGCCATTCCAAGAGAAGTTAATGTTGGAGATGAAATATTATCTGGAAGTATCAATATCTCAAAAGCAATAAAGATAAAAGTTTTGAGAGAATATAAGGATTCTGCAGTAAAGAAGATTCTAGATTTAGTAGAGAACTCTCAAGAAAAGAAGACTAAGTCTGAAAAGTTCATTACAAAATTTGCAAAATATTATACGCCAGCAGTTTGTATGCTTGCACTTTTAGTTGCAACGGTTGTGCCAACGATAATTGGGGCAATTGATGGTGTATTTAATTGGCCATTATATTCTAAGTGGATCTACAATGCATTATGCTTTTTGGTTATTTCTTGTCCTTGTGCACTTGTTATTTCTGTACCACTTGCATATTTTGGCGGAATTGGCTCTGGAGCAAGAGCAGGCGTATTAGTTAAAGGCTCTACGTCTTTAGATGAATTAGCTAAAGCAAGCGTTGCTGCATTTGATAAAACGGGAACGTTAACAAAAGGCGAATTTAGTGTAATTAGATATTCATCTAAAAAAGCTTATGAAGTAGCATCAATTGTAGAGAAATATTCTTCTCACCCAATTGCAAAAGCATTCAAAGATAGTTTCAACGGAAAAGTTGAGAACTTGAAAGAAATATCTGGAAGAGGAATAGAATGCGATTTAGATGGGAAGAAAGTCATCTGTGGTAATTACCAAATGATGAAAGAAAATGGTATCGATATAGAAAAGGTCGATTCTTTAGCAATACTAATCTATGTAGTAGAAGATAATAAATACTTGGGCTATGTTGAAATAGATGATGTTATTAAAGATGGTGCTAAAGAAGCTATAGCCCTTCTAAAACAAGAAGGCGTTGAATATGTGACGATGCTATCTGGAGATAGCAAACAAAGAGCTCAAGCAATTGCAAATGAATTGGCTTTAGATGGAGTCGAAGGTGGATTATTACCAAATGAAAAACTAGATAAAGCTAAGGAATTAAAGCAAAAGGGTGGCCTAATCTATGTTGGCGATGGCATAAATGATGCGCCTGTTATGATGGAAGCAAACTGTGCAATCTCTATGGGATCAATTGGTTCTGATGCAGCAATTGAAGCAAGTGATATTGTGTTAGTTAGTGATGACTTATCTAAGATTGCAAAAGCAAAGAAAATTGCAAAGAAGACGAGAAAGATTGTATTTGAAAATATAATAGGGTCTTTATTTGTGAAGTTTGGAATAATGATTCTAGATTTAATATGGGGATTAATAATCCCAGGGGGAGTATTCCCATTGATAGTTTCTGTTATAGCCGATGTAGGCGTTATGCTACTTGCAGTATTAAATTCAATGAGATTGTTACTTAAATAAAAAAATGTCCCGGTTCATATCACAAAGCCGGGACAAATTTTTAATTCAATTGATTTTATTTGTTTTGATTTTTATCTAATTCAACTACTTTTGGAATCATCTTAACAACTAATTCAAAACCTTTTTCAAGTGTTGGAAGGTTTAATCCTTCAACCGTATCATTGTATGTATGATAGTAGTTTGTAGGTCTTGGATCTTGAGCTGCAATTGTAACAGTCTTAACGCCAGCTCTATAGAATGGAGTTGAATCACATCCTCCTACTGGGTTTTCGATGATGCCAGGAGTTGGGACGTCAATCTCATTCATTGTTTCAACCGTGATATTTACAAGGTCTTTATCAAATTTAGAGAATAACCATGTATCACCCTTAACTGCGTTAAAGTGATCATAATCTCTAAATGAGTCTAAATTGATATTATAGTAATGTTCATTAAAATCAGCTTTGTGAGCTTTGCAGAAAGCTAAAGAACCTTTAAGCCCAGCTTCCTCACAGCCAATACCAGCACAGATTAATCTTGTGTTTTCTGGAAGTTCATCTTGGTGTTCTTTGTAATACTTAACAGTAGCTAGAGCAAGTTCGCAACCAGTTAAGTTATCCATTGCGCCTGGAGAAGCCTTTTTCTTATCCCATGTTAAATATTGAGATAGCCAGTAGCATCCAGGAACTGCAAAGATAGGAACTATATACATAATTAAATATCCGATGTTTGCAATCTTTTTAGCACTTACATCAACAATATTTGTTGTCCAGAACATGAAGCTCAAAGCACCATTGCAGATAGCAATTAAAGATACAAGAGCAATACCTGCTACACTTAGAACACCTATGATTGTCTTAATCATCATTGTGTTTGGATTGATAGCAGAAAGTTGCCAGCACCAAGAAGAATCAAGGTGCCCAGACAATAATATTGTTCTATCTACAACTCCAGATTTTGGTTCTAGTGTTGCATATACATTTTGTGATGGATGTTTTTTGAATAAGAAATCTAAAACACCAGTATATGTAAAGATTTGTAAGCCTGCATAGATAAGAAGTAATGCAGCCATAATGAAACTAGCAATAGGAGATAGATAGAATAAAACTGCTGATACATAGCCAAGATAGCCTAATACCGGGATAAATCCGATAGAGGCAACTGGAGCCATTTTAAAATGTTCAGTTGTTGTGTCTAGTCCTACATCTCTCTTTACTTGTTCTGCGAATTTTTCAGCACCGCGCTTTTCTTCCTCTGTTCCTGGAAGTCTTGGACCTGTTTCATCGATGATTTCTTTGACATTATCCAAAATTAATTGTGCATTTTGTTTAATTTCTGCGTCTTTCATTTAATCACCCTTTAACCTTTTAATTGAAAATTAATTACATTAACAAGTATAAAAGTATGTGCCGCTATTAGTCAACATTTAATTTTAAAATGTGATTTTAAAAAATGATAGTGGAGCCCTCATTTTGAAGGCGTAACACTCAAATGATAATATAAAATATTATATATTGACTATAAGGGTTTCCTTTGTTAAAATTATTTTTAGTGAAACAAAATAAAAAAAGGAGCAAAAGTTATGAATATCAGAATTGAAGAAAAACCAGGTTTGCAGGAAAAAGGCTACGGCGTAACTCGTTGGGCTGATCCTCAAGACATCAGAGATTCTTTAAAAGAACTAACTGAGAAAAACATCTATGCTATTCCTAAGGACGTTTATGAAAACGATATCGTAAAGGGATACTATGACAAAAAGTGTGCTAAGTCTAAGACAATCACTGCTGAAGCTAAGAACTTCATCCCAGGTGGTGTTCAACACAATTTAGCATTCAACAAACCATTCCCAATGTGTATGGTTAAAGCAGAAGGAGCTTATTTATATGATGCCGATGGCAATAAATACTTCGACTTCTTACAAGCTGGTGGTCCAACTATCTTAGGATCTAATTTTAAGACAGTTCAAGATGAAGCTATTAAGCTAATCAAAGAATGTGGCCCAGTTACAGGTTTATTCCATGAAGCCGAACTATTGATTGCGAAAGAAATCAATAAGCACATGCCATGGGTTGAAAAGTTCAGAATGTTAGGTTCTGGTACAGAAGCTGATATGGCAGCGATCCGTATTTCTAGATGCGCAACAGGTAAGAAGAGAATCATCAAAGTTGGTGGAGCTTATCATGGTTGGTCAGATCAATTAGTTTACGGATTAAAGATTCCAGGAACAAGAAACTTCCTTGAATCACATGGTATTCCAGGAAAGATCTTCTCACTAATTGATGAAGTTCAACCAGATAACATCGAAATGATGGAAAAATACCTAAAGTTAAATGAACTAAGAGGCGGTACAGCTGCCATCTTAATCGAGCCAGTTGGCCCAGAATCAGGTACACGTCCAGTTGCATGGGATTACAACAAGAAGGTTAGAGCTCTTTGTGATAAGTATGGCGCATTATTAATCTTCGATGAAGTTGTTACAGGATTCAGAGTAGGTCTTGGCGGTGCTCAAGGTTTATTCGATGTACACCCAGACTTAACAGTATTTGGTAAGATCGTTGCTGGTGGATATCCAGCTGCTGGTGGTGTAGGCGGTAAGAAGAAGTATGTTGACTTAATGGCTGCTGGTGTAGGCGGTATGATGAAGAAGGCATACGTTGGTGGTACACTTGCTGCTAACCCATTATCTTCAATGGCTGGTTATACAGCTATTAAAGCAATTGCTGACAATAATGCCTGCGTAAAGGCTGGTCTTGCTGGTAACAGATTAACAGATGGTCTTGTAAGATTAATCGAAGCTTACAAACTTCCATATGTTGCTTACAACCAAGGTTCAATCTGCCACTTAGAGTGTTCAGCTGCTATGAGCTTCGACTTCTCATCAATGAACATCATCAACGTTGTTCAAGCTCTATCTAAGAAGAGCATGATGATGGTAAGAAAGGAAGCTATGGAACAAATGGGTGCTGCTTATATGGCTAACGGTATTGTTACACTTGCTGGTTCAAGATTGTATACATCTATGGCTGATACAGATGAAGTTATCGATGAAGCATTAAATAGATTCGAAGATGTATTCAAGCTAATTAAGGAAAGAGATATTCCTCTAAATGACCAAATCGCAGAATACAATGCTAAGCATAAGGCTGAAAAGGCTGCAAAGAAGGCTGCTGCTCAAGAGTATATGGCTCAAGAAAAGGCAGAAGCTCAAAGAAAGAAGCAAGAAGCTATCAAGTTTCTTAACGAAAACAAATAGTTAAAAAACGCAAGGGGGTTACAACATTGTAATCCCCCTTTTTGCACTTAAAAGGATTATCATGGGAAATTATATTATTGCACACGATATGGGAACTAGCTCAGACAAAGCTGTTTTAATTAGTTTTGCTGGTGAAATTGTTGCATCAATGGCTGAACCATATCCAACATATTATCCAGCTCCATCTTTTGTAGAACAAAATCCACAAGATTATTGGGATGCAGTTTGCAAGACAACAAGAGAAGTTGTTAAAAAGGCTGGAATCCAACCGGAAGAAGTTAAAGGAATAGTATTCTCAACACAAGCTATGGGTATTATCCCAGTTGATGCTACTGGTAGAGTGCTACATCCAAATATTACTTGGGTCGATGGTAGAGCTGAAAAACAAGCACAAAAATTAATGAATAAGGTTGGCGGAAAGAGAATCTTCACATTGGTTGCCGGAACGCCAATTATGGGAAAAGATGTTATTGCGAAAATCCAATGGTTAAGAGAAGAAAGACCAGATGTATATAACGAAACAAAATACTTCTTGGATGTTAACGGTTTCTTGAAATTCAAATGTACAGGAGAGATGGTAGCAGAATTATCTGGAGCTTCTTCATATGGTCTAGATTTAAAGAAGAAGACTTGGATGAGCGCTTTAAAGATAGTAGGCATTGATATGTCTAAATTGCCTCCTCTAGTAAAGAGTACAGATCAAATTGGTAACGGCTTAACAGAAGAAGCTGCTA
The DNA here is from genome assembly GCA_015055975.1 of Clostridiales bacterium. Taxonomy (GTDB): domain Bacteria; phylum Bacillota; class Clostridia; order Christensenellales; family UBA3700; genus UBA3700. The sequence continues at coordinate 43,966 of SVHF01000006.1, read as the reverse complement.
AATTAATGGAACTTCCAGTTGGAACACCAGTATTTGGCGGATGTGATGACACACAATCTGCAGCAATTGGTTCTGGTATGAACGGAGATGGAGAAATCCACATCTATTTAGGAACATCAGCATGGGTTGGTGCTACATCAAAGAGCGAAACAAAGTTTAAGCACGGAACAGGAGCTTTGCAATCAGCAGACCCTGAAATGAATTTAATCGCAGGCGTAACAGAAGCTGCAGGAAGCAACATTCAATGGTTATGCGACCAATTCTTTAGAACAGAACAAAAAGAATTAGGCGAAGGTATTTATAAGTATATGGATGAAGTTATCTCTTCAATTCCAGCAGGTTCAGATCACTTAATCTGCACCCCATGGATGAGCGGAGAAAGATGTCCAGTATCTTCTACAACAACAAGATCTACATTATTCAATATCACACCTACTCATACAAGAGAGCACTTGATGAAAGCTCTATATGAAGGCATTGGATATAACTTAAGATGGATTCTTGAAAATTATGAAAAAGACTATGGATTCCATTGCCGTCAATTTAGAATCATTGGTGGCGGTGCTTTGGATGATGCATGGATGCAAATCATTGCAGATATTACAAAGAGCGAATTCTCAGTTGTAGAAAATCCAAGAATGGCAGGAGCTCTAGGTGCTGCAATTATTGCACTTATTGGTCTTGGCGAATTAAAAGGATTTAGTGCAGCAAAGCAATTTGTTAAGGAAGCTAAATCATATAAGCCAAATCCAGCAAATACTTATATCTACGATAAATTGTTTATGGATTATAAGAGAGTTTATAAATCTCTAAAGAAGACATACCAAAAGGCAAATTCAAAACGTTTTGAAGGAGAACTATAATGAATAAATATGTTGAAAAAATTGTTGAATACGCTAAAAGATTAGTTGAAGAAGGAATCAATGACGATAAAGCTTGTATTTCTTTGAAAGCTACTCAAGGTTATATGTATGCAACAAAATTAGGTGTAAGCCTAAAAGATATTAAAGATACAGATGTTGTAAAGATTGAACTTGCAACAGCAGAAGGCGAATACAATTTACACGCAAGCGTTTATGCTGCAAAAGAAGATGTAAATGCTATTTGCCACGTACATCCAAAGTGGGTTGCTCCAGTTGCTAAAGCCGGCGCAACAATCCCAACAGTTTTAGATGATATGGCACAAATTGTTGGACCAAAATGTAAGACAGCTAATAATGACGTGAAGAGCATTCTTGCAAAATTAAAGGGATGCAATTCTTGCTTAATTAAAGATGATGGTTGTATTACAACTGGTAGATCTTTAGATGAAGCATATACATGCGTATTAGTATTAGATAAAGCAGCTCATTGCTTTGTATCTAGTGCAGTTATTGGAAAGAATGTTACTATTAATTTCTTTGAAGCAAAATTAATGCAAATTATTTATAAGAAGAAATATAGTAAAGCTAACCAAGAAAATCTACAAGTTAGCGAGGAGGAATAACTTATGGCATGGGATAAAGAAACAGAATTAAGATTAAGACAAGTTATTAAAGATAGCGGTGTTAATTTATTAAAGGAAAACCTAGTTCAAGGAACTTGGGGAAATACTGCTGCAAGACTTGATGAAGACCATATGTTAGTAACTCCAACAGGATTAGACTATATCGCATTGACACCAGAAGATATGCCAATTGTTCAAATTAGCGATCCATCTATTTGGAGCGATGGTAAAAAGCCAACAAGTGAAAGAAAGATTCACGCAGCAATTATGGCAGCAAGACCAGAAATTAACGCAACAATTCACTCTCACCCAGTATATTGCTCAATCTTAGCATCAGCTAGAATTGAACTTCCAGTAATGAGCGATGAAATGCAAAAGCTAGTAGGTGGCCCTGCAAGAGTAGGTGCTTACGGACTTCCTGGAACTAAAGCATTAAAGAAGGGTACAGTTGCAGCTATGGAAGGTAGAAATGCTTGCTTTATGGCAAACCATGGTGTGTTCTGTGCTGGTAAAGATATGGATGAAGCTTTTGAAATCATTCGTATTATGGAAAAGAGCTCGTATGAATATATCAAGCAAAAGACTCTAGAAGCTACAGGTCAAAAGACATATTCAGATGAATTGTTGTTCGATTATTTCGTTTCAAAGTTTTCTAAATAATGAGCTTCATTCCAGAAAATAAACAAATTATAACAATATCAAAAGTGCGAGAGATGAGCCCTCTCGTACTTGCGTATATTGGGGATGCAGTACATTCTTTATATGCTAGAGAAAAGTATGCGCTTTCTACTACATATAAACCAAATAAGTTGCATATCCTTGTTTCAAATGAAGTAAAAGCAAAGGCTCAAGCACAAAAAATTGAATCCATATTAGAAAAATTGACACAAGAAGAGAAAGATATCTTTATGAGAGCTAGAAATACTCATGTTAATTCAATCGCTAAAAATGCATCTAAAGGCGAGTATCTAGAAGCTACTGGATTTGAGGCTGTTATAGGATATCTATATTTAACTGGTCAACAAGATAGATTAGAAGAGTTATTGAGCGATGAACAAAATTGAAGAAAAGTATTTAAAACTTCAAGAAAAAACTTTAGCTTCTTTACCACATGACAAAGAGTTGAACGATTTGATAAAAGCGTTAGAAACTACCATGGGTAAAATAATAACGGATCTATCTATTAAAGATTCAAATCTAAAAGAAGATTTAATGCAAGAAGGAAGATTATCTGTTTGTAAGGCCGTAGCAGCCTATTCAGCAAGCAATCCTTCTTCTTTTTATACATTTGCCTATTCTTGTATTAAAAATGGCATGTTGGACTATTTAAGAAAGCAGAATGCAAAAAAGAATATTGTTATTTCTCAGGCGGTATCTTTAGACGATGTCAAAGAAAGTGATATTGAAATTAATGCATATACACTTGAAGATATCTTTGATAATGAAGATAAGGTAAGAACGCTTATTAATTCACTTGATGATACTCAAAAAAAGATTGTAGCAATGAGAATAGAGAATTATTCTTATGAAGAAATAGCAAAGGCGTTAAATAAGAACAAAAAGTTCGTAGATAACGCCATTCAAAAAATCAAAAAAATTTATAAATCTATTTAGATATTCTTTGTCTTACAATTTCAGAACAAATAATACCACAAGCAACAGATGCATTTAGAGAATTAACTTTGCCAAATTGAGGGATGGCTATTGTTTTATCACAAAGAGATTTAGTTAAGTGCTTTACTCCATCGCCTTCATTTCCTATAACAACAGCAATATCTCCATCTAAATGAGCATCATAAATACTTTCGCCACCCATATCTGCACAACAAACAGTAACAAAGTTGTCTTTTAGCTTTCTTATAACATCGTTTATATTGTTAACCATTGCAATTTTAACATATGATGTAGCGCCGGCAGATACTTTAATAACAGTTGAGTTAACTTGAGCTGCACGTTTATTTGGAATGACAATACCATCAACTCCTAAACACTCTCCAACTCTTATGATACTTCCAAGATTATGTGGATCTTCGATGTTATCTAAAAGAAGAATAAACAATGGTCCAGACTTCTTTTGAAGAATGTCATCAAGGGATGCATATTTAAAGTTTTCAGCATACGCAATTATACCTTGATGGTGTTTTGTTTCACTCATTTTATCTAACGTTTGCTTTTCAAAAAAGTCAATACGTATACCTTTTTGACGTGCAAGATCTATAACTGCTTGCAAATCGTGCGCACCTTTTTGTACGCACAATTTGGTTATAGTTGTTTTGTCGCTTGCTAAAGCTTCTTTAATTGGATTTCTTCCTTCTATTTGCATAATACTAATTCTTAAAGCTGTGTAGAGGTGCAGGGATGCGACCGCCACGATTAATGAATTTTGCTGGAGAAGATGTGTTTATCTTTAATATTGGAGCACGACCCAAAAGACCGCCAAATTCGGCGTATTCGCCAGCTTTTTTACCATATACCGGAATTACTCTTACGGCTGTAGTTTTTTGGTTTACAACGCCAATAGCGATTTCATCTGCGATGATTGCAGAAATAACTTCTGCTGAAGTATCTCCAGGAACAGCGAACATATCTAATCCTACAGAACATACTGCTGTCATTGCTTCTAGCTTTTCTAAAGTTAAACATCCGCTTTCAACGCCATGAATCATGCCTATATCTTCAGATACTGGAATGAAAGCACCGCTAAGTCCGCCAACAGATGAGCAAGCCATAATACCACCTTTCTTTACGGCATCATTTAGCATTGCAAGAGTTGCTGTTGTTCCAAAGCCACCAACTTGCTCAAGACCGATTTCCTCAAGGATATGAGCAACAGAATCTCCAACGACTGGAGTTGGTGCTAAAGATAAATCTACAATACCAGTGCTTGCGTTTAATCTTTGAGCGGCTTCCTTTGCTACAAGTTGTCCAACTCTTGTTATTTTGAATGCAGTTTGCTTAATGCATTCAGCAACTTCAGTTAAATCGCCATCAACACTTTCAAGAGCAGTTTTTACAACGCCAGGGCCAGATACGCCAACGTTAACAACAGTATCGCCTTCGCCACTTCCTAAGAAAGCACCTGCCATAAATGGGTTATCTTCTACGGCGTTAGCAAATACAACAAGTTTTGCACAGCCGATTGAGTCATTGTCTTTTGTTAGATATGCACAATCCTTAATTACATTACCCATTAGTTTTATGGCGTCCATATTGATTCCGGCTTTTGTTGTAGCTACATTTACTGATGAACAGATTTTTGATGTAGATTGTAAAGCTTCTGGAATTGAAAGAATAAATTCTTTCTCATATGGCGTCATTTCTTTATGTACAAGAGCAGAGTACCCACCTAAGAAATCTATGCCGATTTCATTTGCAGCTTTATCTAATGTCTTTATGATTTCTAAATGACCTTTAGAAGCAGCAGCTACTAAACTGATTGGAGTTACTGAAATTCTCTTGTTTACAATAGGAACGCCTATTTCATTTGAAATGTCTTCGCCAATCTTAACAAGATTCTTTGCCTTATACATGATTTTGTCATATATCTTATCGCAAGTTTTCTTCTTGTCATCTGTTATACAATCGAACAAAGATATTCCAAGCGTTATGGTTCTAACATCAAGATGTTGATGAGAAACCATGTTTATTGTTTCAATTATTTCGTTACTAGAATACATAATGCCTCTATATCTTTTTGTCAGTTGTTGTTACTTGGTGCATGCTATCAAAGATAGATTGAAGTTGAATATGAATTTCAACTGCATTTTCTTTACCAAGTGTGTCTAGGTTTGCTGCGATTTCATTGAATTTCAATTTTGAATCAGAAAAATCGACCGCCATGATCATTGTGAAGTATTCTTGCATAATTGTTTGTGATATGTTCTCGATGTTGATATCCATTTCAAATAATGCATTAGATACTTTAGCAATGATACCTTTTTTATCTTTACCAATAACAGAAACTATTGCTTTCATTTAATACCTCTTCGTTCTTAGTCTTTATCCTCAGCAATTCTATGAGTTCTAATGTATGCTTTTGCACAAGGATATTGTGCTTCATGCTTACATTTTGCGCAGTGAGGGAAAGTCCCGCACATGTCTTTGCCAGTTTGTTCTGATAACATCCACTTTTGCTTATCTAACTTGGCTTGTCTTACACTGTTTTTCATTTGTTAAATCTCCTTTTAGTATACAAATAAATATTTTCCAATAATTTGTGTCTTGTCTATTGCGCCATATACATGGCTATCGTTTGATTTCATTCTATTATCCCCAAGAACGAAAACCTTGCCTTCTTCAATTAAATACCCAGTTTGAGAGCATAGGGCATTTTTGATTTCTGTTCGAGAATAATCCATATATGAAGATTGATAATTACCAAAGACATAGTCTTCAACTAATTTTTCGCCGTTTCTATAGAAGGCAAGTTCATTTTCATCGAAACGGATATAATCTCCAGGTAAGCCTATAACTCGCTTTATGATATGTTTTTCTTGATCATCATATGTTGTTCTATTGAACACGATTATGTCTCCATAAGTATATTTATACCAAGCTGTGATAAGTATTATGTGTTCATCCTCATGAAGAGTATCGTTCATTGATACGCCTTTAACCGTCATCGGTGTCCATAAAAATGACATAGATATTAATATCAATGCCAAAATTACAATGATTACAACTAAAATGATATTAATCGTTTTTAGTGCATTAGATACTGGTTTTTGGTTATCTAAGCCATCAAATTCTATACCCATATGATGTTGTTTAATAAAACTCCATTTGTATTTCTAAAAGACAACTTCTTTACATCTCTCCAAGCTTTAAGTGGGATGAAGTTCTCATCTTTAAAGTCAGAAAGTTTAAAAGAGATCTTTTCCCAGTTTGGAGATGAAAGATGTGCCTTTGCTGTATATTTCACATATTTGCCATATGTTCCAGATACAACCTCAACAACTAAATCACGTTCGGTTTTTGCGTATGCGTCAAATTGCAATAAGTTTTGCGATACACTTTGTAATTTATATTCACCGATAGAATAAGTTGTTAAATTTCCTTTTTCACAAGTAATTCCAGATAGATTCAAAGGGCCAGTAACTATTTGTGGTTCGTAGAAATGGAACATAGAGTCGACAATTTCTACAATCCAGCTATCTATTCCCATGCTTTTTTGGAAAATGATTCTAGATTTCTTTACTGGCAATCTTTGGACGATGTCGTCTTCTTGGATAGTTAAGTGCTTTTGAGTTGAAGAAAGCGAAATACCATTTTTGTAGTTAACTGTGACATACGCAAAAATGATTTGAGTTTCTTCATAAACAGGCAAATTCACTTTAAGTTCAGCTTCGTCTACAAACGTTGAAGACCAACTGCGAAGTGTACTATCCAATTCGTCATAGCTGTAATTTACTATAATGTCATCTATTTCAATAGATTTGTCTACGGATATAGATGCAACAGCTGTTCCTAATTTGTCTATCTTTATATCTATTTCTGGGTTTTTAGGCATTTTATTGCCTTTAACCAATGTGTTTGTCCATCCATATAAAAGGCTTCTTGCTCTAAAAGATACAGAATCGCTAAGTCCTACTAAGACGCTCAAACTAAAAGGCACTTTGTTTCCCTTTAGAATTGTCATAGAGTCTTGAATTCTATCCAAGCTTGTTATAGAGCAATTTGTTGTTGTGACGCAAAGCGTTGGGCACTTTATAAACTTTAGATAAGATTCTGTTGCACAACCTGCAAACCATCTTTTTCTTTCATCGTCAATAGGCATATGAAGATTTTGGGCAAGCTTAGGGTAGTTTCTATAATCTTTCCATCCAAGGTTCAAAAAAGATGCAACAGCATTAACACGCTTATCTATAGCTGCAACTTGAAGCGCAATATCTCCTCCTGTCTTGTAACCAGAAAGGATGATTTTGCAATCGCTACCTCTCAATTGCTTTACAAGGCTTATAACCTTCATGCAAACCTTATCCCAAACGAAAAACGAAGTGTCTTTTGCGGTAGGATTTGCTGTTGTTAAGTGTTCCTTGCTATCTGCAAAATTTGCATATGCAACAGGCGTTGGATATAAAGTGTAATTTGAGTGTTCTTTTGTCCTTCCTATATAGTCAAATGTGAATACTCCGTATCCAGCAATAGCATAAGTTTTTAAGTTGTCAATGGAGAAAGTTTGGTCCATCACATCGTTAATGAAAACGATGTTAGCGTTAAAGTTGGTTTGTTTTGGCATGTAGCCATAGATAAATATTCTAGTATATTGAGAACCATACTTGTCGCCGTTTATGTAGGCTGCAACAACATAGTAGTTTTCTTCTTCTTCAAATTTCAAATATGAAGGACGCAATGGCTCAGAATATGGGTCATAGTCCTTCCATAGTTGAGTAGGTGCTAATATGTTATTTGCTCTCGTGTCCATATGCATATATTATAATATGGGTTTAGGGGAGTTGCAACAGATTGCAACAACAATTTTTAAAGAATTTTTAGATGTGTCACATTTGCAACAGTCACGCTTTTGATAAGGGCTGAGGAGGGGGTGAAATTTGGTGGTTGTAAACGGGTGTGAAATATAATATAATTATATGCGAATCCTAGAAGGTAAGATAGATGAAAACTTGTAAAGCATGCCAAAAAGAATTTGATGAAAACTTAACTTATTGCCCTTTTTGTGGCGCAGAAAATGCAGACAAAAAGTTAACGTATTTTGAGCGAAAACAGGCAAGAGATAAGGACACCCAGATCATTTTAGATAAGGCGTCTATTCAGCAAAGTGATGAGGATGTTGCGCAAGTTGGTGATGTTGAAGAAATAATCGTCGAGAAGGTGCAAGATTTTAACAAAGCTCAGGCGTTTTGTGTTGCAAGATTTAGTGCATCTGTCCTTTTTGCAATTGCATGTTTAGTGTTTGGTTGGTTAACAGTAACTAGAGATATCGATAATAATTTAAAATTGATAGTAGTGTTAGTTGCATTCTTAGCTATAGGAGTATGTGCATCAATATTTATTTCCGATGTTTATACATATGTGACAATGAGAAAAATGAACGATGGAGATTTTTCAATTAGAAAAATTTTCTACTCTAAAGGCCCTATGTTTAGAAGTGGCAATGGGTTATATGAAATAAAGACATATAAAAAGTGTGACGAGTGCCAAGCGAATATGCATGTAGAAGTTAAAGATGATGTGCTATTTTTGGTATGTGACACGAATAGAAGCCACTTATATAAAATTGAAAAGGATGCCTATATTGCGTATTTTAAGGATAAATTGAGCAAATAGGTATATTGAGTTATAATAAGTAGAGGTGCAAAAAATGAAATTTTTAGTAGTTGAAGATAACATTACATTAAATCAAAACATAAGAGATGTCCTTCAAAAGTTAGGCGATAGCGATAGCGCATTCGACGGTGAAGAAGGATTATACATGGCAGAACATGGATCATACGATTTAATCGTTCTTGATTTAATGCTTCCAAAATTAAATGGTTTTGAACTTTTAACAAGATTAAGAAAAACTAGTGTATCTCCAGTTATTATACTTACAGCATTAGATAGCACGGATAAGAAGATTGAAGGCCTAAAATTTGGAGCTGATGATTATATGGCTAAGCCTTTTGAAAACGATGAATTGTTGGCAAGAGTAGAAGCCGTTTTGAGAAGATATAATAATAATTTCAATACTAAATATGTATATAAGAACATAGAATTAGATTATATCGGAAAGATTTTAAAGATTAATGGCGAATATGTAAAACTTGCCGGAAAGATGTATGATATTATTGAATATTTAATTAGAAATAGAAATATGGTTATTTCTAAAGAGCAATTGTTTAATAGAATTTGGGGTTATAACTCTGATACGATTGTTACGGTTACTGAAGTATATGTAAGTAATCTAAGAAAGACTCTAGAAAAGTATGACGCAAAGAAATACCTAAAGACAATTAAAAACATTGGGTATATGTGGAGCGACAAGGAAGATAATGAAAATTAACGATTTATATAGTCGTGTAGAAACAGAAAAGCAGTCTCGTAGGTTGTTGGCGTTGAGTATTATAGCGCCAACAATTTTGTTGCTACTTGTAGTTTTGATGGCGATATTTAGCGCGCGTGGAACTATATTAACAAAACAAGCAAAACAATTAGATGTCATTTCTGATGCTGTGTCTAATTTCAGGTTCTGGGATGACGAAAAAGGTGTTGCGGAGGCAATTTCTGGTTGTAAAGCTGTGTATTATGATAAAGAAGGACACGCTATAAATGCTGAAGCAGGATTTCCTGAACAGTATAATGCAACATTGAATAATGTTGAAATTAAGATAAATGGCAGTTCGTATAAATGCAGATCAGGAAGGATGATAGATAATAGTTATGGTCTAGCTACATATACTGTATATCTTGATATAACTTCAGATAATAAAACAATTGTTACCTTTACTTGGACCGCAGTTGCAGCATTTTTAATTGCATTTGTTCTTTTGTTTGCAGCAACGTATGCGCTTGTTATGACACAAATGCGATTCTACGAAAGAGCTATAAATAGAAATAATAGATTAGTTTCAGATATTTCTCATGAATTTAATACACCACTTGCTATCATCAAGTCCTCTATGTCGCAAATATTAGCTGAGCCAGATTCAAAGGTTGAAGACATTTCTGAATCATTAATTACGGTTACTCATGAAGCTGGTAGATTAAGCAGAATGGTTAAAGACATGTTAGTTTTGTCTAGATCAGATAACGAAAGATTAATCATAGAGAAAAAGAATTGCGATATCACGGCAATTGTAAAAGAAGTTGTTGAGCCATTTCAAATGATGTGCGATTTAAGCAACAAAGAAATGGTGTTAGATATTGAAGAAGGGGTAAAGAGCAGAGTCGACGAAGACAAATTGCGTCAATCTTTGATTATTCTTTTGGATAATGCGACAAAGTATACAAAAGAAGGCGAATCAATAACGGTGACCTTATATTCAACATTTAGCAAATATGTAATCGAGGTTGCAGATACAGGGGATGGCGTATCTGATACGGAACTACAAAACATATTTGAAAGATTTTATAGAACAGATACATCAAGAACTGCAGAAACTGGTGGCTCAGGTTTAGGGCTATCTATTGTTAAGGCAATCATGGCTGCACTTAAGGGAAGAGTGTACGCTTCACACAATGATCCAAAGGGTCTAAGGATCGATTTGGAGTTCCCAAAAGAAAAATTTACACAAATTTTACAAAATGAAAAATAGCAAAAATTGAAGCATTTTTGGCAATATTGTCAACAGTTTTTTCGAAAAAAGTTATGTAAAATTTCAAAAAATAAAAGCTAGGAATTATCGAGTAAATTTCGAATGTTTTAGGGTAGTTTTAAGATTGATTTTTCCCTTTAAGTTTCTATTAAGAACGCGTATATAATATTTTAGTGAAAATTTTTTCAAAATAAATGCGCGATTTATGGAGAAGGTTATGAGAAAAAGTAAGATTATTTTAGCAGCAATTTTAGCAATAATTCTAATAGCTACAATGCTAATTACACTAATTGGATGTGATTTTGGTTCAACACCAATTGATCCAGGTCAAGGACAAGGAGATGGCAGAAATGACGACGGAGACGATGGCGGCGGTAAAGTTACTCCACCAACACCACCAACACCACCAGTAGTACCACCAGCACCACCAACACCTGTTACCCCAGTCGATCCAGAGAATCCAGGTAGTACAACTCCAGGCACTAAGACAACATATGTTGGTGCTTATTTAGCTATCGCGCAATTAATCGGAGGAACAAAAGTTTCTGAAGGTGAAGGAAAATATAGAACGCTAAATCTTTATGCAGACATTGTGCAAAGAGATGCAGGTGTTGCAGAAGTAACAAAGAAGAGATTAATTTTTAGAACAAATATTGATACAACTGGCGGTAGAGATAGCGAATATGTTCTAAAGATGTTAGATATGACGGGAGTCGAAAAGCCAACTCCAACTCCAGATAGTGAATCTGGTGAAGGCGACGAGGGCGATGACGATGATTCAGATCCGTCCACATCATTACTATCATTAGAAGGAGAAGGCGGTTCAATTGATGTTGGCGCTTCAATATCAAATGAATCTATAGAAGCAGAAACTGAATATGAAAGCCAAGGTGAATTCCTATGGGCTTTATATACAGTTGGCGGCAAAATGTATTTAGATAAGGGTGACGATCAACCTCTTCTATATTTTGAAGACTTTGATATGGATTATGTAAATGCAATTGCAGATAGCTTGTTAGGTTCATTATCTGATGGCGTTTATGATGGTCAATTAAATGGCGATTTGTTTAAAATGCTTGATGATTTGATGGGCGTAATTACAATTAATAAGATTTTGGGTCTATTAGTTACATATATATTCCCAAGTCCAGCAAAGTTAGTTACGGTTACAGATGAATTAGGAAATGCAACTACTACTTATACTCTTGAAATAGGTGTTAATTCACTTATTACTAAGATTAAAGGTTTAGTATCATTGATTTTCAGTTTAGGTTTATTTGAATTACCATTTGATTTACAATTAGACCCATTAATGACATTCTTAAATGATATTACTCCAAAGATGGTTGTTAATATCACAGGAACAACCTATAAAGAAAAGGGTGCATCTTCTTATAAGACAACTTCTTTTGGTCTAGAAGTAACAGATAATAACTCATCATCTGAGACTTATAATCAATTGCTATTAGATTTTGACATGTCTAATACAATTATTTATGCAGATCAAAAGCTTAACTTAGACATTCCAGAAAAAGTTTATAACGCAACAAATTATGAAACATTCAGTTTAACAAATCTAGCATTCTCACTAGATATTATGTTAGATAGTAATGGTTCATTAGACGTTGGTTCTGTTCTAAATACTATTGTAGGAAAGAATATGTTACCAACAGATACAATCATTGTAGACGCGGCTACAGGTATTAGATTACAACTAGCTTTAGATGCTGATTTAAATTATGGTAAAGAAGTTTACATTGGTGAAGATGGAAAAGAACATTTAGTAGATAATAACTATATTGTTCTTGAATTATATTTAATTGATACAGTAGGTCAACTAGTAGATCCAGAAGCATTAATAGCTATCTATTATATGGATGGTGCCGTTTATGCAAATCTTGGTCACTTACTAGAAAGATACTATAGCGGAAGCAACATAAAGATTAATTTACAGGGCATTCCAGACGTAATTCAATACGTTGTCGATTTAGTTTCTGGCGCGCTAGATAAAGTCTTTATAGAGACTTTAAAATGGGGCGATTGGGTAACATGGAATGAACTATGGCAATCTAAATATGGTGCAGGAGATACTGTATCTACAGCACAAGAAGGAGAAGAAATTTTATCTGCTTCAGAAATCGGTGTTGTATCATTAGCAACAGATGAATATGGCAATCACGTAGTTTCTACAAATCTAGTTACATTCTTAAAGGCAGTTGGAGCCGTAGTAGGTCTTGGCGATATCTTTGGAATGAACGATGAAAAGACAGCTATAGAAATTACAGTAAACACAATTCTATTTAATGGTATTAAAGCATTAGCTGGTGATTTAGGATTTGAATTACCAGATGGTTTAGTTGCTGTTCTTGCAATTAATATTGACCCAGTTGAAGGTGGTATTGATTCTATTACAATTTCAGCAGCCGTAGACGATAGAGTTGGATATAAAGATAAAGATGGTAATTGGTATCTTGGTAAGAAGGCGCTATATAACCCAATCTTATTCACAGATGATGGCGAAAAGTGCTATGAAGATGCAGCTTTATCTACATTATTTACATTTACAGAAGATGATCCAAGAGAAAACTATGATGTAGTATATGTTAAGGATTCTAAATTCTATTTAGATAAAGAATATACTATAGAATTAGTAATTGGATATAACGCACAAGGAAAACCAGGCGCATATAAAGATGGCGTAGCAACTGGTATTTCAGAAACAAAATCAGGAAATAACACTATCCTAAGAAAGGGCGATGAGCAAATCGTTACTACATGGGCTGTTAGTGCTTATATATTTAAGGGTGAATGGGTAATCGGTTATGGTTTAGATGATGGAGATTACTTCACATTAGAAACTCCAACATATGCTGAAGGCTTGAAAGCTATGATTTCGCTTCATGACTTCATGTTATTATATCAATCAGATTATCTAGATAGATTTGACCCAGAAAAGGGTGGTACTAACTATAAGGGTTACTATGGTGCTTCTTCAAATATTGAAGGATACATCCTAAGCAAGACTCATACAAGACAAAGAGTTAATTTAACTTCTACATCAGTTGGTACATATTATACATATAACAATATTACTAAAGAATATACAAAGGTAAATGTAGGCCCAGATACAGAAGCTGGACAAACACCATTTGATCCAAACGTAGAATACTATTCAATCGTAGAAAATGCGTATGTAGATTCTATTTCAAAGTGGATTGATACATTACTTGCTGGTACATTCTTCAGTATGAACTTAGTAATAGAATTTAGTGCAGGTAAGTACAACCTTGCTCCACTTATTTCTCTATTCTTACCAGAAATAGCTGACAAGCAATTAATTTGGGAATTCACAGGCGACTTTACAATGGATGTATCTTTAAATATTGGTATTTCTTTAAATAAAGAAGATCCATCAAAGAGCAAAGTTGTTTTAGAATTAGTTGCAAATAAAGACTTAATGATAGCAAGAAGCGAAAAGCCTACAAAACTAGTTGAAGTAGACAGCACAACTGTAGGTACATACTATATTAAAAATATAGATGGTTCTTATACAGCAAAGAATCTTCCAAGCGAATATGATGCAAATGCAACATATTATGATTATTATCCAGAAATGTTATTATTCGGAAAGGGAATGACAATTCTTGGTGTATATGGTGTAGGAAACAAGGTATATGCAGAACTTGAAAATGTTAAGTTATTGAATATCGTTCTTCCAAACCTATCTATGGAATTAGATTACACAACATTACTATATTCATTAATAGGTGATAAGGAAATCTTTGATTTAACATTCAATATCATGGATTTAATTAACGGAAGCGGTGAAGAAGAAACATCAGGTTCTGAAGAATCTTCAGCTCAAGCTCCATCTACAGCAACAGAAAATGAACCTATTACAACAAAGAATTTAGCAGATCAATTCGATGGAGATATTTCAGAAGCTTTAGGCGTATTCATTAACTCAGATGTAGTTGCTGTATCTGCATCAATTGCTGGTATACAAAAGTTATTAGCTCAATTTGGTGTTGATTTAGGTATTTCATTAACAGATGTTATGGATTTAGCTGTAAGCTTAGTTTTGAATAGAACAAGCGGTGTATATCTAGATATCACAGGAGCTTTAGTTCCAAAATATGATGAAGAAGAAAATAAGAATGTATTTGATGATGATTTATTAATCTCTTTGAGATTAGCAACAGATGCAGAATATAACAAAGAAGAAGGTATTACTGCATTTGCTGAAAATGAAACATATTATACATATAATGAAGCTACAAATAAATATGTAAAGGTTGCTTCAACTGCAACATTTGATCCGCTAAAGACATACTATACAATAGATCGTGTAGCAACTCCAGTGGAAATCGGTGATGTTGAAGAATTATTAAACAATTACGAAGTAAAATTCGAAACTTTAGCAAGTCAAGCTGATCAATATTATGATGATTTGATTCAAGCTATCTTAAAGGTAATTGGTGATTTACAATTAACAATTACAATTGATGCTAAAGTATTAAACAGCGTTTGGGATATCAATAAGATTATCGATACAATCGTTGCAGATAGAGCAGATAGATTTGCTTTACCAATCAATGTTGTATTCGACGATTGGGAAACTGAAGTACAATTAGCTGTTCAATGGTATTTAGATTTAAATAACTTCAAAAATACTCAAATCCTTATCGAAATTAGATACGAAGGAAATGTATGGATTGGTTTATATATCTATAATGGTTCTATCGTATTAGACTTAAACGGTTTAGGTTTATTTGACGTTGAAGTTGCTAACTTGAAGTTAATTTCAAGCTTAGGAACAGTTATTCAATCACTATTAGGTTCTTTAGGAGATTTATCTTTGACGGGCTTAATTGGTGGCTTAATTGAAGGTTTAGTAAATCCTGAAGAAGAAGCTTCAAATGCTGAAGAAGGTTCTGAAGGAGAAGAAACATCTACAACTGAAGGTGCTCCATCAGCAACAGAGGGCGATACTTCTGCAACAGAAGGCGATCCATCAGAAGCAGACCCATCAGAAGCAGGCGAAGGCACAAAGGATCCTTCAAACGATTTAGTTTCAATGTTGTTAGCAGCCGTTGGTATTCAAAATACAACACTAGGTGCTCACTTAACAGCAGATGTATTTGAAGCAATCTTCAGAGAATTAGTTGGATTCAGTATGTATCTAGAATTTGATATTTCTGCTGAATTAGATATTAAAGAAGGAAGATTAGGCTTAGGCGTTGGAGTTGAAAGATCTGTATTTGCAGATATCACTCTTCAATTAGCAGCAGGCGAAAGAGGAAAATATAAGTTCGATAAAGACTTGGATGCTATTCCAGATTGGAACGCAATAAATGGCGAATATCTAATTAAGTCAATTCTAAAGAATCTAGAATTAGGTTTATACATTGACTTAGATAACTACAATTCAACAAATGGCACTCCAATGTATACAAGAATATATCTTGAAAGATTAGACAAAACTGTATCTTTGGCTCAAACAAATGGTGCAAAGGCATCTAAAGGTTCTATATTAGTATCTTTAGTTGGTATTAATGAATCTGAATTCAATAACAGCACTGTACAACATGGTTATGAATCAAGTGGTAATTTGCAACATATAGCTTATATTGAATTGAATTACAACACAGGTAAATTATATTTAACAATTTGTTCAGGCTTGATTGAAATCATCGTAGATATCGGTGATACAGTTGGAACAGTTGAAATTGATTTAGATTTAGTTGGAATGCTAGGACCTACATTAGATGGACTTCTAGAACAAATATCTGGATTACTTGGCGGATTGTTAAACACTACAGATTCTAACTTAAATGAAGTTGTAGAAGCTGTTACAGATGAACAACAACAAGAAGAGGAAGAAGAACCGGTTGTTACTTCAGATATAGAAACAATTCAACTTGTTGAAGTTGTATCAACATATGAATGGGGAGCAAATGGTAATGTATTATTAGCTTCAAATGAAGGTAAATATTATCTATATAACGATAATGTATATGTTATAGAGCTAAATAATAGTGGAAATCCTGTTCAAGCATCTTTAACAAAAGCAGGCGATATTACAGATGAATCTCAATTGCCAGAACCTAGTGCATCTTTAGAAAAGAAGTACTATGTAATGAAAGTTGCTCAATTAGACGAAGAAGGCAATGAAGTTAAAGACACAAACAATGACACAGTATATGATACATATTATTATATTTGCAAAGCAGGTACTGGATTAGAAAGAAGAACATATAAGTTCTATAAATCAGAAACAGTAAATGGTTTATCTGGATACTTCTCAAGTCTAGATATTATAAGTTTATTTGATATGTTAACATTGTATTTATCTTGTGATAAGACATCAAAAGTTGGTGTATTAAATGCAGATATTACGGTTAATGCTTATCAAATCAACAACTTGTTAGATCACTTGATGTATTACATCTTTGGACCAGAAACAATTTTAGACTTATCTAAGATGGCCCTTGGTGATGAAGGTAAGACATTCTCTAAGAATTATTTAGCTGACGTTCATTGGGATAGACAAAATGCAAATGCATTCTGGGATGAATTATGGGATCAAGTTCCAGGTTTATTATTAGATATTCTAGACATCTTAGCTGGTGTAGATGTTAAGGGATTATCATTTATTATCAACCCAATTATCAATGGTCTAGAAGGAACTGTTAAGGGCTTATTGGCAAGATTCGTTCCATTTGCAGTTGCAAATGAGACACACCTTGGATTGAACATTGTTCGTGGCCAATTGACAAATATTTATTTGACAATGCAAGACCATAATACAAACATCTATGATGACGAAGGTAATCCATATACATTCAATAATGGTACAAGAACTGTAAGCTATAATGGAGGTAGAAGCACTGAATATTTCACAAATCTTCATATCTTCAATACGTCTCCAGCTGTAGGTAATCAAGAATACACAAGCGTTGATGGTGCTATCACATGGGATAACACTCCAACAACAATTACATATAACCCATATATGTACGCTGATGATGCAACTGCAGCAAGCGAAATCTTTGAAAAGTATTTTGGCACAGGCCATGTAGCAACATTCCAAAGAGCTACAGAATTGTATAAAGCAACAATGTCATTTGTATATCAAGGAACATCAACTGCAATTACAAGAGCAAACCTACAAGAAAAGTTTGCTACACCAGGAACATACTACATTACAGCTACTGCTCCATTTAAAGACAATACAAGGACATTAACAATTAAGTTGGTAGTTTTGGCTGATCAAGATAATGGTGGTGCTATAACAGAAATTGATACACAAACTATGTTTGTATATCAAACATTCCCAGCATACATCTTTATGTATACAGCTGATGGAAAAGAAAGAAGAATTGAAACAAGCGCATTGAAGTTTGCTTCAACTCAAGACGGAGAAAATCCAGATACAGACAGCAATGGTAATTGGACAATTATACATGACTTCAATTATGCATCAGAGTCTGAAAATGGTGATTGGGAACAAACAATACTTGTTAAATTCCCTAATGATGTAATTGCTCCAATGAAGGTTCACTACAAGAACTCAACAATTACTAATGTAATTCTTGAAGGTGCGACAGATAATACAATTGACGTTGATTTATATCAATTCAATACAGAAGATACATTGGCAAATTATACACCAGATAAGTTGTTCTTTACATATTATGATGGAACAGCAGGTAATTTACCTATTGTATGGGATGAGCAATCTGTTACTGCAGCTAGCGAATTATTCCATAGAGTAGATTCTAATTACGCTAATGTATTAGATGAAGATGGAGACCCAATCTATAGATCAGTTAAGGGTGCTTCATATAAATTAGTAGGAACAGTTGCAAAGGGAACAAATAATGAACAAGTTGTTGAAATTACATTCAATGTTCCAGCAAGAAAGGTATCAAGCGTATCATTTGGTTCTAGAACAAACATATTAGATGTTCAACCATATGAATATTATCTATATCTAACAGATAATGCAAAATATGCTAAATATAACCCATATCAAGATATCATTAATGTTAACTATGATACATATCAAGAAAAAGTAGCAGTTGTATGGGAAAATATTGAATCAGGTATTGATTATAGCTGGGATATTACAAAGACAAAGACATCTACATGTCAAGTTAAGTTGGATCCAGATTATTATCCATCTGGAGATATCTTCACATGGACACAAAATGTTGATGTAACGGTAAGTAGAAACCAAATCCAAGGTATTTACTTCGACGAAGCTTTAACACAAACAACATTGTTAATTGACCCATATGCATATCATAATGCTAAAGATGCATTTAGTTATTATCCAAAGACAGCTTGGGTTAAGTTCACAAATGGTAAAGTTTTGGAAATGCCTATTGCATTTAGAAAATCTGAAATTGAAGCATTAACAGTAGATTATGCAACAGATTATACGCAATTTACTATTGCAATCGGATTTGATATTGATGCATACGATGTAGATGGTTCTGTAACACCATTCTCATATGGAACATCATTGTTCTTCCAAGAATATACAGTTAACGCTAGAGTTGATGGAACAGCTATTAAGGGTGTAGCTTTAGCAGGAAGCGAATATATGGGTGGTTCATATAAGATTGACCCAATTGAAGTAGACTTCTTAAAGCAAGCTGCATTCCCATCAAGCGTATCTGTTGTCTATGAAGACAACACAACAGGCAACATGAATGTTGTTAAATGGGAAGTTTTAAAGAACGAAGCTTGGGAACAAATTGATCTAAAGACATATACAGTTTCTGTTGAACAAAAGATTAATCAAAAGGCAAGATGTTATTTAACAAGCGATTTGTATTTTGATATCACATACGAAATTCTAGACAGAACTGCAAGTATGATGACTGTTGATACATCTGATATCACTAAGGAAGCTTTGAACCCATATGCATATACAGTTCAAGAAGATGGTACATTAACATATGACGTATTCGAAAGCACAATGGATGTTAAGTATGCTACAAGCTTCAACTTCAAACTTTACGATTTAGGTGAAGATGGCGTATTTGGTAAGAATCCATTAAATGATGACAAGAATGACGATATCTTAGTATTAGATAGAACAGTTACATCTACAACAGACTTAAAGGCTCTAAGAAAGGAAATTAAGACAACATATAGATATGTATCTGCTACAGGCTTATACGTAAAGGATGACAAGACATTTAAGCTAGTTGAAACATCTGAATATACAGAGTATTCATTACCTGTAACATGGGATACATCTAAGTTGAACCTAACAAGAGAAGGAAGTTCTGAAACAGTATACTTCACATTTGGCGAAGGCGATTACGAAATTAAGCAATTCGTTGATGTAGAATTTGCTCCAAAGAATATTGATTATATTGAAGCTACAGACTACATTTACAATTTGTATCTAGATGAAGATGGCAACCCAGTATTGTCTAGTGCAGAAATTGCAGCTCAAGCTATCACAAGAACAATGAAGGTATACTTCACAGATGGAACATTCGACTATATGGACGTCGAATTAGACTTAACAACTGCAAGATCAGAAGACGATACATTATATGGATATAATGCTATTGCTAACAAGACAAAATATGTTTATAGCGAAACAGAAGTTGGCGCAACAGATGGAACATATTACGTTCTTGGTAGATACGCTTCTACTAAGTTAAGAGGTAATGAGACTACAAACGATTTAACAAAGACATATTATACATTCACTCAAATTGAAACAAGCACGGTTACTGTTGGCAATGTATATTATGTTGAAAATGAAGATTCATTCATCCCTGTTTATATTGATTCAGCTGATAGAATCGGAACGTTCACTTATTACACAAGAGAAGTTGCGGTAGTTGATAAAGACACAACCGGAACATATTACACATTAAACGATACAGCATCAGATAGAAATGCTTATGTAAAGATAGAAGTATCTACATCTTCTAAGAAGTACAATACACAAGATGGTTATAAGTACTATACATTAGACATTTCTCAATACTATACGGTTGAGGCTACAATTGGACAAATCAGTCCAGCGTTGACTCAAAAGACGTTAGTAACAATGTATGTATTAGGTTAAGGAGGTATGAACGATGAATAATTCAAGAAAATCTACTAATCTTATCCTATTTACAATAATTAGCGTATGCGTGATTATTGCTATGGTTTTTGCTATTGGCAATCTATTTAATAGCAATGTTCAAGAAAGTGCAAACGCTGCAGTTTTGGTTTCTTCATTTGAATCTCAAGATGGCTATATGTACAACGGAAATACAATTATTTCTGAAGCTACAGAAGGCTATGAATTGGGATCAGATGGAAGATATCATATGACAACCGATTATATTGATGACAACTTTAGTTCAGCTACTAAGATATCAACAGCGACAGAGTTAAAGGAATTTATTAATTCACCTACCTCTTCAAGCGCACATGGTATTCTGGTTGCAGATATTGAATATGATATGCCAACATTAAGAATTGTAGCATCTGGTGCAAGCTTTGCCGGCACATTAGATGGAAATGCATATACTATTTCTATGACTCCACAAGTTGGTGGTTCAGTAGTAGGCAATAGTTATAAAGCAGCATCAAGCTCATTATTTGGGGAAGCAACAGCATACCATTATACAGGTATGTTAATGGCTATCAATAGTGGCACTATTAAAAATTTAAACATCAATTGGTTAAGAAATAATGCAGGCGCATTGAATGTTAATGCAGCATTGACATCTTCTAACGGAACATTAAAAAATGTTGATGGTTATTCAGATAGCACAAAGAATCCTATTGTAGCAGGCATTATTTGTGGGTTAAATAATGGCGGTACAATTCAAAACTGCAACCTTACAATAGAGGGTGCGTTTGCAATGGGTCAAATAGCTTGTGATAGCAATACGCAATTAAGATATAACACCTGTATAGCAGGGGGAATTTGTGGTGCTTTATATAACGGCACAATCACACGATGCACGCTAAACAATAATGGTGGTGTTTTAGCATTGGCCGATGGCTCAAGAAGCGGTGGAGTTAATAAGACTGCAGGAGCAATGGCAGGTGGTATAACGGGTGTAATCAGATCTTCTACAACAGCTAAGATAACAAACTGTTCATTAACAGGAACAGGAACAGTTACTGCTATGTGCGGCCACAATGTCTCTAACAGAAATAACGACGGATGTTGGGGTCAATCTGGCGGTATTACAGCAGGCGATGTTTATACTCAAAACCAAGCCTTGGCAGCAAGAGCTCTTCAAGATGGTCAAATTGATGGAATAATTTCTGCTTGGACGGGGCCTAAATCTCACATTTGGAAGACAAATGGAAATGTCGAAATTAAAAATATATATGGTTGCTTAATATACACATTAGGCGGCGGAGAATTAACAGCATTAAAGAATGTCGTAATTTTGTATGATTACATTGGAAATTTGCAGTCATATGGTTCATCTCATGTTGCACTTGACTCAGAAGGATTAATATTGTATGGCAATTGGGTTGAAGTCTATGCAAAAAATTCTGGCGGTAATATCGAAGTAAGTTATGATTATACAAAGCTAGGAAATTCAGATAATAAGATAATAAGAGTAGAAGCAGTTGCGAATGGCTACATTCCTGAAGGTATTGATACGGCTACAGCCGATGAAGTCAAATACGAATTTACGACAGGTGATATAGGTAACTTTATTTGGACTTTAGAAACATGCCAAACATATGGTGGCACAAAAGCTCAAAAGATTGAAACAAAGGAAAATATTGCAGCGCACTTATATCATATTAGTGCATCAACTGTAGATAGTTTTAGCAGTCTAATATATACATTTGGTGAAAAAGCTACATTATCATATAAAAATCTAAACACGCAAGGAGATACGTCAAACTTTATATCGGATAACAGTAAGAGTTATGATGGAGAATTATTTAAATTGCCTCAAATTATGGTAAAAAGAGGAAATTTAGATGGCGACTATATAAATATTTCTAGTTCGGCATATCAAACCGTTGTAACATATACGGTATTAGATGGTACTGAAAATGCAACAACATATACAGTAAGCGACTTAACAAAATTGTATTTGCCAGGTGCATATACTGTTACTTCAGTAAAAAATGTTGGCGGAAAGAATTACCAATATTACGACGAGACTTCATATGTATTAGTTGATTATGACGAGGCAAATAAATATGATTATTCAATAGTTGCAGGTAAAGCAAGTTTATTAAATATTGCATGCAATAGCGATAGCGTAACTTGGTTACAAGAAGATACTATTATTTTCAACTATGCAAACAAGGCTAATACATTTGATTATTATACATATGCAAAAGGAAATGAAGCTGCATCAAGTTTACAAGTAATGCCGGTAGATGAAGTAAATGCAGAAATAAATATTAACGAATCTGGAAAGTATTATTATACAATTGCTACATATATTGAAAATCCATATTATGCAATAGTAACTAATCCAAATCCAAACACACAATATATCAAGATTGCTACAAATTCTATTCAAGTATTTATAGATACTTTGGCACCTGAATTTATGAATGTTAAGTATTATGTATATGATGCAAGCAAAGACGATCATAAAGGTGCGCCAATATCAACACTAGAATTAGAAGATTGGCAATACGATGATGTATTAGTTGAATATCAAGTAAGAGACGCAAACCTTTCTGGTATTGAATCAGGAAACGGTCATATCTCTTATACAATTGTTAACGATTCTAGATGGGATTGTTATGTTAGATTAACAGGAAATAACCCATCTCAAACTGTTACATATCAAGACGCAGCAGGTAATTCTGCAGCAACAACATTTAGTGCGTTAATTGATACTACGCAATTAGAATTAAACAATGTTAAAGCATTAAATAGAGGCGAATATTTAAGTTATTATGCTCAACTTGGTTATTGCCCAACAACAGTAAAGATTTTATTTACACCAGTCTTTGGTGCATCTGGAGCTCATATGTACTATTCATATGAACAAGATACAAATGGTAATGATATTTGGGTTAAATATGATGCTACATTAAAAGCAAATCAACCAAATACTTTTATTATCAATTTTGAATTGAACAATAAGCCATTCAAGATGAAACTTGTTAGTGATGAAAACATGTATGCGGATGCATTTGCAAATGGAGACGGATTTGTAAGAAATGGCGCTGAAAATGAAGAAGAAGCAAAATTGTGGAACGTAAAAATCATTATCGCAGGTATTGGTATTACATTAGACAATTTGTATTATGGAAGCCAATCTTTATCTAGCATGAGCGAAGCCGAATTAAATGCATTATTTAACAAAACATATAATGCATCAGAAATATCTGAAGTAGTATTAACAGCAAAAGTATATTCTACAGGAACAGAGTTGATCGCAAATACAATTTTGATTTATTCAGATCAATATTTATATACAACGCCAGCTGTTGAAGAATCTTATCTAAAAGTAGTTGCTTCTTTTGCAAGCAAGAATGCTGGCACATGGGATGTAACATTAAGAGTAGATAGTGTTGATGAATATTACAACAAATATCTAGTAAGATTCCTAACAGGCTCAACAACTGCTAATTTAAACGAATTAACAACAGATACAAGCAAGTATTTAATTTCAAAGAAAGTTGCTACATCAACTATTGATAAAGCAATTATGGAAATCAATCTTGCAAATTATCCAGAACAATTATCTAGTTCATATGTTTACGGAGATAACATTCCATCTCAAATTACAGTTGAAGGTGAAGGCGAAATTATTACTCTAAACCTTATCACAGACGCAAAGATTACAAAAGATGATGATGATATGCTAGTATATCCAAATGTTGGTGATTATCCAGTAAACGCAGAGCTTGCAGGAGAAATTGCAAACTATGATTTGTCAATTATACCAACAAATATAACTATTCTAAAGAAAGGCGTAACAGTAACTCCAAGATTGGACGGAAATGTTGATTTCAATACAACTATCACATTCGATGGAATAGAACATGCAATAACTGGTACATATAAAGATGTATTTAATGAAACAAAAGATGCAGCTATTAAATATTATTCAGAGAAAGAATGTATAAATGAAATTGAAGTTACTGAATCTGGAAATGTTTTAGATGTTAACGTATATTTTGCTAAGATTACTATAGATAATTCGAATTATGAAGTAACAAATAATGGTAATCCTATCAAATTTACAATTACAAAAGGATACTTAGATTTAGACTTAGAGAGTCAAACAAAGTCTTTCGCAGGACAAAATCTATCTTTTGAAATTAAAACAAAGACAGCTGTAAATCCAAGTTATTATGAAGATGGTACATTTACAATTAATTACTATAAAGTAACAGATAATGTTGCAGATTTCAGCAAAACAGTTAACCCATTTGAAGTAGGTAGATACTTAGTTCAAATCACATTTGCTGGAAGTGAGAATTTCTATGATAAGCCATATGATGATACATATTTAACTATCAATAAGGCTGCAACAGTAACTAGTGCGAACGACATTAGAGTGGTTTACGACGAGCAAGCACATAAATTTGCTTTAATTGATACAGATATTAAGGTATCTGCTAATGGCGGTAATACAACTGTAATAAAAGTTGAAAACGAAGCTCTTAAATATTATGCATATAATGGTTCTCAAGCAGTTGAAGGTGATGCTTCAGAAGCAATTGAAGTAAGATTTGTTGATCCAGACACATTAACTCCAATGCTTATTGATGATTCTACTGCTCCAGAATTTATTAATGCAGGAAGCTACGAATTTAGAATCATGTTTAAAGGTGATGATTGCTTTGCAAGTTCATCAACAAGAATTAACTTTATCGTTGATAAAGCTCAATTCGAAGGCCTAGAATTTAATGATGCTAAATATAACTTTATCGATAAGAACAGCGAAAATTATCATTCAATTTTCGTTGAAGGTAGCACGCTAGATGCTTATATCGAAAAAGGCGCAGTAATTACATATACATATTTAGGGGATAACTATGTTGATAAAGGCGAAAAGGGCTTAGATATCAATAATGGTACAAAGTGGACATATCAATCTGGTGTTGAATTAGATTCTAATCCATTGTCATTTAATAATGTTGGTGAATATACAATTATTGCAATTGTTTCACTTGAAAACTATGACAATTTAGAATTAACAGCAACATTAGAAATTGATAAAACAGCAATGCCTAATGTTCTTCCAAAAGAAGTAACAAGAACTTATACAGGAACATTTGTAACTGGTGAATTTGAAATCGAGAACCATACAATGCACCCAGTATATTATGCGGGTTATGAGTCTTCTAAGTATATGGAATTCTTTACAATGGATGACGATGATGAACGTATCTATGTATATTACGACTCAAATTCAGCTCCAGTAAATGTAGGTAATTATGTAGGAACAATAACCTTAAAGAGCACAACATATGCAGACACTCCAGTTAAGGTTAAAATCACAATCGAGGCAGCAAAAATCGAGACTGTAAGTTTTGACTCTATTGAAGATATCTACGAAGAGTTGGATTCTAATACAGATTTATCAATTCTATATCCAACATTTATATTCGGCGGTGAAGAATATGCAGCAGAATATGAATATTACGATTTAGATGATAATAAAGTTGAATTGAGCAGCGATGGTACATTAGCGCCAGGTGAGTATATCGTTAAAGTTAAATTTAGTGATGGAAACTATAGCACAGAGCAATATGCAACTATCGAAGTAAGCGAAGTTAAGGAAAGCGGCAACAAAGATGGAAGTGGAAACAAACCTGGATCTAGTGGCATCATGGATTTATTTAACCAATACAAATTGCCAATTATAATCGGCGGTGCCGTTTTGGTAGTAGCAATAGTTGGAATAGTTTTAGGCGTTACATTAAGTAAGAAGAAAAAGGCTAAAGCTAGGAAAAAGAGAAAGCCGACAAAACCATCGGGAAGTGGAAGCGCAAGAAAAGCTCCACCAACACCAGAGAAAAAGAGCCAAGCGCCAGTGAAGAGAGAAAGACGTGAAGGCCCACAAGATAAAGCACAATTCTAAAAAGGAGGTAACAGATATGAATAAAGAGAAAATGAATAATACAAGATTAATAACTGGCATACTTGTTATCATCCTTATTGCGATAATGGGTTGCGCTGTATATTTAGCAACTTCTAATTACGAAGCAAATGTTGCTAAAGCAGATACTATTGGATTAAACGGTAAAGTAGAAGATGGATATAGAACAAGTACCGATTTTAAAGAATCAATCTATTATAAACAAGGAGATGCCATTTCGTCTTATTCTGATTTAAAAACTTGGCTTGAAGCAGACGGAACATCTACATCGCCAAAATATGGATATTTAACGACTGATATTTCATGGACAAAAGATACGACGGCCGAATCAGTGCAATATCATTACTTAGATGGGTGTGGATATAAGATTACTATTACATCGAATTCAGGCTCAATCACAGGTGGCAGCACAGGTGAGGATCCAATAATCGTAGAAGATGCAGCTGCTAACAATAAAATAACAAGCAGTGCGTTTAAAGCAGGAATAAATTATTTAGATAGCGGAAAGAATGAAGATGGTAAAAAATACGGGGACAACGATAAAATAATTAGTACATATGAAAATAAGACTTCTCCATTTGGATATAGCACAGATGCTTATGGTTTTTATACAGCAGGGTATTTAGGTTCAATACTAGCATACTCTTCTATATCTAATACTAACGTTGTGTTTGAAGGAACTTACGCATTAGATACTTCAAATCACGGGGAAAATAGTGGGTCAGCAAATAGAGGTTTGTCAATTGGCATAATGTTTGGATATCTATATAATTCAGGAATAGATAACTGCTCATTGACGATTAATGGGAAAATGTGTGTTGCATATGGAACGGCAAAGAATGGGCAAGATTTGGATGGAGTTTGCACGGTATGTATGGGAGGATATGCTGGCACTGTTGATAATAATTCACAGATTTCGAATTCTAAAATTCATATTTCTTCAGGCGCATGTTTATCTGGTTATGCCGAAGGAGGAAGACATTTAATAGTTCTTGCGTATTCTCAAACGAATCATCCTAGAGTTTTTGTAGGTGGAATTACAGGCTGTTTGTTGAATAATTCTACTATCTATAATATAACAGCGACAGGCTCTGGCAATTTGAGAGCATGGGGTGGTGGTTATACACAAGACAGTGGTACAAATAGAATGGGATTGTCAGGCATTATCGCAGGAAGCAATGTTTCAGCAGGGCCTGCGACCTCATTGTATTCCCCTGTAAATGCAGGAAGCAATTCAAACAATGCTTCATCTGCGGCTTCAGGAACGATTAATGGGGTTATTTGTTCTTGGACTGGAGTTGCAATGTCTTTTGTTGGAAGTAGTAAGTATATTTATGGGGCAACACAGGATGATTTATATTATCATACGACGGCAGTAGATGGAAAGACGAAAGCTGATTCTGTAGGAGAGTATTTTTATGGAGGATGTATTTGCGCTGCTTCAGAATCAGGTGCTATATCAGGCGTTTTCTATACATTTGAAAAAAATACATTAGCAGATATAACATTTGATACATATAGATATTTAAGAAGTGCAAAGGCAACAGGTGGTGATGGATATGGAGTTTCTGCTACTTCAAATTCAGCTGGAGTTCAACCAGTAATTTTCTCTGATTCTATTCCAAGTGGAAACTATTTAACTCTTCAAATGCAACAAACGAATGGATTATATAAATATACAACTGGAGAGTGGCATAGAGCTAGTTACACGGGAACTGGGTCTACGCAAATAACAATTGCAGGGAAGACATACTATGCAGATACAACCTTTAGCTCAAAAGGCTATATAGAAGATGGAACTGTGCAAACAAGCGTATTTGGCTTAGAGTGGAGCGGATTAACGCAATCAGCATCGGTTATCGCGAGAGTAGATGCAACAAAGGTAACCGGGTATTCAACCCAAAGTGGTATGTTTGTTTGGTCAGTAGATGCATATAATGGAACACAAAATGTTGCGAACAAAGCATGTTATAGATATGCAAATTCTGCGCAAGAGGCGTTGACCAATTATAGACAGTATGATTTCAGTGATTCAATTATGGCGAGATCTACAACAAATGCAAACTACGTTATCAAAGCTTCGATTGGATATGCTGGAACATATTTATTAGAAGGAGACACTACAGCAGCAGCTGGAGAAAATGATGATCCATATACATATCATTTAGGTCAAAGAACTTTTAATGCAACACCAGGTATCGAAACTCCAACCGTTAATCTATATACATACAATATGGCGTTAACAACTCCTACATTAACACCGATGAAGGTTGTAGGAACTCATACTGGAGTTGAAGTAGATGAAACTAAAACAATTTATACGAATGCAAGTATATGGAAAGTATATAAACAAGGTTCAGCATATATGTATGGATTTAGCGATATTGAAGATGCTGGGACTTATAAACTAAGAGTTCATAATGGTAAAACGTCTACAACTGAGGATAATTTCAAATTTGACTTCTTAGATGAGACAAACAAAATTGTTTCATATAAGGCAGATAATAAGTATTATGATGCTGATTCTGCAACTAGTTTATGGCAACCAACATATACTTATACAATTAATCAAAAAGAAATAATTGGTGCATGGAAGACAATAAATAATACAGTTGATAGTGAAGTTTATACTGCTCCTGAAGATTTTATCTATACAGGAAAAGAATACAATTTTGCATATCTACCAGTATCAGAATCAGGATATTTAGGATCAGATCCAAACTTTAGCATTCCTACGATATATGAATTAATAACATATGCTAGATTGAGTTCAGTTAACCTAGAAAGAAATAATTCATATTATCTAATGAATGACAATGGTGAATATTATTTATTTGGTGAATATCAAATAGATGGAGACAACAAATATTTCAAAGTTGCTATAGATACATCTAAGACGTTCTATAGAGCAACTGGAGTTGAAGCGAACCCTTATGAAGTGATTCTTCCTTCGGCATTTGAGGTTGGTACAACATATTATGTGAAAGATGGTGAAAACTACGTTGAATATGGTACATTCTTAGAATCTGGATATGTATCAATGCCGGTTTCAGAATCTATTTACTATAGACGTGTTTATAAATCAGCTCTAGATATTAAAAATGCAGGTTCATATAGAATCACAGTAAATGATTGTAATGATAGCAATTATAAATTGAGTGATTCTCTACAAAGAGAATGGTTTGTAACTGTAACTCCAAGAACAATTGAAGTGTTCTTTAGAGATATGGATAATATTATCTATAATTCACAAGCTCAAAAAGTAACATGGGCTGCAGCTGATGAAACAAAAACACAAATACGTGACGGAGATAACAATATTATCGGTACAGCAGATGTTTCTGTAGCAAATATCGTAGTTTATAACGTATTTGATGCATCTGCAATAAATGTGACATTTGATGATAACTTTAAAGAATTTACAACAGCCGGAAAGTATTTTGTAACTGTTTCTCTAGCTTCAGGTGCTGTTGCAAACAACTACTACCTTCCAGGTACAATAGATAAGTTTGAAAGTGAAGAACACGAAACAATATTTGACGAATACAGTGCTGAGGAATTAATCGCTGAAGGCGTTGTTAAACTTGAATTAAACGATAAGGATCAAATTATAGGAGTAACAAGAATCGTTACAATTAAGCAAGCTGAGGTTGGAGTATTAAGACAATATACAGTTGGGAATATTGCCGATGCTGCGTTTATTGATAGCGAATATGGTACAACATACAATTACTATAATGCGATTACAAATCCAGTATATGTTCAAAAGAATATTACATTTATGGGCGAAGCTCAAACTGGATATTTTGAAACAGAAGATTACAAAGGATTTAATACATTGCCTTGCGTAATTAAGGGTGTAACAGATTTAGTAAATCCAAAATATTTCGATTTAATTTACTGCGATCCAATTTACTATCCAGCAAAATTAGTCGGAGATACTTATGTAGTTGATAATGATGCAGTTGGTGTAAGTGTTATTTCAGCAAAAGGTATTTACGTTGCAAAATTAACCTTCGATTCTGAAGCATATATTAACTATGCTCCACAAAACTTCTATGTCGTTTATGATGTAATCGGTGTTAATGCAACAATTACAATTGATACATCAAGCTTAGAAGCAAATCGTGAATATGATATGCAAGATCATACATCTGAATATGCTAATTCTGAATTAAATACGATAGCATCTGTATCAGGACTTGTTAAAGTTGATGAATTAAAGGGTGCTGATGTTAACTTTAAGTATTATGTATTAAATGACGAAACAGAAGATGCAAATGCAATTACTGTTAATACACATAAATATGAGCCAATAGCAACAATTAAAGATGCTGGTTCATACATAATGGTTATTGCTCATGATAGCATTTCAGAAGCAAGTTATTATTTAAGCTTTGAAAATACAGATCATAGTGCATATGCTGGCCCAACAACAGCTGCGGGTGATCCTTACTTTGCATTTGAAATTACTCAAATCCCAATTAAGGTTAGAGTAACTCCTGCAGAAAAGATGTATTCATATGCATTCAATAGTGAAATCCATTATGAAGTATTAACAGGAGAAGATGATTTAACTCCTGAAAGAAAAGCAATTTATGATCAAGACAAAGCAAATATAGTATTTAAGTTTACATCTGAAGGATTTGCTGCTGGTGCTGAAGTTGGCCAATATGATATGGCTGCCGCTTGCGAAGGAACATCAGCTAAGAACTATACATTTGAAATTGTAAATGAAACAAAACCATTTACAGTTAAAAAGTATGTTTTGACATATTCTATTGGAAATATCGAAAAAGAATATGGTGAAATATTCGACTTTGGATATAGACCTATAAATCTAACAGAAGTTCAATTTAATGGATATAAAGCAGCAACAACTTTATATACAAAAGAAGATGTTGTAACTTATCCACTTGCTGATGCTTATGCAGAAGGCGTTTTGTATTTCTTAGCAAATGATGGAACTCAACCAATAGCAATTACAAATGAAGATATCTTCGGATATTATAAGAATGCAACTCAACTATATGTAAAGGGTGTTGGATACAATTATCCTGAAACTACAGAATATGTTCCAAGTGCTGCATATTACTTATCTGGTAATGATACTCAACCTATTACAGTAGATAGTTCAGCATTATTTGCTTATTACAAAGCAGCAACAGCTTTATATACAAAGGGAACAGAACCAGAATATCTAGAAGCTACAGCATTTGATTCAAACAAGAATTATTTCTTAGATAATGCTGGAGCAAGTCAAATCGCTTTAACTGAAGCATTGTTTGGATATTATACAAGTGTAACAACATTATATACAAAAGCACAAGATGGATATATCTATACTGAAGCTACAGGATATGATAGTTTAGCTACATACTATAGCGACGAAGAAGGAACTTTAGTCGCAATTGCAGATCAAGCTGCATTTGAAGCATATGAAGGAACTTTATATACAAGAACTGAAAAGTATGTATATACTGCATCTGAATCATACGCAGCAGATACACAATATTATGTACAAGTAAGTGAAAATGTATTTGAAGAAGCTACAAAGGATAGCGAAGATGTATATAACTTATATACACAAGCAACAACTATTTATGAAGAATCTTCAAAAGATGTATACACACAAGCAAGCGTATATGCACTAGATACACAATACTATGTACAAGTAAGTGAAAATGTATATGAAGAAGCAACAAAGGATGATGAAGCTGTATTTGGATACTATACAATCGCTACAACATTGTATATAAAGACTCCAATTGATGTTTATAATCCAATTGAATCAACAGCTACATTTGATAGCACAGCAGATTATTATCTAGATAATAAAGGAAATGACCAAGTTATCTTAGACGCTACAACATTTGGATATTATAAAGAATCTCATAACATTTATAAGAAGGTAGTAACTCCAAATTATGATGCAGCTACAGAATACGCTGCAAATACACAATATTATATTGATGTATTAGGAGAAAAGATTGCGGTAGTTGTTGCAAATGCAAAAGAGTTTGACTATTACACAATTGCTACAGCAATTTATGTAAAGGGAACAAATGCATTTGAAGAAGCAACAGCTTATGCAACAAATGTTCAATATTATCTAAATGAACCTGTTGAATATACAAAGACAAACGGTGTTATCCGTGATGGAGATACAATTGATTCTTTAGTATTTGCAGTAACAAAGACAGTAAATGAAGTTCTATATAATGGAACTGAAAAGAATGCTCCTACAGGCGCATATGAAATTGTTGTTACACCAACAGGTACTAGAGCATCTAACTATAGCATTGAAATAGTTGGTAGATTTACAGTAATTAAAAAGACAATTACTTTAGATACAATTACTGCAAATGCAAACCTTGTATATGATGCAACAGAAAAGGCTCCAACAGTTACATTCAATGGTGTATATGAAGGTGACGAAGTAATTGCTGAAATTACATATAACGGTGATGTTTCTATTAAGCCAATTAATGCTGGCGAATATACAATCAAGGTTACAGGAATTACAGGTGCTCATAAGGATAACTACATCTTTAATCCAACAACAGAAGAACAAGATGCAGAACCATTTACAATTACAAAGAGAAATGTAACTGTAGATGTTGATGATTTTACAATGGGTTATGGTGATACAAAGTTAGTTCCATCTACAGGTAAAGGATACGCTTTAGTTGGAACATCAGACGACTTTGTATATGATGCAAATGATAAGCCAGTAGATATCGCAATAGAATTCAATACAACAGATCCAGCACTAATGAATATGACACCTGGTCAACACGAAGATAACTGCGTATCGTTAATCATCTCTGGTGATGCTGTAGATAACTACAACTTAACTATAAATACATATGGTAATTTAACAGTTAACACAAAGGCATTAGTAGAAATCGAATTAAAGGAATCTTCAATGGAATATACAGGTGAAAACCTAAAAGATAGCATTGAATTAGATACAAATGGTACAGGTGTTGCAATTACTGAATACTATGCATTAGATGACGATTACACAGGCGATGATGCAGTTGAGTACAATGCTCATACGTACAAGCCAACAGAAGAAATCATCAATCATGGTGAATATTTAGTAAAGATTGAAGTAACAGAAGGTGAATATTATTCAGGTGATGCTGTATATAAGACATTTGCTGTAGATAAAGCAACATGGCTTGTAGAAGACTTTGAAGAAAGCGATATTTCCGTAAATTACAACAGCATTACATTCGGCGGTAAGTTTGCTCAATATAAAGACTTCATTAGAGTAAGCCGAGATGGAACATTCACAGATTTCGAAAATGATGTAATTACAGGTCTTAATGCTAATACAAGATATGAATTCTATGTAAAGATTCTAGAATTAGATAATTACAATGAATCAGCAGTAATGAGATTGTCTGCTACAACAACATATGATCCAAATCAAATTAATAGTGCATTAGATACTCTTGGAACAGAATTTGGATATACTAAGATTGCAGACTACAAGAAGATTCTACAAGATTACAATAAAGTAGCTGATGTAGATAAAGCTCTTGTTAATGCAACTAAGTTCAGTGCTGCAACAGCAAGATATGACAAGCTTATGAGCGCAGGTACAAAGGCTGTAACAATTACAAAGCAAATCGCAGGTAAGGCAGCTAACAAGACTTATCAAGTAGCAGCTGCAGCTAGCGTTGGAGGGGCAGGATTAGTTCTTGCGGGATTATCTTGCTTGTTTATCAACAAGAAAAAGAAACAAAATAAAGTAAAGGAGGAGAAATAATTATGAAAAAGAGTATTTTAATAACATTAATATCTATAATTGCAATTATTTCTTTAATGTTCGTTTTCGTAGCATGTAATGGAGACAACAACTCTACTCCTGATAACCCAGGCCAAAAGACTGGTGAACTAAGCAACTCTGATTTCTATGAAAAGGCTGCAGGTGTAACTAATCCAAAGATTGTAATATCTTTAATAAGCGTTGCAGATAACAAAGAAGTATACAATAGAAGCTCAAGTGGCGCAGAATCAAATCCATATGCCATCCCAAATATTGATGGTGGTTCATACATTGATTCAGCAACAGCTTTTGCATATAGAGATGATTATTTCTCAAGCACAAGTATTAAAGGCAAATTGTTAACTGCAATAGTAGATAAGCCAATGGAATATCTTGGTGTTACAGATGAAGATACAACTATTGAAAATGCTAAGGTTGTTATCGAATTAGATAAGAATAACAATTTGAAGAGTGTTGATGTAACATTTGATATGATAGTAGATGATATTGCATACAAAGCAACAATCACAATTACTCCATAATAGTTGGACTTTTAAATGAGTTGATTTGCCCTGAAGGAAAACTTCGGGGCAATTTCATTTATATAATCGCGAAAATATATAAGGCGTGATAAAATATTAAATATGGGAAAGATTTTTGATGTTTGTATAATAGGTGGCGGACAAGGTGGTATCATTGCCGCAATTAGCCTAAAAAGAAAAGGACTTAATGTTTGCATTATAGAAGCCAAAGATAGAATTGGGAAAAAGATCCTATCTACTGGCAATGGTAAATGCAATATTCTAAATGCGAATTTATCTTTAGATAATTACAATAACAATTTCCCAAAAATTGCTTTTCAAAAATATGATTTAAATAAATTAAAAGATTTCTATAGTTCTTTAGGTATTTTCTTAAAGCAAGATAATGAAGGAAGAATATATCCATATTCAGAAAGTGCAAACACTGTATTAAATGCATATTTAGATGAAATAAATAAATTAAATATTGATGTCTTTGTAGATACAAAGATCGAAAAAATAGAAAAAATAGATGAAGGATTTTTGCTAAGAACTAAGCTTTCAGAATATAAATGCAAGAAAGTTTTATTAGCAACAGGGTCGAATGCTACGACAGGATTGAGCTCACATGCCTTATTTGCCCCATTTGGGCACAATATAACAAAACTTGAGCAAAGTCTAGTTCCAATTAAAACAAACGCTCTAAAAGGCGCTAACGGCGTTAGAGCGAAGGCAAAAGCATCCCTTTATATCTCTAATAAGCTCGTATTTAGCGAAAATGGGGAATTGTTATTTAAAGATAATCAATTGAGTGGCATCCTTGCTTTTAAAATGAGTGCATATATTGCAAGGGAATATGTAAAGAAGGGAAATGTAGATTCATACATTGAAATAGATTTTGTCCCAGATTATACGGAAGCACAATTAAAAGAGCTTTTGATGAATTCAAAATTAACAAATCCACTTCAAGGGTTATTGCATAAAGCGATTGCCCAGAATTTTAATGGAAGCAACTTAGCTTATGATATAAAGCATTTAAGATGCAAGGTTGATGGCTTGATGGGTATAGATAATGCACAAGTTATATCTGGAGGCTTAGATATATCTCAATTTGATGAAAACACAATGGAATCTAAACTTCAAAAAGGTCTATATGCAATAGGTGAAGTTTTAGATGTAGATGGTCAATGCGGCGGATATAATTTATCTTTTGCTGCAGCATCGGCACTTTTAGCGTCCGATGCAATATATAGTGAATTATGCAAATAAAGGTCAATGAAATAAAAGTTCCTATCATTCATACAAAGATAGATATAGAACAAGCTATATCAAATACTTTGCGTATAAAGCCAAGTTCTATTGTAAGTTTCAAGATATTAAAAAAATCTATTGATTCTCGTCAACACGATATAAAGTATGTCTATTCTTTAGCCGTTGATGTTTTAAGCAAAGAAAAGGCTTTATTTTCATCAAATAAATATTCGTTATATCAAGATGAAGAAAACACTTTAGATAACGTTCTAAAAGGCTATAACAAGCGTATGCTTAAATATAGACCTATTGTTGTTGGCACTGGTCCTGCTGGATTATTTGCAGCATTAACACTAGCTAAAGCTGGCCAAAGACCAATAGTCATTGAAAGAGGAGAAAGCGTTTTAGATAGGCAAAAGTCTATAGATAGGTTCAATAAAGAATCTATTTTAAATACTGAGTCAAATATTCAATTTGGAGAGGGTGGAGCAGGCACTTATTCTGATGGAAAACTCAATACAGGTACATCATCTCCGCTTATAAAAACAGTTTTAAATGAGTTTGTTAAATACGGTGCAAACGAAGAAATAACATATGACGCAAAACCTCATATTGGCACAGATATATTAGTAAAAATAGTAGCAAATATAAGAAATGAGATTATATCTTTAGGCGGCGATGTGTATTTTTCAACTAAGCTTGTAGATGTAAAACAAAGCGCAGGCGAATTAAGTGCTATAGTTGTCGAGAAAGATGGGATAAAAGAAACAATTCAAACAAATTCATGCATAATAGCTATTGGCCATAGTGCAAGAGATACATTTGAAATGTTATCAAACAAAGTAATCATGGCACAAAAGCCTTTCTCAATTGGTGTTAGAGTTGAGCATCTTCAAAAAGACATATCTTTTGCTCAATATAAGAACCAATATGAAAAACTTCCACCGGCTCCATATAAACTAGCATGTCATTTAGACGGTGGAAGAAGTTGTTATTCATTCTGTATGTGCCCAGGTGGATATGTAGTAGCGGCCGCTTCTGAAGAAAACTCAATAGTAACAAATGGAATGAGCTATTCAAAGCGTGATGGTATTAATGCAAATTCAGCACTTTTAGTTAGTATTGAGCCAAGCGACTTTAATTCAGACAATGTTTTAGCAGGTGTTGAGTTCCAAAGAAAGTATGAACGCTTAGCATATAGTATATCCAATTCATATAAAGCACCTGTTCAAAGATATGGTGATTTATTGAAAGGAAAGATATCTACATCATTTGGGAACGTTAAGCCAACATACCCAATTGGAGTTGTTGAAGCAGACCTAAGATCTTGTCTTCCTCAATATGTTATAGATACACTATTAAAGGCTATGCCTTTATTTGATAAAAAAATAAAAGGATTTGGAAGCGAAGATGCCTTATTTACAGGCGTTGAAACAAGATCATCAAGTCCAGTTAGAATTTTAAGAGATGAGAATTTCTCAAGTTCAATAAAAGGGCTTATTCCATCAGGAGAAGGAGCTGGATACGCAGGCGGCATTATGTCGGCTGCTGTCGACGGAATTAATTCAGCGCTTCATTTATTAGATTTTGCTCACTAAGTTAATTAATAAAACACTATTTGTCTATTGCGTGCGTGTGTGTTATAATGTGCAAGATAGGTTAAATATTTAAATGGAAGAAAACAAGGAATTAGAAACTCAAGAAACAAAAGTTGAAGCACCTCAAAAGGAGCTTACTTTTGATTATAATGATCCAGATTATAAAAAGAGAAAGAAAAGAGCATCAATAATTGCTGTTTCAATAGTAGTTACCTTGATTCTTTTATTTGGTATTGTTCTTTGGGTTTGGTTCTTTATTGTTAATTATCCAATTATTACAATTACTCATAAAAACATTGATGATTTAAAGAAGGAATATACATTAACTGCTGATGGTGAGTATATCTCGAATATTAATTATGAGGATTATTTAACATATAACGCATCAGTGTTTGATGGATTGTTTTCAAAAAAGATTTATCTAAAAGATGAAGGAGCACTAGAAGGGGAGACTTATGCTGCTCATAATACAGCAATTATTCAAGCAATTCTAAATGCCGTTGATTCAAGTACAGTTATTCATGTAGATGGGAATTATCATATAACATCACTTGAATTAAAGAGTAAAACTTCAATTATTATTGATGAAGATTGTTCTTTAATTGGGCCATCATATGATGCTCATGCAGGTATTGCATCTGTAATTTGGGCAAAGGATGCTAGCAATATAGCTATTTATGGACCAGGAACTATTGTTGGCAACGGAAAGAGCT
This sequence comes from Clostridiales bacterium, assembly GCA_015055975.1. Lineage (GTDB taxonomy): Bacteria > Bacillota > Clostridia > Christensenellales > UBA3700 > UBA3700. Next base: position 5,281 of record SVHF01000006.1, on the reverse strand, counting down.
ATACAAATGAAGCAGAAGATTCTTCTATATTTACTCCACTTCAAGAATTCAATGTTAAAGATAGAGTATTAGAAGCAAGAAAAAGATTAAGAACTGCAAAATCTTCAGATGTTCGTCCACACATTGTATATTTAGATAACTGTAGCGATATTAAAATCCAAAATGTAAGATTGCACGATGCAGCTTTTTGGACATTAAATATCGTTGATTCAAATAATGTAAGCATAAAAGATATCGTAATAGATAATAACATCCACGTAGCAAATGCGGATGGTATAGATATTGTTTCATCACAAAAAGTTAAAGTTACGCATTGCTTTGTAGCAACAGCCGATGATGGTATTTGTATTAAAGCTCATGGAAATGAAAATGTAGATGATGTAACTATTGAGCGTTGCTCAGTTTTATCTATGGCAAACAATGTTAAAATCGGAACAGAAACATCAAAAGATGTAGAGCATATAGATATAATGAACTGTTATTTCTTTATGCCAAAAGATGTCGTTGGCGGTTATTCTGGTGTTGCTATTGAAAGTGCCGATGGAACAAAAATTAACGACGTGTATGTAGATAATATATATATGAGTGGTATTTCTTCTCCACTTTTAATATGGCTAGGAAATAGACTAGATAAGAAAAATGGAAGCGATGGAGTAACAATTGGCTCTATTAAAGGAGTTACTGTTTCAAATATTACTGCAAAAGATGTAGAAATGGCATCGGCAGTAACAGGTTGCAGCGTTGATGGTACTTCTCATTATATTGAAAATGTTAAAATTGCTAACTTTAATATCACATATAGAAATACTGGGGAGAAGTTAGATTTGGGAGATGTTGGATTTGAAGCATCAATGAATGGATATCCAGAAATAACAAGAGTTATTCATAGATATTTAGTATCTCATGAACTTAGTGTCTATAAAGATATGCCAGTATATGGTTTATTTGCAAGACACGTAAATGGGCTAAAAGTATATAACCTAAACGTTCAAGCTCGTTCATGCAATAATCTTCCAAGAGATAATATTACACAAGCAAAAGATAGATATGACGTTATAGAAGTTTCTGTAAACTAGTGAGGACATATGAAGAACTATAAAATGTTAATCGTTCTAGTATCAATAATTTTAATAGCCGTAGGTGTTACGGTCTTAGTTGTATACTTGAACTCAATTGAAAAAGGAAATAACTTCGAATTAGGAGATTACACAGTTGTTTCTCAAGGAGCTGGCGTTGCTATTGTTACATACAATGGCGATGAGACAACATTAGTTGTGCCAAACAAGATCGAAGGTAAAAAGATAGTTGCTATTAAGGAAAATGCATTTAAAAACTCAAAAGTAGTTTCTTTGTCTTTTGAAGAAGGTGCAAATATTGATATTGAAGATAGCTGCTTTAATGGAAACACTGTCATTCAAGAAGTAACACTTCCATCTACTATGACTTCTATTTCAAAGAACTGCTTTATGAACTGTACCTCACTAAATAAAGTTACAATGCCAGATTCTATAATATTCATTGGCGAATATGCTTTCTATGGCTGTACTAATTTAACAAAGAATTATACTCCAGCTGAAGATGGATATAGATGGTTAGAATTACCAAAGTCTTTAAAAGAAATTTGTAATAGTGCATTTTATGAATGTTCATCACTAGATTGCGTTAAGGTTTCAGATAAATTAGAGCTTATCGATAACAACGCATTTAGACATTCAGGATTACAAAAGTTAGCTTTATATGATGAAGAATCAACATTTGGAGTTAAAGAGATTGGTAACTATGCTTTCTATAGTTCATATATCTATTCAAATTCTACAAGCAAATTATCTTTCCCAAAATTAACAAAGATTGGTAACTATGCATTTGCTTCAACTTCAAATAACTTCAAGTATTTTGCAATTCCTTCATCGGTTACATCAATAGGTGATTATGCATTCTCTGGAAGCTCATCACTAATTACTTTAGTATTTGAATCTAATGAAGAAGGAGACGTAGATTTAGAAGTTGGTAAATATGTATGCGCATCTTCAACAAGTTTAGAGAGAGTAGATTTAAAGAGAAAGATGACTTCAATCCCAGAAGGAATGTTCATGGGTTGTATTAAACTTTTATATAGCAACAATTTAATATTGCCAGAAGAAGTAAAAGAAATTGGACCTGCTGCATTTGCATTCTTTGTAACATCATCTTCTTCAACAAAGTATTGTAACTATACAATTCAATTCAACCATACAAATGCTCAAGGAGATGTATCTCAAGTAGATTATAACGATGCATTTAGAGTAATCCAATTACAACGTTACACTAATAGTACATCAAGTAATTTAAAGCATTTTATAGTAACTGACTATAACATTACTGAGCTTTATGCGTATGTAGGATTGTACTCAAAATCTTCAACATGGACATATGATTCAAAAGAAGCAATAGCATTTAAGTTCTTACTTTCTGAAGAATATCTTCCAGGCACAGGAACTCCAAAGACATTTGAAACAATATCTGTAATTCATAATAGTGCATTTGCTGGCGCACAATTTGATAAACTATGTTTACCAGGTGCTGCATGTAATATTGAAAAGAATGCATTCTATAAGTCAGATATAGATGCTATTTATATTGATGGTTCTTGCTTAGATCATACTTGCGATATTAATGCAAATGCATTAGATAACATGAATACATCTCTAGATGAAGTTAGAGTATTTGTTAAGGGAACTAAATCGCAAAGATCTGTATATAACGATAGTACAATTAAAAAGCAATTTGATGCTATAAAAGAAGAACTATGCGAATTTACAACAGAGGAATGGCCTAAATAATAAAGCCACCATTAATTGAAATAACTTGGCCGTTTATAAAGCTTGCATCATCAGATGCTAAGAATATAGCGGCCTTTGCTATATCTTGAGGTACCCCAATTCTTGATGATGGGGTATTTTCTATTAGAGAATCTATATCTTCTTTAGATAAATCTTTATTCATATCTGTATCGATAAGACCAGGACTTATACAATTAACGTTTATTCCGTTATATCCTAACTCTTTTGCCATAGCTTTTGTAAATGCTATAACGCCACCTTTTGAAGCAGAGTAGATGCTTTCCATAGAAGCTCCAACTTCGCCCCACATGGAAGCAATAGTTATAATCTTACCTTTATGGTTAGATAACATATTTTCGCTAACAGCTTTTATGGCATTAATTGTTCCGATAAGATTTGTATCAATAACATCTTTAATTTCATCTTCAGTAGTATCAATAATTAAATTCTTTCTTGAAATACCAGAAGATACAACAGCAACATCAATTTGTCCTTTTAATTTAATAACTTCATCAGCAAGCGCCTTAACTTCTTTATAGTTTTTTACATCAGCTTTAATAGCAATGGAGTTTTTAAGTTCGGCTGCAAGCTTCTCAGCGGCCAATTTAGAGGAATTGTAATTAATTACAACAAAGTATCCACAATTAGCAAATTCTCTTGCTATTTGTGCTCCTATGCCTTTAGATCCTCCAAATACAATTGCTGTTTTCACCTTAAGTTATATTATATATATAAAATAAGATTTAGAAAATGATTTTATAAAAACTTTTTATTATGTTATATTTAAAGCATGAGTACATTTAGCGATTTTAATATTAACGAACAAATTATACATGCGCTAAGCGAGCAAGGCATTCAAACTCCAACAGAAGTTCAGGAGAAAGTTATTCCAATTGCTTTAAATGGCGATGATGTTGTAGCAAAGGCCCCAACAGGAACGGGAAAGACTTTGAGCTTTGTTTTGCCTATTATGGAAAAGGTAGATAGAGAATCTAATAAAGTTCAAGCAATAATTATTTGTCCAACAAGAGAATTAGTTATTCAAATTTGCGATGTATTCAAGATGGCTACTAAATATTATGAATCATTTAGAGTAGCAGGTGTTTATGGCGGACAAAACTTCCAAAGACAATTAATGTTCTTAAGAAAAAAGCCACAAGTAATTGTTGGGACTCCAGGAAGAATAATTGATCATTTAAATAGACATACTCTAAAGCTTCAAGAAAACAAGATACTAGTTTTAGATGAGGGCGATGAGATGTTCGATATGGGATTTAGAGACGATATCGAAACAATAATGAAAGCTGTTCCTCAATTAACAACTCAAAAGATGTTGTTCTCAGCAACTATTCCAAATGCTATAAAAACAATAGTAGAAGAGAAGTTTAAAAACCCAAAGTTTGTAGAAACAACAATTCAAGGAGAGACAATTCCTCAAATAAAGCAATATTATACAATGGTAAAAGATAGCCAAAGAGTAGCAGCACTTTTATATATTAAAAAAGAGAACAATTTCTCAAGATGTATCGTTTTTTGTAATACTAAATCTAGAGCAGATAAGTTATATCAGGCGCTAATTAAAGCAAAACAAAACGTAGCAGTTATTCATAGTGATATTCGTCAAAACGAAAGAATCAAGATTATGAAGGGCTTTAAAGAAGGCCAAATAGAAATGCTAGTTGCTACCGATGTTGCTGCTCGTGGTATTGATGTAGATGAGATAAAAGTAATATTTAATTTTGATCCACCATCTGATTCAGATTTTTATGTTCATAGAATTGGAAGAACGGCAAGAGCCAATAAAACTGGCGTTGCTTATACAATAATTGATTCTTCTCAAGTAGGATTTGTTCAAGCTTATCAGACGGCTACACAAAACGCTTTAGAATATATAGAACTCCCAGAGCTTAAAGGTGATTTCACTCTTCCAAAAGACGGTTCAAATAAATTCCATAAACTAGAACGTGGAGCATCTTCAAAGAGATTTTTCTTAAATGTTGGGAAAGTGGATATGCTAGATAATGATGCGCTTGCAAAATTAGTTTGTACTAAATGCAATGTTCAATTACATGAAATCGTGGATATTAAGGTTGCTAACACCTATTCGTTTATAGAGCTTGGAAATGATAAAGCAAATAACATTAAAAAATTGGAAGGATTAGTTTTAGGTAAAAGAAAAGTTGTAGTTGAAGAAGCTAAAAAAGAGCCAACGGTTGGCGTCCATACTAAAAAGGACTTTAAAGCAAAGACAAAAAATGACAGTAAGCCAAAAGATAAAAAGCCACAAAAGAAAACAAAGAAGATTGATTTTGATAAACCTAGAGTGTATGAAAAGACAGTGAAGAGGTTTCCAAAGAAATAAAAAAAATAAAGGGATGCAAATTGTGCTATGAACCCAAAAAGTTGGACTAAATAGTATTAACTAGGTATTAAGGTGAGTTCGGTATTGTACCGGACTCATT
>SVHF01000005.1 GCA_015055975.1 Clostridiales bacterium | reverse complement strand
AGACGTCTTGTCTAGTTTTGATGTCGTACATACATTTTCCTCCTTTATATGAGTCCAATTATATGTCCGCACCCCCAAATCACGCTTTTTTAACATTTTTACGTTTTGACTATATTTCTAGCAACTCTTTAACAAAGATTTGCTCAAATCTAGATTCAAGCTTTGTTGTAATTACATCATCTATATCAAAGTGAACATCTGGTAATACATATACCTTTCCTTGATACTTATATGCAACAGAATCCTTGCCGTGTTTTGTGTTTCCTATTAGCTGACGAATAATTTGAGCATTCTCGTTTGCTGGAATTCTTTCATCGCCCTTTACATAAATTCTCTTTGGTGGCTCTTCTTTCTTTACTTGAACTTGAGCTTCATCATCCGTTGTTAATAGCTTCATCTTATCTACAGACAAACTTACAGATAAATCGTCTTTTATTTGAAGTGTTCCCTCAACTTCTATTACGATATCATCTTTTAAGATAGTCTTGTACATTTCATATTTTCTTGCAAAGAACAATAAATCAATTGAAGCAAATGAATCTGTCAATCTGCCTGTGCCCATTGTAGATTTTTCATGTGTCTTTTTATTTTCATAGCTCTTTTTAGCAAAGCCTTCTAAAAGACCCATCATCTTTATTCGCTTGCCACCATAGGTTTTTTTCAATTCAAGCATTTCTTCTTTTTGATTCTCTTCTTCTTCGCTAGCCACTACTTCTTCTTCAGATTCTTCATCTTCATCTTCGCTTTGAGCAAGCAATGGCAAAATCTTTCCTAAATTGAAATCATAATTGTTAATAATATTTTTATATTCTTCAAGAGGATGCCCTGTCATATAAGTGTTTAAAACTTCTTTTTCTTGAGCAAGCAAATCTAGTTTCGCAAACTCTTTTACTTCAATCATGTTATCTACAGATGCAGGATCATCCATTCCACCCATATCAAATAGAGACATTTGGCCATTTACAGCTCTCTTTTTATCTTCTTGAGCCTTCTTTATGATTGCTGGATAATTTTGCATTATTGTAGCTCTAGTGTGTCCAAAACAATCCATAGCTCCTGCTTTTGTACAGTTTTCAATTGTTGTCTTATTTGCAACGCCTTGATCTAATCTTGAAACAAAATCTGCTAAAGACTTATATTCACCATTTGCTTCTCTTTCTTTTACGATTTCTTCAGCAACTTGTTCCCCAATATTTTTAATAGCTGTAAGACCAAATCTTATACCACCATTTTCAACCTTGAATTTGACGTGAGACTTATTAACGTCTGCTGGTAAGATTTCAACGCCATGGTTTTTAGCAATATTAATATATTTCAATAATTGGTCAGATTTCGTAATTCTGTTATTTAAGATGGCGCAAGCAAGTTCTACATAATAATATTTCTTTAGATATGCAGTTTGGTATGCTATATATGCATAAGCTGCGGCGTGAGATTTATTGAACGCATAAGTTGCGAATTTTTCCATAATATCAAATGTTGCATTTGCTGCATCTTTTGAAATATGTCTAACTTCAACTGCACCTTTTAAGAACTTTTCTCTTTCCTTTGCCATAACGTCTGCTTTCTTTTTACCCATAGCACGACGAAGATTATCAGCTTCTCCAAGAGAATAAGTACTCATTGTTCTTGCAGCATTCATAACTTGTTCTTGGTATACGAATACGCCGAATGTCATCTTTAAAATTGGTTCCAAACATGGGTCTTGATAAACAATCTTTTCAGGATGCTTTCTTGCCTCTAGATATTGTGGAATACAATCCATAGGGCCTGGTCTATACAAAGAAATGGCAGCTATTAAGTCTTCAATGTTATTTGGCTGCATTTGAGTCATAAATTTACGCATACCACCATTTTCAAGTTGGAATACAAAGTCTGTATCACCTTCTGAAATCATTTTATAAACGCCTGGGTCATCAACGCCCATATTATCAAAATTAATCTCAACACCATGGTCTTCTTTTACATATTTAATCGCATGGTGAATATCGGTCAAAGTGATAAGGCCTAAAAAGTCCATCTTCAAAAGTCCCAATTCTTCAACTTCTGTCTTTTGGAATTGAGTTACAACATCAACTTTATCGCCCTTTTTCTGAATTAAAACTGGAATTGCATCAATGACAGGAACATTACAGATAACAACACCTGCTGCGTGCTTAGACATGTTCTTTGGCATACCCTCTAGCTTGCATGCCATATCTATTGTTCTTCGCATTTCTTCGTTTGATTCGTATATCTCTATAAACTCTGGAATACCAGGGATTGGGTTGCCTTGTTTATCAAAAGCTTTTCCAAGTGCTTGTGGAAGTGTTAGCTTTGGATCGTTTGGCAATGTCTTTTTAGTCTTATTAACTAAATCTAGAGGAACGTTATACACTCTACCAACATCGGCAATAGCATTCTTTGGCTTCAAAGTTCCAAGTGTCAAAATTTGACAAACTTTTTCACGACCATATTTATTTACTACGTAATCAATAACTTCGCCACGACGTTCTGTACAAATATCAATATCGAAATCTGGTGGTGAGTTTCTTTCAACATTTAAGAATCTTTCAAAGAATAAATCGTATTGCAATGGCTCTACGTTTGTAATACCTATTGCGTAAGCAACAATACTCCCAACACCACTACCTCTTCCTGGTCCAATTGGAATATCTACAGACTTTGAATAGTTAATAAAATCCCATACAACTAGATAATAAGAATCGAACCCTTTATCGTGAATTACTTTCAATTCCATATTAGCTCTATCTATTTGTTCTGGGCCTAATTTATCTCCATATCTTCTCTTTAAGCCTTCTTCTGTAAGCTTTCTTAAATATGTTTCAGGAGTAAACCCTGTTGGTGGAACATATGTTGGATATAATCTTTCAATATCTCTTTCTTTAAATACAACGCCCTTACACTTATTCATTACTTCAACAGTGTTTGTTAAAGCTTCTGGACACCATGAAAATAGCTTTTGCATTTCTTCGTAGCTCTTTAGATAGAACTCTTGAGTATCAAATCTCATTCTCTTTTCGTCAGAAACCTTAGCACCTGTTTGAATACATAACATTACGTCATGAGCTTCAGCGTCAGACTTTTTAATATAGTGAACGTCGTTTGTTGCAACAACTTTGGCCCCAATTTCTTGTGCAATTTTATATAAAAGTGGAAGTATCTTTCTTTCTTCAGGAATTCCATGATCTTGAAGTTCTATATAGAAATCTTCCTTTCCGAATATACTTTGAAGTTCTAGCGCATATGCCTTTGCCTTTTCATATTCATCATGAACAAGATATTGTGGAATAACACCAGCTAAACATGCAGATAAGCAAATTAAATCTTCTGAATACTTTCTTATTGTTTGCAAATCGATTCTTGGTTTTCCATAATAACCTTCAATATAAGACAAACTCGTTAGCGCGCTTAAATTATCTAAGCCCTTCTTTGTTTTTGCTAAAATTACCAAGTGGTTATAATCATATCTTCTTGTTGATTCTTGTCTATGCATGTCATCAACTGTATAGAACTCATTACCATATATAACATTGAACTCTTTTCCTTCAGGAACGAATTTCTTATATGCTTTCCATGTTGTATATGCTGGATATGCAGCCATCATATTTCCGTGGTCAGTTATAGCAACACCTGGCATACCCAATCTTAGACACTCATCAAATAATGGAGAACAGCTACCTTGTGTCAATCTTGCAGCACCATCCAACAAACTATATTCAGTGTGTAAATGTAAATGCACAAAAGGTACAGTATCTAGCATGTCTTCTGGTTTTACTTTGCATTTCAAATCTGCCATTATTTATCCTCCAATGAATCTCTAAGTTTTAATATCTTAGCAAATATTCTATTTAATGAGCTCTTTGTCATATTAAGCTTTGTTGCAAGTGCACTTAATGATGACAATTTATCTTTCAACCTTTCATCACAAACAAGCCTTATCTTTTCATCTTGAATGTGTTTTATTCCTATCTTTTTATCTATTTGTTCTATAGCTTCAATATATTTTGCATTTGCTATAGCAACTTTATCCATGTTTGCAGCTTCTATATTTGAAACTCTATTTATTTCATTATTCATGTATAGTTGAGCACTTATATTATTTAGTTGCAATACCGCGTTGCTTGCGCCTAAGAATGCTAATACATCAGATATTCTTTCACTATTTTTCGAATATAGAGCAAATGTTGATTCTCTTTCTATATACGTTAATGGTATTTTGCACTCTTCAAGCATTGTCTGAGTAGATAGGGCGTGCTCTTTTTCTAAAAAGATTATCTCAAGATGATATCCCCTATCTTTCTTTTCTAGATTTTCATCTAGATGAGGATAGTATACACTACCTAACGCGCTAAAGATACCCTGAAGATAGCCTTCTGCCTTTTCCATGTTTGAAATCTTCTCTATGTGTGACGAATTCGCCATCTCAACGAACTTATCACCTTCATAATGAGATAAATGCATTGACTTTAACATAGAATTAGCCTTGTCCCCAAAAAGAGTAATTACATACATCTTTGGATCAATATTTACATATTCAATTTCGTGCTCAATATTGAATAGTTCTATTAAAAGATTGCTAACTACATTTGCAAGCGCTGCATCTTTAATTTCATATGTTAAGATTTTATCATCCTTTTTAAATGCATTTATTTGAGCTAAAGACTTTGTAACCCCTGTTAAATATGAAAACTTTTTGTCGTAGCTTTCAGATAACACTTGTGCATATATTTCCCTCTTAACATCATCTGTATAATTCATTAAGATTTAGACCTCAATGGAAAATCTATTGAATTTAGATTAACAACTCTATCTTCTATATGATATTTATCAATCAATCTTAGTGCATAATTCACATGCCCTATTTGATACAATTCATGCGCATCAGAATTGATAATAAACTTAACATCCGTTTTTAATAGCTCTTCAAGTCCTCTTTCGTTTGGAATAACATGGCGTGACGAAATCTCTAAATAAGTTCCTAAATCTGCGCACGCTTTCCCAAGCTCAACATAATCTATTGGCATTAAATATCCAGGGTGAGTTATAACATCAATCTTTCTTTTCTTTACGGCGTCTAAATATGTCTTTGTATTGCGTCTTTTCTGCCCTTTTGAACAAACTCCCATTTGAGCAAATACCGCAGGCACAGCAAGGCTTAATAGACTTGGGACAGTTCTTTTTGTAGCAGATAAATGATATCCAGCTAAAATAATATCCATTTGTTTTTCTTGCTCATCTGTTAAATCGATTGTTCCATCTTTTTTAATAATATTTGCTTCAACACCAAGCAATATTCTAATCTCCGGATATTTAATTCGAAGATCTGCAACTTGTGTTTTCATTATTTCAAAAGATTTAGGAGTAATACCTGCAAAAGGTTGACCAAATCCATGGTCAGTTATAGCAATAGCTTTAAGCCCACGCTTTATTGCTTCTTGAACATTTTGCTCAATTGTGCCTTTTCCGTGAGAAAAAACAGTGTGTGTATGAAAATCTCCGCTTATAAACCCAAATTCCATAATAGTAATACTATTATATTTGTTTTTTTTGTTTTTCTCAATGGTTTATTTGCAAAACTGATAAGCAAGTTAATTGTAAAAGCAAATTCCAGTATAAAGCGGAAGTCCAAAAAAAATTTGCAAAAGTAAATTCTTGTTTTAAAGCTTTTGTGTAAAATTCATAGCGCCACAAAAAAAAGTGAATCTCAAACGGATTTGAGACTCACTTTAATTTTGTTCCTTAGCGCTATTTCATTAAATCATAAATAGCTTTTGATCCAAAGTATACAATATTAGTTGATTGCATATTTGATTCATAATCTCCCAAGAATGACAAGCCATCCATTAATCTTTCTGCATCTGAAATACTACCCATATAATAGATATATCCCGTGTCACTATCTTTCTTGATTACTAGTACTGCTTGAATGTCATTAAATACGATTATGCCATTACTTTCTAAATATTCAGTTTGTTCTTTTAATGCTTCTTCAGAATCAAGAACACTAACAGTGCAACCTTTATCTTCTAAAGACTTTGCTTGTTCTTTTGGATCATCACTAATTTTTGCACATGCAATTAATAAAACGCTCGTAATAAGCAACAATATTGCAACGCTAATTGCTAAGATTTTTTTATTCATAGAAACCCCCTCAAGTTTTTTACTCTATGAATATTATATCACAATTATATTTTATTCTGAATAATCAAACAATCTGAAGTTGGAGCAACTTCAAATCCTTGTTTTAAATAGAATTTCTTAGCATTTTCATCAATTGGAACTACTTTTAAATACATAATATCTTTATATCTTTCTTTTACTTTTTCAACTAAAGTTGAAGCAATGTGCATTCCTTGGTAATTTGGATTTACTAAAAGGAAATGAATTATTGCAAAAACACTCTCGTCAGATAGCACTCTAATTAGCCCTACAAGTTTTTTATCATCAAACGCGCAAATAACAGTTTGAGAATTTTGAAGCGCAGAAAATAATTTATCTGGATATTTTGCTTCTGGCCAATTTACAGATTCGAATAATTCGACAACATCGTCTTTTGAAAATAGTTTAGTTTCCTTATACTCTATCATTCTTCAATAATATATACTTCGTTTGGCTCTAAGATTAATCTTCCCTTTATATGCTTTCCTGTCAATAAATCGTATTTATCTGTATCTAGTGGATAAGTACGTCTATAATCACAAGTATTTGCAATTAAAGTAATAGTCTTTTTAGCTTTTCTTCTCATAATCAAGATATCATCATCTTCAATCTCAATTGAGCCACACATTTCTGCCTTATAGTCCTTTCTAATCTTCCCTAAAGCCACATAATGAGAATGCACTTCTTCATTTATGTCATCCCATTTCATTGGCTCTCTATTCATTGGATCTTCAAATCCTTGCATACCAATTTCATCGCCATAATAAATTGATGGTATACCTGGAAGCATAAATTCAATCGCTGAAGCAATCTTCAATCTCTTTACTGCAAGCGCATAGTTTTCTTGAGTTAATCTATATGCATTCTTTTCAGATTTTGTATAATTCTCTTGTGTAGCTCCTCCCAAAATTGTTAAAGCTCTAACCGTATCGTGAGTGCCAATTAAGTTCATAGAACAATCTAAAGATTGTTTTGGATAATTTTCAACTAGCTCATACACTGCATTTTTAAATGCTTTTGGAGTTCCTCCCATAGTGTATGCTAGTATTGCATTTTTATATACATAATTCATTACGCCATCAAGTTCTTCTCCTTGGAAGTAATGACGACGTGTATCATATGCTATCTTATTCGAAGCGTCTTCCCAAACTTCTCCAATAAGTAGTTTGTCCTTTCCGCCGCGTTTTACGGCTTTTCTAATGTCTTTTACGAAATCTTCGGCAAGTTCATCAACAACATCCAATCTCCACGCTTTAACGCCTAAAGATGTCCACTTGTTTATAACGCCATTAATTGGATTTGTAATTAAATCTCTAAAACCATTTGGTGTTGGTTTTATAGTTGGACAAACAGTAACGCCCCACCAACAATGATAATTATCTGGGAAGTCATAGAAAGTATACCAATTAAAATATGGGCTTTGCATAGATTGATATGCGCCGATAGAATCGTAATTACCAAATTTATTGAAATAGATACTATCCGCTCCAGTATGGTTAAATACACCATCTAGCATGATATCTATGCCTTTATCTTTTGCTTTATCGATAAGTTCTTTGAATTTAGCTTCTGTTCCTAATAATTCATCTACCTCTAAATAGTTTCCTGTATCATATCTATGAGTTGATGATGATTTGAAAATCGGAGATAGATATAAAAGCGTAACTCCCAAATCTTTTAGATAATCTAATTTATCTATGATACCTTGGAAGTTTCCACCATAAAAATCGTTTGCTCTATATACTCCATCTGGATCGCATAGCGTTAGAGGCTCATCCCAGGCCTTTAGAACGCCTTTTTTAATAAATATAGCATTCTTGTCTTTGCCCTTTGCAAATCTGTCTACAAAGGCGTGATATATAACGCCACCTTTTACATCATCTGGGGTTTTATAGTCTTCATCAAAAATTGTTAATTGGAATCCGTAGCCATCTTTATCTTTTCTAAATTCGCCTTCTTCTGTATAGAAAACAAAGTGATACCAATAAAGACCTACTTCTAAATCATCTACATCGACCGAAAAAGAAGACATACCTGCTGTAGTTTCTATATAAGACATTGGATATTCTAGAGGAACATCGTTTCCGTCTTGATATATAACAAGGTATGCCCTTTGAACGAAAACACCATCCTTGCAATAGGCCGTAAAAGTTATTACTTTATCCGTGCCTACTGCGCCAAAAGGTGTCTTACACTTTAAGTCTTTCGAGTCGAAATAAATTTCCATTATTTCTTCTTTTGTGTGAATTTAACTGGTGTTAAGTGCCAGATTCTATCAACGTATTCTTGTACAGCTCTATCTGATGAGAAGAATCCTGCATTAGCTGTGTTCATCAAAGACATTCTAGCCCAACGCATCTTATCTGAATATGCCTTGTCTAATTTATCTTGAGCATCACAATATGATGCAAAGTCTGCAAGTACTTTATAGTGATCTGAACCCATAACTAGTGAATCTGCAATTTCATTGAATTGAACACCAGCGATACCTGAACGTAATCCATCGATAACTGCCTTAATTCTTGGATTTGAATTATAGAAGCTAGCTGGTTCATATCCACGCTTATTTAATTCTTCTACTTCATTAGCTCTCATACCAAAGATGAAGATGTTCTCGTCTCCAACTCTTTCATGGATTTCGATGTTTGCACCATCCATTGTACCCATAGTTACAGCGCCGTTAATCATGAACTTCATGTTACCTGTACCTGATGCTTCCTTACCTGCAATAGAGATTTGTTCTGAAACATCTGATGCTGGCATAACGATTTCAGCTAAAGATACTCTATAGTTTTCTAAGAATACTACTTTTATCTTACCCTTGATATCTGGGTCGTTGTTAATTTGATCTCCTAAGCAACAAATTAACTTAATAATTTGTTTAGCCATGTAGTAGCTTGGAGCTGCCTTTGCGCCAAAGATAAATGTTCTTGGATTGATATCCATATTTGGATTTGCTTTTAATTGATAATACAAATCTAGAATATGAAGAGCGTTTAGAAGTTGTCTCTTGTATTCGTGCAATCTCTTTACTTGAACATCGAAGATTGAATTTGGATCTACTTCTATACCATTGTTATCTAAGATGTATTTAGCAAGCTTTTCTTTATTGTGCTTTTTAATCTTCATGAAGTTATTTAAAACTTCCTTGTTGCCTTGGAATTTTTCTAACTTCTTTAATTCGTTAGCATCTTTCAAGAATCCATCCCCAATTAATGTCTTGATATAATCACTCAATTCTGGATTAGCTTGAGATAACCAACGTCTATATGTAATACCGTTTGTAACGTTTGTGAACTTCATTGGGTTCATTACATAGTAATCGTGGAAGATATCGTCCTTCAAAATTTGTGAGTGAAGTGCTGATACACCATTGATTGTATGAGATGCAGCTAAGCACAAATTAGCCATTTTGATTTGGTTGTGAGATAGAATTGCATTATATGCAACTTTATTCCAATCGTTTGGATAGAATGCCCATAGATCATTACAGAATCTTTGGTTAATTTCTACAACAATTTGATAAATTCTTGGCAATAATTGCTTGAAGATATCTTCTGGCCACTTTTCAAGAGCTTCTGCCATAACCGTATGGTTTGTGTATGAAATTGTCTTTGTAACAATATCCCAAGCCTTATCCCATGAATATCCATACTCATCTAGAAGCAATCTCATCATTTCTGGAATACATAGTGTTGGGTGAGTATCGTTGATGTGAATTGCAATCTTATCTGGAAGTGAATCCAAAGAACCATAATCTCTTATGTGCTTTTTGAAAATAGATTGCATTGATGCTGATACGAAGAAGTATTGTTGCTTTAATCTCAACATCTTACCTTCTACGTGGTGGTCAGCTGGGTATAGAACCTTACAAATAGATTCTGCAAGTGCCTTTTGCTCAAGAGATTTTACGTATTCACCTTGAGAGAACAATTGCATATCAAAATCGTTTGGAGCTTTAGCTGTCCACAATCTTAACTTGTTAACTGCTGGAACTTGATATCCAGATACGTTCATATCGTATGGGATAGCATCTACTTCGTAGCAGTTTACTTGATCAACATATAGTCTGCCATTTTCCCATCTTTGGTTAATTGTTCCCCCGAACTTGATTCTGAATGTATCTTCTTCACGTGGAGCTAACCAAACGTCACCGTTTTGTAACCAATCGTCAGCTAATTCTAATTGCCAACCATCGTTAATCTTTTGTTTAAATATGCCATAGTCATATTTAATTGAGAAACCTGAAGCAACATAATTTAAATTTGTCAAAGATTCCATATATGCAGCAGCAAGTCTTCCAAGACCTCCGTTTCCTAATCCTGCATCTGGTTCTAATTCTTCGATTTCTTCCAAAGTTACACCAAGACCTTTGCAAGCTTCTTCAAATACTTCTGTCAAACCCATATTGAATAAGTGGTTCTTTAATGATCTTCCTAGTAGGAATTCCATTGACATATAGTAAACTTGCTTTGTTTCTTGTTGTACTCTTTTTCTCTTAAATTCTAGTCTTTCTTCTGTTAGAAGATCTCTTACCAAATAACAGATTGCTCTATAGATTTGGTGTTTACTTGCTTGATCAACAGTCTTTCCGAAATATCTTTGACACTTGTTGTCAACGATCTCTCTAACTTCTTTTGCGGTAATTTTTTCCATTTATAATTGCCTTCCTTTTAATTATTTCGCTTTCCCCGTTATCACGAAGTAATTAAATACTCTTGTATAAGTCTATGTATTGATTTGCGATTGTCTTCCAACTGAAGTCTTTCTTCATGCCGTTATGCACAACCTTGTTCCAGTCTTCTTTATAGTCTCTATAAAGTCCAACTGCTCTTTCTATAGCATATAGCATATCACTTGCGTTATATGTTAGGAAAGTAAATCCTTCACCTTCGCCAGTTTCATGGTTATAAGCCATAACTGTATCTTTTAGTCCACCTGTTAATCTTACGATTGGTACAGATGCATAACGCATTGCTATCATTTGAGATAATCCACATGGTTCAAACTTAGATGGCATTAAGAACATATCTGATGCAGCATAAATTTTACTTGCCATATCTGATGAGAAGTTAATAATAGCTCTTAACTTACCTGGATATCTATTTTGCATATCCTTTAAGATGTTTTCATACTTCCAATCGCCTGTACCTAGAATAACTACTTGCACATCTAAATCCAAGATTCTATCCATAACAGCTGTTACCAAATCGATTCCCTTTTGATGTGTCAATCTTCCAACCATACCAATCATTGGAACATCTTCATTTACTGGCAAGCCAAGTAATTGTTGTAATCCAATCTTATTGAACTTCTTATTCTCAATTGTGTTAATGTCATAATTTTTGAACAAAGACTTATCGGTTGCTGGATTATTCTTTTCTTCATCGATACCGTTAATAATACCAGATAGCTTGAACTTTCTTGCATTTAAGATATCTTGCATTCCATATCCATAATATGGATCAAGGATTTCGTTTGCATATGATGGAGATACTGTTGTTACCCTTGAAGCGCTTTCAATACCACCCTTCATATAATTTACGCATCCTGCGTAACGAACTAATAGAGATTGATCGTAGTTAAATCCTAAGATATCTTCGATTAGGCCGTCTCCATATTGTCCTTGGAATTCGATGTTATGAATTGTATAAACAGTCTTTGCGTTCTTGCAATGTTCTTCGCCTCTGTAGAAGCAATCCAAAAATACAGGAACTAAAGCTGTATGCCAATCGTTTGCATGGATAATATCTGGTGTGAAATCAATAATCTTTAAGCTCTCTAAAATTGCTTTGCTAAAGAACGCAAATCTTTCACCATCATCATAATGTCCATAAATTCCATGTCTCTTGAAATAGAATTCATTATCAATGAAGTAATATGTAACTCCTTGGTAAACATATTTGAACACACCACAGTATTGGCTTCTCCAAGACAATTGAACAAAGCAATTTCCGATATATTGCATATTGTTCTTGAATTCTTGAGGGATTCCTAGATATAGAGGAATCATAACTCTTGCATCAATTCCCTTATCTACCAATGCTTTTGGAAGTGCGCCTGCAACGTCAGCAAGTCCACCTGTTTTAATAAATGGATTTGCTTCGCCTGCTACAAACAATACCTTCATTGGCTCATTTTTCTTTGGAGCTGGGTTTTCTACCTTAACTTCTTCTTTCTTAACTTCTAGTTTAACTTCTTCCTTTTTAACTTCTGTTTTTGGAGCAGGAGCAGCTTTAGGTGCTGGTGCAACCTTTGGAGCTGGGGCTTTCTTTGCAGCTGGTGCAGCTTTTGGAGCCTTACTTTCTACTTCCTTTTTTGGTTCAACCTTTGGTTGCGCAACTTTTTTTGTTGTCTTTTTGTTTTCTGCCATGGGTTAGCCTCCAATTAAATTAAACTTTTTTGTTCTTTGGTATTACAGCTACAAACAATTCTGTACCTGACATATGCTTGTCTTCTGTAATTGTTACGTTTTTATCTGTTATTGTGTAATCTAGAGTTGCATCCTTCTTAACGACGCCACCTTCCATTACAATTGAATTTCTAATTTCAGCGCCTTCTTCTACTACAACGCCACGGAATAGGATACTATTTATAACTGTTCCGTTGATATCACAACCATCGGCAACTAATGAATTTTGTACAACTGCCTTATCTCTATATCTTGTTGGAACACTATCTTTTACCTTTGTGTATACGTTTCCGCCTGGGCCATCGAATAATTCGCTTCTAATCTTTGCATTTAATACTGCCATTGATTCACTATAGTAAGACTTAACATCATCAATAATTGCACAATGTTGTGTTAAATGATATGCATGAATATTTAGTTTGTCGATATTTTGTTGAATGATATTCTTTTCAAAGTCGATATATCCTCTTTCGAAGTTGTCTATAACTTGTTCAACTAAGATATCTTTCTTCATTAAGTAAATATTTGTGCCAATTTCTGTTTCTTCATCTGATGCTGTTTGAGTGATTCTTGTGCCAATAACTTTATTGTTATCATCAAGCTCAAGAAGCAATCTCTTTGATGTTGTTGGCTTTGCTGTGTATGAAACAATAGTAATATCTGCACCGCTCTTGATGTGTTCATCAAATACATCTTCAAAGTTGATACTTGCAATAATATTAGAGTTTGTTACGATTACATAATCTTCTGGAGCCTTTGTGAAGAATTCCAAAATACCATATAAAGCCTCAATCTTTCCTTTAAATACATTTCTTGATGTATTTGAAGCATAAGGTGGGAATACTGTAATACCACCATTTTTTCTATTTAAATCCCAATCACGACCCATTCTGATATGGTCCATTAAAGAAGAATAATTTGATCTTGTAACGATACCGATTGATGTGATTTGGCTATTTACTAAGTTTGATAATGTAAAGTCGATACATCTATATCTGCCTGCAAATGGTAAAGATGCAGCAGTTCTATGTAAAGCTAAGTTATCTAATTTTGTTTCTTGGTCACTTGCAAAAATAACGCTAATAATATTATTCATATCTGCACCTCCTAGTCTACCATTTCGCCAATCTTGACGATTTGCTTATCTGCAACCTTGCCATATGGTCCAACCACGGCAATCTTCCATCCGTCCTTGCCATCTTGAGTTTCGCCAACCTTAGCACACTTTCCAACAACTGCGCCTTGGCCTACGATTGAGTACTTAATAACAGCACCTGCTTCAACGATTGCATTTGGCATAATTACACTGTTTTCTACAACTGCGCCTTCTTCAATCTTTACGCCAGAAGAAATAACGCTGTTGATAACTGTACCATCGATTTCGCAACCTTCAGTAACTAGAGAATTGATAATTCTTGCATCTTGCCCTGTAACGTGAGGGTGCTCTGCTGTATTTCTTGCATAAATCTTCCAAGTGTTGTCTGCAAGATTAATACCGCTTTGTTCGTTGATGATATCCATGTTTGCTTCCCACAAACTTGCGATAGTACCAACGTCTTTCCAATATCCTTTAAAGTTATATGCGAATAACTTTTGTCCGTCTTTCAACATATTTGGGATGATATTCTTACCAAAGTCGTTAGATGAATTTGGATCATTTTCATCTTCGATTAAATATTTTCTTAGTTTTTGCCAATTGAAAATATAGATACCCATAGAAGCGTTTGTGCTCTTTGGTTGCTTTGGCTTTTCTTCAAACTCATAAACTGAATTATCTGGATTTGTGTTCATGATACCAAATCTTGAAGCTTCAGCTAGAGGAACATTGATAACGGCGATTGTACAATCTGCTCCCTTTTCTTTATGGTAATCTAGCATCTTGTCGTAGTTCATCTTGTAGATGTGGTCGCCAGATAATACTAAAACGTATTCTGGAGAGAACTTATCTACGAATTCAATGTTTTGATAAATTGCGTTTGCTGTACCTTTATACCAGTCGCCTGATTCGCCACCCTTAGAATATGGAGGTAATACAAATACACCACCAGATAATCTGTCTAAGTCCCATGGTTGTCCGTTGCCAATATATTGGTTTAAGTCAAATGGCTTGTATTGTGTTAAAACACCGATTGTGTCAATATTTGAATTAACACAGTTAGATAGTGGGAAGTCAATGATTCTATACTTTCCACCAAATGATACGGCTGGCTTTGCTACGTCTCTTGTTAGAGCGTATAATCTTGTCCCTTGTCCGCCTGCAAGTAGCATTGCTACAGTTTCCTTTTTCAAAGATAACATTTAAACTATCTCCTCCTTAATATGTCCCCGTTTATTTTTTTCCTTTTTTAGCTTTCTTTCCTTGAACTGGTTTTAGATATAGAACGCAGTTTGCTGGAATCTCTAAATCGATTGCATACTTTTCACCATGCATTTCGCCTGCATGTGCTTTATATGATGTAGGAGTATTTCCTGCACCTCCATATTTTTCTGAATCAGAATTTAGAAGTACTTGATATGTTGCATCATCTGGAACACCAATTGAATAGTTTCCTCTTGCGATTGGTGAGAAGTTAACAACTACGATTGTATAGTCGCCTTCTTTATTGAATCTCTTGAATGAAACGATGTTTTGTGTGTTATCATCTGCACATATCCACTTGAATCCATCATATGTTGTATCTTGTTGATACATTTCATTGTGGTCAAGATAATATCTATTCAAATCTTTAACGAACTTATTTAAATTTCTATGAGAATCATAATCTAGCAAGAACCAATCTAATTGCTTTTTATAATCCCATTCAATAAATTGACCAAATTCGCATCCCATGAATAATAACTTCTTTCCTGGGTGAGCCATCATGAATCCCAAGAATGCCTTATCTCCATCGAACTTTTGTTGATATTCACCTGGCATCTTATTTAAAAGTGATGCTTTTCCGTGAACAACTTCGTCGTGAGAAATTGGTAATATATAGTTTTCGCTATATGCATATGTAATAGCAAAGGTTACATTGTTGTGCATGTCTTTTCTAAAGAATGGATCAGCAGATACATATCTTAACATATCGTTCATCCATCCCATGTTCCACTTGAAATTGAATCCAAGACCGCCATCGTATGCTGGCTTTGTAATCATTGGGAATGCAGTAGATTCTTCAGCAATCATTAGCACGCCCTTGTTTTCAGATAGAACTGTTGTGTTTAACATCTTTAAGAAATCAATTGCTTCAAGGTTGTAATTTCCACCAAAGCAGTTTGGTCTCCACTCTCCATCTTTTCTACCATAATCTAAATATAGCATTGAAGCAACGGCATCAACTCTAATGCCATCGATGTGGAATTCTTTTGTCCAGAACATTGCAGATGATGTTAAGAATGATTTAACTTCGTTCTTACCGTAGTCAAAGATTCTTGTTCCCCATTCTTTATGTTCACATTTCCAACCTTCTTCATATTCGTATGTCTTTTGTCCATCGAATTCATATAAGCCATATTCATCCTTTGGGAAATGGGCAATAACCCAGTCCAAGAAAATACCGATACCGTTTTTATGAAGAGTGTCTATTAAATATCTAAAATCGTCTGGAGTTCCATATCTTGATGTTGGAGCAAACATACCTGTTACTTGGTATCCCCATGAACCATCAAATGGATATTCTGTAATTGGCAAAATTTCTACATGTGTATAACCCATATCTTTGACATAAGAAACTAGGTCATTTGCTATATCTCTATAGTTCATAACGTTTCCATCTTGGTGTCTTCTCCAGCTGCCCAAATGAAGTTCGTAAATATTCATTGGTGCTTCATATGGATTAACGCTTTCTCTTGCCTTCATCCACTTAGCATCTCCCCACTTATATGAAGATTCATAAAGCTTTGATGCATTTTGTGGAGCTGTTTCTGTATGAAGTGCATATGGGTCAGACTTCATGATAATTCTTCCATCTTGTGCCTCTATGCTGTATTTGTAGTTATCATAAATTTTTGGACCTTCTACAAATACTTCCCAGATACCATCGCTAATCTTATACATTGGATTAGATGATCTATCCCAGTAATTGAAATCGCCTACAACAGAAACTGTCTTTGCGTGTGGTGCCCATACTCTGAACACCCATCCTTTCTTTCCCCCCTCAACTACTTGGCTAGGACTCAATAATTTGTACGCTTCGTGGTTTGTTCCTTCGTGAAATAAATAAACCGGTTGCTTTGTATCAATCATCGTGCACTAACTCCTTTTAATCTTAATACCCAAATTATAGCATTTGAGCGCACGCGTTTTCAATACGCATTCCTAAAATATTATATAAATATATGGAAAATCTAGGACTAAATATTCAACTTTTCAAAAACACTGCCCAAAGAGTCGTGAAAACATAGGCTTGCACGACTATCTGCAAAGGTTTCAGACTTGTTAATAAGGACTATGTCCTTGCCACGATAATAGTTAATTAAACTTGCTGCTGGTTGAACAACTAAAGACGTTCCAGCAATGATTAATAAATCCGCATTTTCGATAGCTTTAATAGAGCCGACAATTACATCCTCATCAAGTCCTTCTTCATACAAAACAACATCTGGCTTTACAATACCACCACATGAACACTTTGGAACACCAACTGAATTTTTAATAAAATTCACATCGTAAAATTTTCTGCACTTTGTACAATAATTTCTAAGCACACTTCCGTGTAATTCAAAGACTTTTTTAGAGCCTGCTAATTGATGAAGCCCATCTATGTTTTGAGTAACAATTGCAAGCAATTTTCCCTTCTCTTCTAGCTTTGCTAGAGCCTTATGTGTAATGTTTGGCTTTGCGTCTAAATAAAGCATTCTATCTTTATAAAACTCATAAAATTCTTCTGTTTTATGGACAAAAAATGTATGAGAAATTATTTCCTCTGGAGGATATTTATACTTTTGGTTATATAATCCGTCCTGGCTTCTAAAATCTGGAATGCCAGATTCGGTGCTAACTCCTGCTCCTCCAAAGAAAACTATTTTATTTGATTTGTCTATTAATTCTTGTAATTTTTCTATGTCTTGCATTATTTCAATTCTAATTCATAAACAACTGCTTCAAATGGCGCAATCTTTCTTGACATTAATACATCTGAAACCGGTTCTTTATAGTTTGTAATTGCCACTTTTGAAGACTTGATATTCAAGTCTTTTGGAACCTTGAAACTAATTGGCTTATTCTTGAAATTACAAATCGTGAAATATGCCTTATTACCTAAAACTCTATTGTATACGAACAAGCTTCTATTTTTCTCGTAATATGGAACATATGAACCCGAGATTATGACGTCCTTGCCTTTTCTAAAATGTAAGAATTTTCTATAGAAATTCAAGATACTATCTACATCATTTTCTTGCTTTTCGACATTTACATCTACATGATTTGGATTTATCTTCATCCATGGCTTTCCTGTAGTAAATCCGCAAAGCTCACTTGAATCCCATTGCATTGGAGTTCTTGCGTGATCTCTTGCTCTTTTTGCCATAGCGCTTCTTGCAATAGGCATCAAAAATGGCGCTGTCTTTTTAAGCGTATCGAAGATACGAGTTGCCATGATGTCTATATATTCTTCTTGCTTTAATTCGATATTTGTCATACCGATTTCTTGTCCTTGGTAAATATATCCTGTTCCTCTCATCATTTGCATAGCAACAAGTAACATCTTACAAGCAAGCTCTTTATTGTTCTTTTCATACATAACAAATCTTGGCCAAGAACGTGGTTGGTCATGATTTTCTAAAAATAGGGTTGGTTGTGATGTTAGAGGCAAACTTTGCCAATTAGATAAGATCTTCTTCCATTTTGGAAGAGATAATTTATGTGGGAACACTTGAATATACATATCCGCATTAACATGTTCAAATGTAAATACAGAATCAAGCTCTCCTACTGATTCATCAATGCTCTTATATGCATCTTTAAATGTAATACCGGCAGCTTCACCAACTGTCATTGTGTCATATCTAGAAAATGCTCTTTCATTTAGCTCGTGCATATATTCATGATATCTTGGTCCCATAACATAGTTATGTTGCCCCATTAAAGGCGCATCCTTTAAGAAATTCCCATCAGGAAGACCTGGAACTTTAGATATATATGTGATAACGTCGCATCTAAAGCCATCTACGCCCTTTTCGAACCAGAAATTACAAATATCTGCAACCTCTTGTCTAACCTTTGGATTTTCCCAATTTAGATCTGGCTGTTTTTTAGAAAATAGGTGCAAATAATACTCACCTGTTGTTTCATCGTATTCCCAAGCTGGTCCTACGAAGTTACTCATCCAATTGTTTGGAGGTTTTTTGCCCTTTCCTTCTCTCCAGATATAGTAATCTCTATATGGGTTATCTTTAGATTTTTTAGATTCTAAGAACCACTTATGTTCATCTGACGTATGGTTAACGACAAGGTCCATAATAAGCTTGATGCCTCTATCATGCATACCTTTAATCATTTCGTCAAAATCTGCCATTGTGCCAAACTCATCCATAATGTCTCTATAATCTGAGATATCATATCCATTGTCATCATTTGGAGATTTGTAAATTGGAGATAGCCAAACGGCATTAACTCCTAAAGATTTGATATAGTCTAGTTTTGAAATAATTCCTCTCAAGTCGCCAATGCCATCACCATTTGAATCGCAAAAGCTTCTTGGATAAATTTGATAAACGACGGCGTCTTTATACCATCTTGTCTTTGGATTAACTATTATTTTTTCCCCCATAGTAATTACTCCTTTTGTTGTTTTTTGTGTATTGCACGCAGCTCTTTTATCTCATCACATATATCTGTCATATCACAGGACTTACAATCCATATTTACGCCATCAAATATGTGATTTAGAGCTATAGATATTTCCTTATTCTTTTCCGCCAATGGCAAAAGCTCTTTATAAATATTCATATCGCCCAATAATATTATAACAGCACAATTAACAACTTCATCTATTTCTAGATATGAAGAATGTATTGAGCTTGCCATCTTATAGATATCAAAGCCATCTTTTATAGCCTTTTTGGACACTTTATAATTTATAAAATAGTGCTTTGAAGACGCTCTTGTCATAACGTCATTAAAATAAGCTTTCGTATCTTTAATTAAAGTTTTTTGCGTGAAATCATAGATATTATTTTCGTCAAGATTTTTTGTCTTTAATAAAACGATTTTCCCAAATGATAAATGACGCTGTTTTTCAAGCAATTTGATGTCAAAATCATTTGGGCATATAAAATATATTCCATCGTCAATAAATTGGTTGTCCGATTGGATTATAATATTAACACTATCTTTAGGATATCCACCAAGCTCATATGCCATTTCCTTATCTAAAAGAAAAACGTTCTTGTTATTAATATCCCAAGCCAAAGGCTTGCTATCCAATTTTTTCATTGGATAATTAGCTAACACCTTGAAAATGTCTTTTATTAATCCATCATACAAATTCATTATAGTTTTCTATCTCTCTTTATGTTGTCATAATGCTTCATCATTGGTTTTTGCAAAAGATAGATAAGTTTTGTATCTAGGTTAAAATAATAAATCAAAAACAATGTAATCATTATTTATTCGCTCCTTCTGCCAATCCCTTTTGTCTTGCATATTCTGCAGCTCCTAGTGCGCCCATAAGTTGAGGATCTAGAGGAAGTTCTGTTACTTTAATTCTTAGAACTTGCTCAATTGCCTTTTTCAATCCTTCATTTTTAGCACAACCACCCGTTAATGTAATCTTTCCATCAGTGCCTGCTTTTTTAGCCATTACAAAACATCTTTTTGCAATAGATACTTGAAGACCAGCTGCAATTTCTTCCATTGGTTTTCCTTCACCAACAAGCGATGTTACTTCTGATTCAGCAAATACTGTACATTGAGCTGTAATTGGAATAACATTTTTAGCCTTTAAAGATAACTTTGCAAATTCTTCAAGTGGCATTTCGAAAGCTCTTGCCATAGCTTCATAGAACTTTCCTGTGCCTGCTGCACATTTATCGTTCATAGCAAAGTTCAAAACAGTTCCATCTTTATCTATTCTAATACCTTTAACGTCTTGTCCACCGATATCAATAATACCAGTTATAGTTGGATCAACTACATGTACGCCCATCGCATGGCAAGAGATTTCAGATATATTTTCATCAGCAAATGGCACCTTATTTCTTCCATATCCTGTTCCTACAAGATATGTCAATTCTTGTGCACTATTTAGCCCATCTACTTGTTTAATTGTTTCATCTAGAGCTATTGTTGCCGATTGCACTGGATTTATCTTTGAACGAATTGTTGAGTGAGCAAGAATTTTGCCTTCCTCATCCATTATTACGCATTTAGCATATGTTGAACCTACGTCACATCCACAAAAATATTTTTTCATCTTTAGCCTCCTACCAGCATTCACTATCGTCGAAATCAACTAGAGATTCATCTAGTGGTTCTTCTCTCATTACTGTCTTCATAAATTTATTAATGTCGTCTCTCATATCTCTTCTAGATATTGAGGTTGGGTCCATCAAATCTTGTTTAACCCAAACAAACTTAACGCCCCTCTTCATTGCTTGTTCTTCAAATAAGCCGCTTATAGCCGCTACGCCCTTGCAAGAAATTTGCTCAAACATAATTACCATATCGGCATTAAATTCTTCCATCTTAACCCATAAATCATCTAAGATAACTTCATAGCCACCTTTTGTATGAACTCTCATGGTAGCTCCTTGTGCCATCTTAGCAATACCATATAACATAGTTTCTGGTGTAGATGTATCAATTATTTCAGATCCTTGGAAATCAATCATTTCGCAAACAGAATCAATACCCCAACAGTCCAATAACCATTCGTTAAAGTTTGCATAATTGTTACATGGCGTATTCCAAATAATTGCACGATGCTTTACAGTCTTTGGGAATATTCCTTTAGCTACTTGCTTTCTCAATATTGCATTGACCTTTTTATCGTTCTTTAGAGCTTGAGCATTTCCGCATGCAAATTGATATTCAAATATTCTATACAACCAAGATGTAGAGCCTGTGTGTGGTGGAATGTCAGTTTTATTTAATTCCCACTTTTCCATCTTCATTCTTGTTTGTTCGTTCCAAATTTCGCAAGCTTTTCTCAATTCATCGTAATCAAATATTGCACCAGTTTGATCTTCAATGAACTTAATTACAGATTTGTATTCTTTTACTGCATAATCCATGACCTCTTCTCTTTTCCAACGAAGTGGAACATTTAAAGGCATTGTTGGTAGTCCATGTCGTCTATCTTGTACAGCTGATGTCATGATACTGCCATCACATGGCATATTGCATGAGATAAAGCATTTACCAACTTTGCAGAAATCATCTTCAATCGCAACGCCTGCTTCATATGATGGAAGCGGACATACATCTGCCGGCAATCCATAGCTTTCAGTTTGGCTGATATAATGAACTGGCGTATGTTGATTAATTAATGATGGCAAATATACAGGAGCTACTTGATATAAAATTGTGTTATATCCCTTAAATCCTGCGCAGAAAATGCCCGGTAATAATTCATCAATCAAAATGATATGCTCAGATTTTTCTTTAGCCTTTTTAGAATGAGGATGCAAATGCTCATCTGCTGAAAATAGTATTGTTAAATGCTTTGTTACTATTTTTGCTAGAGTATTCATATTGTTTCTAGCAGCTCTAAGAGCAGCTCCTTTCATTTGGCTCATTAATCTATCAAAGAATGAAACAACCGTTAGATATGTGTACATCCAACGATATCTAAATAATGCCTTTATATTTTGGATTGGATGGGCAAGAAGCCAGCCTGCCAAAATCCCCCACAATTTTAACCATTGGAAAAAATCATAGAAAGTATCTTTAAAGCCTCGCCATTCACGGCGTTTATAAATACAAGTTTTTGGCTTATAATTATCTGCTATATGCTTAGTCTTTGCCATGCTTTGCTGCCTCCTTTGCTTGTATTTTCTTTATTTCTAAGCTTTCAACAAAAGCTTGAATTCTTGTCATTAACTGACCTGATCCAGATACTACATATTCTCTATCGATTTGCGTTGTTGGAATATGGTATTCATCTTGCAATACTCTTGATGCAAGCATTCTTTCATATCCCCAGAAATCGCAGAACTTTGCTTGTTCATATATAATGCCATCTGCCTTATAATCTTCTACAAGTCTCTTAATAAGTTCCCTTCTTCCTTGAATCTTATCTTGTGCCATAAATCTTGGGCATTGATTAGTAACTAAATAGTTTCTACATACTTGATCTAATACAGGCTCTTTGTCATTTAATACAATTTGTTGTCTTCCAGGTATTGATCCATAGCAATATCTATCTGCAACTACATAACAATTACAAGATTCCAAAATTTCTGAGAATGTATAATCGTCTATTTCAGAACCAACTACAACTACTCTTGCTCTCCATCTATTTTTTTCATCCTTTTGACGATGTCTTAAATCCTCAAGAGTTTCTTCAAGATATGGCAATATTAAATATGTAGGACAAGCATAACTAACCAAACATAAAATATGGAATTCTCTTGGTGTGATTTTTGGATTTTCTTCCTTTCTCATTTCAGAGATTTCCTCAAAAATTGCACACATTCTATTATGCATTTCAACCGCTTTTCTTAAGGCCTCTTCTGATATATCACAATTAAACTTATCTCTAAGTGGTTCTAAAAATCTTGTTTTAACTTGATTTGTGTAAAACTCAGTGCCATGTTCTGTTATCTTCAATGGCGCATCGATAATGTTGTAATAGAATCGTTTGTTGTCTATTAGATTCATTTCGTGGATGTTTTCAACAACTCTGACCATTTGTTGGCATGTGTCTGATGAAAAATAACAATCAACGAAATTGAATCCACCTTCAAATGCTCTCTCTAAAAGTGCTCTTGAATATCCACAAATAAAACTAGACATATAATATTGGCTAATATCTAATGACCCTGTATGTGGAGCGCGAAGTCTAACAGAAAAGCTATTGTCTAAATTTAATAGCGCTTCTGGCATATAATAACAGGTATATGCAACACAAGCCTTTCCTTCTTTTTTCGCTTTTTGCACCAATTCATTGTTTGCTTGTTCTAGCAAATCTTCATAAAAATGGATATGTTTTAAATCACGCATTATATAATTCCTGCCTTTTTAAGTGCTGTTTCTAATCCTTTAACTGTAATTGAGTTATCTTCTAATTCAAATAGAGATTTTCCTTGAATATCTAATAGTTGAAGATTTGGGTCCTCATCAATAAATCCATATAAGCTCAATCCATCAAGATTGATTAAATCCTTGAACTTGTCTTCTTTCACTCTATTTATTATAATTCCTGAGTTATTATACATTTGTAAATTCTTAGCTACATCTTGAATAGTTCTCGCTACATTTATACCTTTAGCGCTTCCATCAGAAACTAAAACTAAATCTGTAACGGTTTGCATTACTCTTCTATTAACTTGCTCAATTCCAGCCTCGCCATCAATAACTACATAATCAAAATTGGATGCAATTTCTGAAATAATATCTTTTAAGAAACTATTTATTGAACAATAGCAACCGGCTCCTTCTGGTCTTCCAATTGCCAAAAACGCATAATCTTTACAATCAATCATTATGTCAGATAATTCAAAATGAGCTTCATTTAAAATTTCCATTGTAGATAATCTATCTGGTTTTTTTAATTCGTCGATAAAATTTAATCTAACATCATTAACAGTGTGTGTTACTTCAACTCCTAATGCTGTAGATAACCCAACTGCTGGATCGGCATCAATTGCCAAAATCTTTTTATCTTTAAATTTGCTACACAATAACTTAACAGTTAGCGCAGATAAACTTGTTTTTCCTACTCCGCCTTTTCCTGCGAAAGCGATAACCTTATTTGCCATTTTACAGCCTCCTGTTAAAATATTAACATAATATAATATTTTATTCAATGGAGATATTTCATACTTTATTGGTTGCATAATTCAATATTAAAATCTTACAATAATGGCATGAGCGTTTTAACAATTACTAATTTATCTCATGTCTTTGATGAAAAGCAGTTATTCAACAATGCAAATCTTACCGTAAATAATGGTGAGCACATTGGTGTTGTTGGCTTAAATGGCGCAGGAAAATCTACATTTATGAATATAATTGCAGGAAACCTTTCTCAAGATGAAGGCGAAGTTAAATGGTTAAACGGAATTAGATGGGGTTATTTAGATCAACATGCAAATATAGACAGATCTTTAACTGTCATGGAATATTTAAAAACTTCATTCCAACATTTATTTGATTTAGAAGCAGAACTTAATTCTCTTTATGAGAAAATGGGAGAAGCGGACGAAAAGCAACTAAATGCCCTAATCGAAAAAACAGCAAAGATGCAAGAAAGATTAGAACACGCGAACTTTTACGATTTAGAATCTGAAATCAAAAAGGTAGCAACAGGCCTTGGCGTTAATAACTATGGTTATGATACTTTAATTGCTACGCTTTCTGGTGGTCAACGTGCAAAGTTAATGCTAGCAAAGCTATTGCTTCAAGATTTAGATGTAATGCTACTTGATGAGCCTACTAACTTTTTGGATTTGGAGCAAATCGATTGGCTAAACAAGTTCTTGAATTCTTTCAAGGGTACATTCATTCTTGTTTCTCACGATACTCAATTTTTAAATAATACTTGCAAGATAATCATCAATATTGAAAACGGACAAATCACAAAATATTGGTGCTCATATAATGAATACCTACTACAACATGAGCAAAAAGCTCAACAATATCAAGATGATTATGAACGTCAACAAAGAGAAATTAAGCGTATGGAAGAATACATCGCTAAAAATAAAGCACGTGCAGCAACTGCAGGTATGGCGAATTCTCGTCAAAAGATGTTAGATAGAATTGATGTTATGCAAAAGCCAGTATCTACTGTAAAACCAGTTTTCAACTTCCCTTACGTTCAAATACTAGCAAGACACTTACTTGAAGTTAAGAATCTTGAAATTGGATACGATGGACATGCTATTTTGCCCCCTATAGATTTATCTATGACATCAGATACAAAGATGTGGATTAGAGGAACAAATGGTCTTGGAAAGACTACTCTTTTAAAGACATTGATGCATAAGCTTCCAGCAATCTCAGGCACATTTGATTTCCACCTTCAAACAAAAATCAACTATGTTGAACAAGATTTGGAGTTTAGATCTAAAACAATATCTGCAACGACATTTATGAACGAAATGTTCCCTAAAATGAATGCAAAAGAAATAAGAAGCGAACTTGCAAAGGTTGGCCTTCGCGGAGAACTTGCTACAAAACCAGTTGGAAACCTATCTGGTGGAGAACAAGTAAAGATTAAACTTTGTGCAATTATGCAAAAGTCTTCAAATTTGCTTATTTTAGACGAGCCTACTAATCATTTAGACGTCAATGCAAAAGATGCCCTATTTGACGCTCTACAAGACTATAAAGGCGCCATATTATTAGTTACCCACGAACCAGAATACGCAAATAGAATTTGCACAGATATTTTTGATATTAAGTTTTAATACTACTCCGATTGGAGTATAGTAAATTGACACACTACTCCGATTGGAGTATAATACTATTGAATATAAATAGCTATGGAGTGTGTATGAACGAAATCATTTACCATGGATCAAAAGACATCATAAAAACACCTATATACGGCGCGGGTAAACCCTATAACGACTACGGCCGAGGTTTTTATTGTACGCAATCTTTAGAAATGGCAAAAGAATGGGCCGTTGAAAAAGATAGAGATGGATACGCAAATAAATATCAAATCTCTACCGAAGGATTAAATATTCTAGATTTAAATGACTCAAAATACACTTTTCTTCATTGGTTAACAATTCTATTGACATATAGAACATTCAACATTTTATCTCCACTAGCAAACGAAGCCAGAGATTTTTTAATAAAAAATTTTAGAGTATCGTTAGACGGGATAGATATAGTGTTAGGATATAGAGCTGACGATAGCTACTTTTCTTATGCTCAAGATTTCATCAATGGCACAATTTCATATAGACAATTATGCAATGCTCTAACGCTTGGAAAACTTGGACAACAATTCGTAATTATAAGCAAAAGAGCCTTTGACAAAATTGAATATCTAGGTAGCGAAAAAGCAAGCGCTTTAGAATGGTATCCTAAAAAAGAGATCCGTGACAAAATGGCAAGAAACGATTATTTCAATTCTAGAAAGAACACAAGGCAAAAAGGTGATATCTACATTACCACAATCTTAGATGAGGAGATTAAACCAGATGATACCCGCTTACGATAAAACATATTTAGAAATAGCGCAAACATCTTTAGGAACAATGTTAGATTATGCCGTAAATGATGCGCACGTCTTACTCGAAGATTTTTGGACAGCATTTTTAAAATCTCCAATATCTAAAGCTTTTGAGACAGGAGATTCGTCAACAATTGCTGGGCAATCTGGAGTTGAGCTTGCTCGTCTTATAATTTGCTGCGATACCAATCAAACATATAAAAATGGGCGTACGCGAGAATATTGGACAGGTTGGGCTCTTGCTTATTATCAATGGTTAAGAAATATTTCTTTTAAAGCTATTACCGTTCCTATTTTAGATATAAGAGATTTATATAATCCTTACCACGAAATGGATATATTGCAATTTTGCGACAAAATGGATGAGTTACTATCTATTTCTTCAACAAAGTCAAATCTAAAAAGAATACGTGAACAAGTGGGCATATCTCAAAGCGAACTTGCTTTGCTTAGCGGAGTACCACTAAGAACAATTCAACAATATGAGCAAAAGCAGAAAAATATAAATGGCGCAAGAAGCGAATATCTCATTATGCTTTCAAAAGCGTTAATGTGTGATCCTGAGTCTTTATTAGAATAATAGAAATTAGTCTGAAATTAAGTGATTCAAATATCTTGTTGTTCTTTCTTTATTACCTGTTTCAACTTGAATAGTTAAAACATCTCCAACTTCAACAATTGTTCCAGCGTTTGGAACTATTTTTTCGTTGCCTCTTGTAATACTTACAATCAAAGTATCTATAGGCCATAAAATATCTGAAATCTTCTTGCCAGAAATAAATGCTCCATCCTCTACTTGCAAATCGATATCTTCCATTTCTACCTTATGGTAGTTTGCAAAGATTTTCTTTAATCTTTCTAGCATAGAATCATATAGAGGCTTAGAACCGAATAATTCTGCAACTAAAAATGCGGTAATTATAGAAATCATTGGAGGCAAGAATCTTGCTTCGTATTGAGATAATTCGACAATAAGAACAATTGCTGTCAATGGAGCTCTAACGGCTGCTCCAAAGAATGTTGTCATGCCGATACATATAATAGATATATAATATTTAGGATCAAGAAGATTTAGAGCGATACCAATATCTCCAACGATGCCACCAATTAGTGCACCAATTGTTAGCATTGGCACAAATAAGCCACCTGTTGATCCTGAATCATAGCAAAGAATTACCATTATAAATTTAACAACAAGCATTATGATTAGCATCCATGTTGGGAACGAGCCTGTAGATATCATCTCGATTAAATCATGGCCAGAATAATTAACATATCCAAAGAACACGCCCGTTATTCCAACTATTATAAATATAAATAACAATCTTGCCCACTCAGGTAGATATTTTTCATATTTATCAGTGACCTTTTGAGAATTCATCATAACATAGTTAAATATAACTGCTAAAATGCCGCATATTACACCAATGCCTAATAATACCCAAATTTGTTGATATGTTACAGCTTCAAATTCTGCAAATTGGAAGTGTGCTGAATCAGCATTCCAAAGTCCTGTTACATTACCCATTAATCTATATGTCATAAAGCCTAGGGTTATAGAAACAACAGTAGATAATAATAAAACTGGAGAAAATCTTCTATGCCCTTCTTCTAAAACGAAAATAAGACCAGATAAAGGAGCTGAGAACGCTACGGCAAAACCTGCACCAGCACCGGCAGATATTACATATCTTTGCCAAGCAAGTTTAGATTTAAATACGTTTGATACAGCTTGAGATGAAGAAGCACCAAGTTGTAAAGATGGACCTTCAGTTCCTAGTGGTAACCCTGCAAAGAAACTTATTGCAGAACCTGCTATCATACCGGCCATCATTCTAAATGGTTTAAAGCCAACCATTCCTCTCATCATACCTTCTGTTTGAGGAACGCCACTTCCCCTGGTTTCTGGGGCCCATTTATGAATATATGCCATAGCTATTGCTAAAACGCCTAGACCTAAAAGTAGAAGTGGTAAAAATGCTAAATGCTCGCCTACATATGCATATATTTGCTTACTCCATATAACGAGCCACTTCATAGCATAATTGAAAAAGCCTACCAAAAGTCCTACGATAATTCCAGATAAACCACAAAGCCCAATAACAGGTAATATAACTTCCGTTATATTCTTACCCATATATTTTAAATCGGCTATTAGTTTTTCTTTCCTTGTTTGTGACATATATCCTCAATAATAATCAACATTTTATATTAGATAAATATAATTGTCAATTATAAAAACAGGCTGGTAAAACTTATTTGTTCTACCAGCCTTTGGTATCTTTGATTAATTAATCAATTATTTGTTTAATAACTTAGCGAAATACTTGATTGTTCTAACCATTTGAGATGTATAAGAATTTTCATTATCATACCAAGAAACAACTTGAACTTGAGTCTTGTCACCCATTGGGATAACCATTGTTTGAGTAGCATCAAATAATGAACCGAATCTCATACCGATAACGTCTGAAGAAACTAATTGTTCTTCTGTATATCCGAATGATTCTGTAGCAGCAGCCTTCATAGCAGCATTGATATCATCCTTTGTTACAGCCTTGTTTACAACAGCAACTAAGATTGTTGTAGAACCTGTAGGAGTTGGAACTCTTTGTGCAGAACCGATTAACTTACCATTTAATTCTGGGATAACTAAACCGATAGCCTTAGCAGCACCTGTTGAGTTTGGAACGATGTTGATAGCACCAGCTCTTGATCTTCTTAAATCACCCTTTCTTTGTGGGCCATCTAGGATCATTTGGTCTCCTGTATAAGCATGAACTGTTGTCATGATACCAGCTTCGATTGGAGCTAGATCATTTAAAGCCTTAGCCATTGGAGCTAAGCAGTTTGTTGTACAAGAAGCAGCAGAAATGATGTTGTCATCTTTTGTTAATGTTGTGTGGTTAACGTTGTAAACGATTGTAGGAAGATCGTTACCAGCTGGAGCTGAAATAACAACTTTCTTTGCACCAGCATCGATATGAGCTTGTGCCTTAGCCTTAGATGTATAGAAACCTGTACATTCTAAAACAACGTCTACATCTAGAGCTTTCCATGGAAGTTCAGCAGCCTTAGCTTTAGCATAGATTGTGATCTTCTTTCCATCAACTACGATGTATCCATCTTCTTTTACTGTTCCATCTTCGTTAAGAACAGCTTCGCAAGATTCAACTGTGTGTCCCATGTTTACATAGTTACCTTGTGTTGAATCGTACTTTAATAAGTGTGCTAACATTTTTGGGCTTGTTAAATCGTTGATAGCAACAATTTCAAAACCTTCAGCACCAAACATTTGTCTGAATGCTAAACGACCGATACGTCCAAAACCATTAATTGCAACTCTTACATTTGCCATAATAATATGTCCTCCATATATTTATAAAATTTTTCGTTAAATTTTTAACTCGTTTAGTATTTTAGCAATAATGCATATTTTTCGCAAGTAAAATTACGCATGTATGTTATATGCGCATAAAAGCGCCTTATATTTAGTTAAAAGCATTATTTGGATCTACTGCCCTCTTTTCATCAAATGCTTTCATGAAATCATATAGGAATTGATATGGATCATCAATCATATCTACCTTTGATCCTAGCTCAATAATTCTATTATTAATTGGATTCCATTCATCCCATTGAGGAAGATTTTCACCATTTGGATTTCCTGTTTTAACAAAGTTAATCCAATAATTTAGCATCGTATCAGATAGTGCTAAATCGCTTTCGTCATATCTATAAGACTTTCCTTCGTTCTTTACATTTCCATAAGCGTAGATAATTTCTCCAGAGTGCCATGTGCTCATATATCCGTTTTCTTTTGTGAATACATATCTATACACTTTTTCTGAATTGTTATATGCCATTGTTGACCAAGATTGATGTGGATAGATAAACCAATATGCAGAAATAATTTCATTAAACACTTTGCTTGCATCTTTATTTGAATTAATCTTTCCTTCATACATTGCTAAAAGCGCATCTGTATCTTCGCCAAAGACAGATTGCAATCTTTCTTTGTAGTTATCTAGATTTGGTTGTTTTCCAAATAAATACTGCAAGAAGATGAATGGATCAGCTTCTCCAGCATTTACACCATTTAAAAGTGCTTTTTCGTTATTTTCTCCAGCAAGATATATTTCATATGGAGTCTTTGGCAACGCATATCCATCAACTGTCATTGCTGAATTTTCATACTTTGTCTTTATTAGCTCTTCTGCTGGCATAGCTCTCATTTGTTCTAGAGTTTCTACACCAAATTCTTTCTTAATATCTGCACCCATCTTATACGCTTTATCTAAAGTTCTAAATGTATGAGGTGGAACTTGCAATACAACTGATGATGATTCGCCAATAGCTTGCTTAAATAGATTCTTTGCAAGTGGGGTTGAGCAAAGTGCCGAAATTGATGATGAACCTGCTGATTCACCCGCAATTGTTATGTTAGTTTTATCACCATTAAATTTCGTGATATTATTATTAACCCACTCCAAAGCTTTAACTTGGTCTAAAAGACCATAGTTTCCTGTAGTTCCATTTGGAGATTCTTCCTTAAGTTCTGGAAGTGCTAAATATCCAAATACACCAAGTCTATACGCGACAGTTACAAAGATAACTCCCTTTTTAGCAACCTCTACTCCGTAGATATCTTTACTTGCTGTAGTTCCAGACATTAATGAACCACCATGATAATAAATAAGAACTGGGGTATTTTCTGTAGCATCAACTGGCTTATACACATTTAGATATAAGCAGTCTTCGCTCATTGGTAAATCTGGTTGATATTTCAAATCTATATGCCAGCCGCCCTCAAGATACATATCTTGAAGAGTATTCATCATAAATGATGTAGATGATTGCATTGCTCTATTTGCAAATTTAGTACAGTCTTTAACTCCTTCCCATGGCTCTACATTTTGTGGTTCTTTCCAACGAAGATCTCCAATTGGGGCTTTTGCATATGGAATTCCTGCGTATACTTCAACTTTTCCATCTTGAGTTTTAACGCCTTGAATTTTACCACCTTCAACTTCCAAAATAGCTGTTGATTCTAAATTCTTTCCTTGAACTGCATCTAAGTACGCTTTACCTGGAGCTGCTGCAAAGAACATAACCATTGTTAGAATAACTAACAATAATGTTGCGGCGCATTTTACATACCATTTCTTCTTCACAATAAAGAATATTGAAGCAACAAACGCAACATAAAAAATTAGTGTCAATACAGTCCCGAACACTTTTAGATTTGCTATATCTAGCAAAAACAAAATTAGCACTAATCCAATTGCAGATAATATTGAATGCGTAATTAAATATGCCTTTTGGCCTTTTGTTAAATCATTCATTTAAAACCCCAAATTATTTATTTTTCTAGCAATCGCTTAATTGAATAATATAATATTATTCCCAAAATGTAAATATTAGTTGTATTATATTCATGTGAGGTGAAGTATGAAATACAATTTTTACGGATGGCAAGATACACTTGTATCTCCTATTAACAAGAAATACCTAAAGGTTGAGAATCCTAGAGTTTTATATGATATGCTAGATAACATCTGGTGCGAATACTCATGTGCGCCAAGATTAAGAAGCAATTGGTCAAAAGATAATAAGACAGTAGGTCAATGCTCTATTACAGCATTTTTAGTTCAAGATATTTTTGGAGGCGAAGTATACGGAATCCCTCTAAAAACTGGTGGAGTTCACTGCTTCAACATAGTTGATGGTCATAAATTCGATTTAGCTTCAGAACAATTTGGCGATGAAGTTTTAGATTATGTAAATGTAATAAAGCAAGATAGAAAAGATCATTTTGCAGACGAAGATAAATTCAATAGATATAAATATCTTTGTGATAAATTAGAAGAGCTATATTTATAATATAGTAGTTAAGAATATCGAAGCTATTGATATTGCCGCGCCGATACAAGCAAATACTAATGCTGTAATGGCCATAGGTTTTGTATTATCAAATGGCTTTACAAGTTTTAGTGCTTTTTCTTTTTTGTATTTCACTACTGCGATTGACGCCAAAATAATATTACCAACAAATAATACCAATAAAATGATTCTATAAATTCTAAATGCAGCTAACTGCTCTGGTAGAATCTCTACACTTCCCATAATCTCTATAAACACATTCTTTATAGCATTAATTGGCCAGAATCCATTGTTTTGGAGAATAATAATACCAAAAATCAAAACAAGGCTTGCAAAAAACGCCATAAAAATAATTACAGTTGCCACTGCAGTTACTAATAATCCTGCAATAAATGTTAATATTGCATCTTTGAACGCGAGAAAATCAAAAAGCCCTGAAAGAAAAATCATAAAGATAGCTATAGACAATGAAGTAATTGCAAGAGTTCTAGATACACTTTTTGGGCTTTGAGGTTTTAAATCTTCTCCTGGAACTTGTTCTACTTTTTCTAATTCTTCCATAGCACACCTCTCTTTTATTATACACTATTTCTTTTTGTGCTTTGCTATTACCAAATCTCTAGAGGTGCATATAAGGTTCATAAGCGTTTTGTCGTCAAGCCCTCCGTCAAGAACTATGCTTATCCATTTTTGCTTATTCATATGATAAGCAGGATATACACTAGGAAGCTTTAAAATATCTTCAAGTTTATTCTCGTCAACCTTCACATTTAATACATCTATAATGTCTTCATCTTCTTTGTTTTTTGAAATACAAGATCGTTTTATTGGCATTAATATGCCATACCATTTTTGATTATCTTTACATCTAAACACTGCATCTTCATCGTTTTTGCCGTCATCAAATGGATAATCTGGAGCTTCATTATATAATTTGAACAATTCTTTTGTGATTCTATTTGATTGGTCAAACCTAAATGGCTCAACATAGCAGCACTTGTCTTTTATATCTAAAAGTACTCTTTCACATTCGTCTTTCATTTCGCCAATAAAGCTTCCAACATAGTCTTCTATATCTAGTCCCTTGAATTCTTCATTGAACGCAACTTCGATTATCTTGCAAATAATGTTTCCATTAGCATCTATATCTACATGGATTACAAAATCTCCATTTAGAATATCTTTTCTAAAAGAAAAAGCCCCATCATTGGATTCAATAAATCCATATGGGACAAGCTTGTCAAAATATACTTTACACTTTGCAAATATTTCTTTATCTAATTTCATTTATTTCCTAAAACTTCATCAATATCTCGGTCCATAAATCACGCGAATAACATTAACTATTTTCTAATATCAGAAAACACCTTATCTACGGATTCTTCCCTACCCGCAAGAACATCTGCGTATCCTTTTCCCAATTCTCCTTCTAATTCTTCTTTTGTCAAACTGCCAACAGAAATAGGCTTCTCTTTAGGAAGCTTTACATCAAATGGCAATCCGTTTTGTAATATTATTTGCTTGTAAAACATATTTATTGCGCTTGAAGCAGGAATGCCTAGCGAAGACAAAATTCTCTCTGCTTGTTCTTTAACTTCCGGCTCTATTCTCGCATATAAATTTGCAGACTTTGATGCCATAATATAAACTCCTTTTGGTTATTACACATATTATGATGGATTGTGCGCACAAAAGCAATACAATTGCATTCGTTGCAAAAAAAATGGCACTCCCTGCGGGAATCGAACCCACAACTAGTCCTTAGGAGGGACTTGTTATATCCATTTAACTAAGAGAGCAAATGCTATTTGTTTTCTTCTTTTTGGTCTTCCTTCTTCTCTGTTTCTAATATTTGCTTATTCAATCCTGCAACATTATCTACAGGAAGAGAGAATGTGATGCCTTGTCCTGGAGTTTTCAATCCAGCTTTGTTGTATAGAGCGTGCATAATAGGTTCTTTTAGAGCGATAGGAGCTAAAATCATGACGATTTCCTTTTGTGGGTCAATCGTGATTTTAAAGAATGCTTCTGCTTCTTTATTTGCAGTTCCTCTAGCTCTTATAACTGTACCGCCCGTTGCACCAACTTCTTTTGCAACGTCCATTACAGTTTCACTCATTCCTTCATTTACAATACAAACGATTAATTCATGCTCTATTTTCTTCATACTAATTACCTTCCTTTACGGCATCTTTGTTGTTAGATAAAAATGTATATACGGCTACGCCAATTACGCTTGCTAGTGGAATAGTATATGCTATACCTCCACCATTTTTGATTGTTCTAAATCTTTTAGATAGTTGATACATAATATCAGATACTCTAGATTCTTGAACGACACTAAAGATAACAGTCTTATCTATATCAACTAATCCTAATATCTTTCTCATGTCAGGAGTTGCTGTTCCTTGAGCTTGGCAAGCCATTTGCATATTTGCTTCATATGATTGGATAAGATCCATATAAAACTCTGCTTTTTGTCTATTGACAATAGTAACTAAAAGCTCAAGCTTATTTGATTCAACTTTGCTTCTTGTTGCTGCCTTTTTCTTTTCAGGCTTTTGTGCAGTTACTTTCTTTTGCTTAGTCTCAGCCATCTTTCCCCCTACATAAAATCTATAATTTGTTCGTCATCTGCTTCCAAGATTCTCTTCATTGTAAGCTTTGCACGAACCGTCTTTGCCATAATTGCTCTAAAACCTAGAACTTGAATTGTAATAAGTGGAGTCATTGCAACCATTGCTACAATACCAAATCCTAAAGATAATACGCTTTCTTCTCCATTTAGGGCAGAACATGCGCCAATTGCAAATGGCAATATAAAACTTGATGTTAATGGACCTGATGCAACGCCACCTGAGTCAAACGCAATTGCTGTATACATCTTTGGAACAAAGAAAGACAATGCTAGCGATAATATATATCCAGGGATTAGGTAATACAAGATTGAGAACTTAAATATAATTCTAATCATAGAAAGCCCAATTGAAATACCTACACCAAGCGATAGAGCCATCATCATTGAACGCTTTGTAACCGTGCCTTCTGTTATATCTTGAACTTGTTTATTTAATACGTGTACAGCAGGTTCGGCCAAAACTACTACGGCTCCTAGTACGACGCCTGCAATAATTATTACCCAATTGTCTAATCTTGCTAATTCCTGTCCTAGTTTAAAACCTATTGGCATAAATCCAATTTCTACTGCCATTAAGAATATGATTAATCCCACGAATGTAAATGCAACGCCAATTCCCATATTGATTAATCTTGTTTTTGGCAATTTCAAAATTGTGAATTGCAAAACTAAGAAAAACAAAATTATTAAACCTAATGCCTTAAATACATCCCAAAGAGTCTGTAAAAATACATGACCTATTGCAGATAGATTCAAAGAATAATCTGGAAGCATATATGTAAGCTCGCCAGATGATCCAAGCGCCAAAATAATAACGGCTATCATTGGGCCTACAGAACATAGCGCAATAAGACCAAAACTGTTTTCATCTGCATGCTTACCACCGACAACCGTTGCAACACCAACGCCGAGTGCCATTATAAATGGAACTGTAATTGGGCCTGTAGTTACACCACCGGAATCATATGCAAGTGGTATCATATCCCCTTTTCCTCTTTCAATTAAAAGTGCAGCAAGAGCAAATGTTAAAAGATATGCAAAAAATAATAGCGTGGCTAAATCTTTTTTGAATACAACTTTAATTACGGCAATCATCAAGAATAAGCCAACAGAGATTCCAACCAAAACTATTAAAACCGTTTGATTTACAACTGCACTTACTTGTTCAGCTAGAACTGATAGATCTGGCTCAGCCATAGTAATTAAAAGGCCCATCATAAAAGCAATTGCTACAAGTAGTGTTACTTTTCTTTGCTTTGTCAAACCAGAACCTATTTGCTCACCCATTGGTGTCATAGCCATATCTGCACCTAAATTAAATAGAGTGATGCCGATAATCATAAATACAGAGCATATAGCAAATGTAATTATTTCTGTTGTTGTAAAATCTGTAATTGGTGTTAAAGCAAGCACAAAAACGATAATAGCAACTGGTGCTACTGAAATTGCTGATTCTCTTAATTTCGATAGTAATCCTTTTAACATTTTTAGTGCCTTGAACTACTAAAAATATAACATACGCGATTTAATAAAATCAAGGTGCGCGCGAACATATTGCGTTTTTGTTTTATTTTTAATAAAATTATGTATGTCTAGAGGTGAATTATGAGTTTTGATTATGTTGTATTTAGAGCAATCGACTTCGGTTTTAATTATTTTCAAAATAGACCAAGTATGATGAGAAAATTCAAAGGCAAAATTGATGTAGAAAAAGATATCGTTTATGACGAATCAGATTCTAAAACTTGCAGACTAGATACTTACATCTCAAAAACAGCACCAAACGAAAAGCATCCCGTTATATTCAATGTTCATGGCGGCGGCTTTATTGCTGGTGATAAAAAGTATAGAAGATGTCTATCTTCATGGCTTGCAATAAACACTAATGCTTTTGTTGTTAACGTTAATAATGGACTTGGACCAAAATATTTATTCCCAGCTCCCCTAGCACATCTTGTTAAAGCATTGGATTGGGTTTATGATAACGCAGAAAAATACAATTTAGATTTATCTAAAGTAATTGCAACAGGAGATTCTTCTGGCGGCTATTATGTAGCTGAACTTGCAGCCCTTCAAGGCAGCAAATTAATGCAAGAAAAGTTAGGCCTAAAATCTAAATTAAACATAACAGCTTTGATGCTAAATTGCGGTATTTATGATATTGATAGAGCTTTGTCTGTGAAAGTATTATTTAATCTATCTGGACAAATTTGTAAGCACTTCACTGGAACTGATATTAAGGATATAAAATCTAATCCATACATTGATGTTATATCTTCACTTCCAAATATAACAAAAGACTTCCCAAAATCTTGCGTCGTATATGCAAAACAAGATTTCTTCTGTGGTGGTCAAGGTGAGGATTTAGTTGATAAACTAAATGAACTTGGAGTTTATAACGAAGTGTACTACTCTACAAAGTTCTTATCTAACCACACCTTCCAAAGCACTTGGAAAGGAAAAGATGCGGTTAAAGCTAACCAATTATTCTTAGATTTTGCAAATAAAGTAATAAAGGGCGAAATTTAATTAAATAATTAGACAAGAATATATTTCTATGATAATATATCTTATGCTTTTGGCTCCGTGGTCAAGCGGTTAAGACTCAGCCCTCTCACGGCTGCTACTCGGGTTCGAATCCCGACGGAGTCACCATAAATATTTCATTTACATTACGCGTAACGTGTGTTAATATAAATGAGCATATAACTTCGGTTTGGAGAGTTACCCAAGAGGCCGAAGGGGCGCCCCTGCTAAGGGTGTAGTACGGGAAACCGTAGCGCGAGTTCAAATCTCGCACTCTCCGCCACAAGGGTCTCAAGCGCACTATTGGTTAGTATATAAAAACAGTTTTGCTTTGAGAC
Organism: Clostridiales bacterium; assembly: GCA_015055975.1. Lineage (GTDB taxonomy): Bacteria > Bacillota > Clostridia > Christensenellales > UBA3700 > UBA3700. The sequence goes on along the minus strand of SVHF01000005.1, from coordinate 29,220 downwards.
TAATCTTTGAAAAGTAGAGTACTTTGTACTCTATTTTCTTTTTAACTAATTGCATAATATAAACTAATTTTCGACTTCTTTTAATTCATTAAAATACAAAAAGATTTCATCAAAAGAATAAAATATAGAGGTGGACTAGCTAGAGTCGCGTAAATTGATAGAGCCAGTTCAATATTTAAACTGAGTTGGCTCTATCTTTAGTGCTCTATTGTCTTTGATATATCAAATCAATTATATTTTTCTTTAGTGACTTATACATAACCAAGATTGCACTTGATTTGACAATCTACTACTGCTCTATAGGGCAAATTGATAATCAATTAACAACCCCAAATCTCGCCAAACTAGTTCCAAATTATCCTTGTCGCTTTTATCTAATACTAAAATATGCTTTGTTTCAAACAAGGTTTCTGCCGAAAAAATATAAAATGATTCATCTTCTGCATACGTTCTAGCCCAATCTACTTCATATAGGTCATATTCAATCTGTTTGTTACCATCATCATATAAACAATGTACCTTATATCCCAACGAATATATTCCATACATAAATTTTGTTTTAGAGCAAAATGTTGTATATTTCAAATACTGCTGCTCCGGCGAATGCTCTAATTTTTCAAGTTTTAGGATTTCTGTAGTTTTCACACCATGCTGTTCAAGGATGTTTACTTTATTGTTTTTAAGCGCATTAAATAAACACAAATTAACAAGAAACGCAATAACAATCAAAACAACAATGGCAACGACTGCAATTATTATATATTTATGCTTCCTCATAGCGTTCTCCTTAATATAATAATTTTACATTACCCACGATAGAAATGTGCGAAATGTATGTTACGCCATATGTATAGTAATTATTATACGCTTCTGGCCATCCTTTATTGCAAATATACTCATCAACCAGTCCGAATAACCCAGTTGTGTACCCAAATGCTAACATTGCATGTGAGCTAATATACTCCGAATAATAATTATTGCTACTAGAATCAATATAAGCGCTATATCCTGTTCCTCCACTTATAAATACTACTACTGGATCTCCATTGTTAATTGTGGACTTCATGCCAGCATCTAAAACGTTTGACGATGCACTAACTCCAGTTATCCCGTATGTTGAGAAATACCCATTTATTGCATCTTTTGCCGATACATAAGTAGAACCTCCCAAAATCTCACTATGATGAGCATTTATTGCATTATGAACTTTTTGGGCAACGGTATACTCTAAGCCAACACTTGACACTGTTGAACCAGAAGGAAAACTAATTATACTATTGTTATATATACTATTTGGAATAACGTTTAATATCCCATTTCTTTCATAATACTGTAATAGCATTGCAGAAGATACTATTCCACATGTTCCTGTTGTATTTTTTGCAAACAAAATATCATCATATTGAGCCCCATTATATCTTGTAAAAGTCCCACAGCCAATCGTAACATAATATGGTTCAGTCGAGATTACAAATCGTTTTGGCACTAAAGCGTTGCACATTTCTAAAAAATACAATAGATTGTCACAATAATGTGTATTATTTCTATTTGATGCTCCACATAACGAAACAATAGATTTTTCTTGCTCTTTTACAAATTCTTCTATCTCTTCCCTAGATTTAAAAGTTCCATCGGTGATCGCTTTGTTGTTTAGATTTATAGATCCTTCAATAAGCTCTTGTGGGATATCATCTGCTTCAAATATAGTAGTTGTATCCATAATAGAAACAATCCTATTGCCTTCTAAAAAGTAATAATTACCATATCCCAAATAGAAACACTTGTATTCCAAATAATCATTATATGGGGATTTTGATTCTTTTCGTTCTAAAACATCACCGCTTGTTCTATTTATTATCGCATACCAATTTAAATTTTCATCATAACAAAGCATATAATTTGCATTGCCAGAAAAATCATATACTTCTTTTGTTAAAGTACAGATATAATTTTGATCCAATTTATATGACATTAACTCTTCACAGTATGTTTTCTCATATGAAGCAATTGGGTCCGAATTAAACGATTCTATGTTATGCTGAGCCTTTTGCATTGTTATGCCTAATATTAAAGTCGCTCCTGCTACTGCGATTAATGCTAAGAGCAAAATGCTAGTGATTGCAACTAATTTGATTTTTTGTCTACTTTTATTCATAAATAACCTCCTAATCTATTATGTTGTTGATTCTTATTATTTTTAGCACCACCTCCGATTTAATATAGCTAAACATATTTATAATTGCTTTCTAAACCTCAAACATGCATAATAACATATTCCCAACATAATGCATATAATAACGCCAATCCAATAAATCGGATTATTTATTATATTGTTTGCAAATTGTATATGCGTAATAGGAATAATTGCATAATTGTTAGACTTTAATCCCAACTCTAAAACAAATGGAATACAGAAAATGAAATATGTCATAAATACAGATAAATATTTAGCGAAGCTCATCTTTCTTGCATTCGCAATAATACTTCCTATTGTGCACATTAAGAGAGATATACACAACAATCCCAATGCTCTAACAAAATAATATATAGATATCGTTGTTGTAATTGTATTTATTCCAAACTGCTGAATTACTGGCGCTGACATATTATTTAACACAAATGGAATACCAAAGATGAACACTATTAAATTCAAAACAAATACACTACAATATGAAGCTCCTAATGCTACTAATTTGCTATGCTTATCGTCATTAGCAAAAACATAAGGAATGCTAAGCGCTGCAATTATAACAAAAAAGCTCATGATATATAACATCATATATCCTATTGTTGCATGCCTCATTGTTTCTTTATTTTGCAGAGGATTATCTATATTAAAATAATCTGATTTAGAAATATTATTATCCATTAATTCTTCATAATAATTCATTTTCGCTTCATAATCTTTAGCTGTCATTTTTGGATCTTGCATAACACCGGCAGGCCACTCTCTTATTCCAATTTTGCACTCATAATTCATTTTCGCTTCTTCATATAGGACTTTATATGAATCAATAGATGAATCATCATCTGAATTCGTTGTATAAGTTTGACTGCCTAATAACAAAAGAACAATTGCTATAATTGTGACAAATGCTATTAGGATGCAAGTAAGTTTATTCTTGTTTTGTTTTATCAATTCTAACATTAAACAACTCCCGTGTTAAATCTATAGTATCCCAAGCATCTATAATATTTATGACTTTGATACCAATGTAATTTTTCTTCTTTAACCTCATAAATAACAGCCAATTGAACAGCAACATTAGCTGGAAAATAAATTGAAGTATTAGTCCCTAAATCAGCGTATGACCAACCTCCCCAAGTACCGCCGTTCACTAAAGCCCCTTGTCTATATAACACTTTTCCAGCTCCAACCTTTGTCGTAGAGCCGAATATTTGCAATTCTGAAGTTAATGCTCCTAATATGTATTCATCTCCATTCAAATATATTCCCGAAGCATATGAAATGTTATTGCTTTGGAATGTAACAAATACACCAGAGTTTGTTTCACTATTATCCGGAGACGAAAGAGTCTCAACTTGCGACAATTCTATAGTTTCATAACTATCAGTTGCCATTACTTTATAGTACGGCAAATTGCTTATTACAGAAGTATTATATTCGCAATATTTGTAATCATGTGATGTTGGCGAATATGAATTATTATCGCAATACCATAATGGCTGAGAATACCAACGCGACGAATTATTCCATCCTTGATAATCATCTGAAAGATGTACTATTGTTGGGTCACTACTAAAAGCCTCTTCACTATTTGTGCTTTCCGCATAAGCAATTGATGTTACATATGCTGTTGAAACACAAATCGTCAAAATAAGCATCAAAATAATAAATAATTTATTTTTCATAATATCATAACCTCCTACTAAAAGATTATGACATTATATATAATTTATCTACTGACATTTCGTGACATTTCATGACTTTTTAAGACAATTAGTATTTATTTAAAGACAAAAACACTATTGCAAAAGATAAAAGGCTAAAAGAAAATATTAGCATTGCTATAATAAAATCAAAAGATAGACCAAATAAAACTCTTTGCCCTGTGGCCAAATATGCTATAAACCCTATTAACGATATTAATGTTAATAAAGAAAGAATAACTATTGAGATTATAGATAATAGCTTGACGATAGACAATTTTGCTTTTTCACTTTTGAAATAATCTATCTTGACATCGCAGGAAATTGCTATTTTCGCTAAATATGAATTAGATGGGATATTTTTATTGCTTTCCCATCTATAAATAGTCCGCTCTGTTACTTCGATTTGTTGTGCAAATTCAGAAACAGATAACCCTTTTGATATACGCAATTGTTTAATCTTTTCACCTATAGTCATATGTTTAGTTCCTTTAATATTATTATGTCAAAGATCCAGATATAAATTCAATATTAATCTAAAAAAAATCAACAAGAACCTTCTCCGAAAAGTCAAAAGATTAAATTATACAAACAAAAATTTTATTGCTTTTTGTTCTCAAAGAACTCACATGCCTTTGAATAGTTATCAATTTCTTTTGTCAATCCATTAGCATTTGCTATTGCGACATATACTACTGTAGAAAAATATCTATATCTTACATAAGACTTTTCTTTATCCGAACAATTAACCCTCTCATTTAACTTATTGATTTTATCTATAATAAGTCTTGGATGTTCCATTATGTTGTTTTCAGCAAAATCTTTTTGATTCTTTTCTAAAAAATGTAACATCGTGCTTTCAAAATTAGCTAATAGATTATCTTGCGCAAGCCCATTCCAATATATATTTATATCTTTTTTATATTCTTCTATTTTATGATAAGTCTCTTCACGCCTTTCTCTATTATAGTCTTCTAATACCTCAATACAAGGAGAACTTAATAGTAATAAACCAGACGTCGTTTCATCGTTAAAATAATTAAACATTTTTTCAATATCTTCACAATCATTATGATCAACATCATATATTAAGAAAATTGAATTAAAGAACGCATATTGATACTTAAACAACTTTTCTACAACTACATCTTCATTTTCTATAAGTAATAAAAAATCATGTATTCTATTTCTAGGTCCTTGAATAATTACCACATTGTTTTGATTTAAAGAAAACTCAATTTTTTCAAATTGCCCAACATCAGTTATGTTTAACGGCTCTTTACCTTTTTCAACGCGAAAACCATACCGCTCAAATGCGCATTCAAATACATTGGGCTCCGTTTTCTTTCCCTCAACTATAAGCAAATAGTTTTTACTCATCTTCTTTCATTTCCTCATCAAAAGTTGAAGATAAGTACATCTTTTCTATATTATTAATTTCTCGAATATTTGGGTATATCTTTGATAATCTATAATAATTAGAAAAGCCTTTTGCCCATTTCGCAAAATACACTTGATCTGGCCTCATAGATTGCAATGCATTTGTATTATGTATTGTAAAAACTACTTGTATACTGTTTTTCCTAATAATTTTTAAGAACATATTTAAAGTTGAAGGATGCAAAGCTGCGTCAACCTCATCAATAAAGACTACACCATTCTTTGGAACAGAAAGTAACAAAGAAAGCAATATGCTTAAATTCTTCATGCCGACAGATATCATCTCTAAAGGCAATTTCTTTTTAAAATCTTTATCTTCTAACACAAGGCTATATTGCGATGCTTGCAAACCGTTTGGAAAAATTTTATTGTTCTTTTCAATTGTATACCTTGGGAAGCAATTGTCTTCTGATAACATATCTCTAATTGTCTTAGATTTTTGTACTAACAAATCATTAATGTTTGTATTTAAAAACAATTTTGAAGTTACAAAAGCGCCTCTATTAATATATGGTAAGTTTACAAATGTAATTGAACTAATGTATGCATACACAACTTGTATAGTCGCATCATTAATCTCAGAACTTGCCAATGATCTTAATTGAGGAATTAATCTTGAAATATTAGAAATCTTTGACTCTTTATCTTCATAACTAAATTTTTCTTTATCTCTTTCAAAATAACATATGCCATTCTTTTTCAAATATTCATTTGTAATATAACCAAGCGCACTTGTCTCGATATAATACTCATATTCATCGTGGTCAATATCAAATAGCAATTGAATACTAGCAATTATCTTGCTTGAATTTTTTGCCACTTCTAAGGTATATTCATCAAACAATATTTGATTAACAGTGAAAGGAGCTAACGACTCAGCAGGATATGACATTAATGCAACAAAATGACCTATTGCATTCATAACAGCAGATTTACCGCTACCATTATGACCATAAATAGCTATAGGATTAACAACTCCATTATGCACATTTTCTTCTGCAAATTTATAATTGCCTTTCACAAAATCTATTTCACATTTTTTAATTGAATTAACATTTTTAATTACAAGTTTCTTTAGCATATTACACCTACTGTATATTTTATACACTTATATTAACACTCTATTTATTTCAAGTCAACAATAACTGTATATTTTATACACTTACATGGTGTTTACAAACCCAACCAACAATTAGCATCGATGAGTCTCGATTTTTACGATATCTAAATCAAATGGTAATGAGACGTGTGCTTGTCTTGATACAAGCGCCTCGCTTCGCTCGTCGTCGACAAGCACGCGTCCCGCTAAATTTCTCGCTCGCCCTGGGTGTAGGAGACGCGAGTAGAAAAGCCTTTTTTCCACTTTCGCGCTCTATATCTATTCTTTTTGTTTTAGGTATGGGTTGAGTCGATTAAATATTTAGTCGGGATTTCGCAAAATCATTTAGTGCGCGTGCTAGTCTTGATACAAGTAGTTATTTACCTTTCCGATGTTTCCATACGTCTTTAATATCTTTTGCCATATCTTTAAATAAGACTTTTAGTTGTTGTCTGAATTCTCTTCTTGCAAGTTTCTTTGCTCTATGTAATTCAAACCAATTCATGTTCCTACTTTCAACATAGCCTCGATTGTATCTTCGAAGTAATCCTTCATCATATTCTTTTTGTTGTTCTTTTAACCATTTTTTTGCTTTAATAAGTTTCTCTTTAAATTTCATTTTTACCTCCAAGTGGTGATGGGCGTGTCGCTTGTCTTGATACGAGAATATATATTTAAATATTTAGCATTTAAAACGCTTTTCTAATTGCCCTATATATTCATCCCCTTCTTTTAAACATTTAAATGTTGTATAGCTTAGATCATTTAATGTTGAGCTTGGGATATTCTTTGAAGATACAGGGCTATCTTTTGCATCCATTAAATGCTTTACCATTCTTACCATAGTCTTAGGCAAATATTGAGCGTTTATTTCTTCAAATGTACATCGTCCAAACTTTTTATTGAAATATGTGTTTTGTATGACCTCTTTAGGCTTATGCGCTTTGAAATTAAAATCGTTTACTTTTATGAATTTTCCAACAAGCTTTTTATCTGGAATATATACAAGACCATAGAAATACAATCTTTTAGATTCTTTTGTTCTTTCCCATACTCCTAAATATTTCCATCCTTTTCGCTTTGAAAATCCCTTTAGTTTTCTTAATAACTTTCTTTTAAATCTTTTCTCACTTAACTTGTTTTCATCATAAGTAAATGTTGCATAATAATTGAACTCTTCTAAATATCTATGTTTACAAAAAGTTAACCGTCTTTTAGTTCTTTCTTTTTCTTGCTTATATATAGCACATTTAGCTGCTACATCTGCATCTATATCTTTCATACCTTTTTCAATAAGCATTGTCTTTACACATAATATTCTTAAATCTACATCCCCAATACTTTTTGCAGCATGCATAGATTCTTGAAGAATATATTCAAGCCATTTCTTACGTCTTTCTTCTTTTTTCTTTTGCCTTTCAACTATTTGTATAGCATTACCACCCATCATTGACCTCCTATTATTTTTAGCAACGTCAATTGCCATATTTAATATATAGGTTTTAAAGGTGAGTTTTCGGGGGAGTAAAAGTGAGACAAATGGGTACAAAGGTGAGGTAAAGGTGAGATTTAGGTATACTTTTAGTGCACTTATCGCTATCCACCACTATTCTACTCACCTCTACTCCCCATTTACTACCACGCAATCTCACCCTTTCACATGCTAGCATCAAATTGTCTTTCGAAAAGTGGGTATCAAAAATTCCCTTTTTGGTAAAGGTTCAGTCTCTTTTACCCCTTGACCAATTCATTCCTTTTTGATTTTTCGAAGGTGTCGAAAGACAAATATTACATACTAAGGAGAAATGAATAATAAATGAAGAAAGCTGTTATATACGCAAGATTCTCTTGTAGTTCTCAAACAGAACAATCTATTGAAGGTCAATTACGTGTTTGCTATGAATATGCTAAACGAAATGACATCACTGTTGTAAAAGAATATATTGATCGTGCAAAATCTGGAACAAATGATGCTAGACCTTCTTTTCAACTTATGATGAAAGAATGTGTTCGTAAACAATGGGATTATATCTTAGTATATAAGTTAGATAGATTTTCTAGAGACAAATATGATTCAGCAGTACACAAGCATACTCTAAAACAAAATGGCATAAAAGTTATATCTGCAACCGAAAACATTCCAGATACTCCAGAAGCTATTATTTTCGAATCTGTTTTAGAAGGTTTTGCCCAATACTACTCTGCTGAGCTTTCTCAAAAGGTTAAACGTGGCTTGAAATTGTCTTATAGCAAAGGATTATTTACTGGCGGAGCGCAATTATATGGTTATGACATTGTTAATCAAAAATGCGTCATTAATCCGCTTGAAGCGCAAGTTGTTAAGAAGATGTTTGAAATGTATAAAGATGGATATACCGCTGAGCATATCGCAAATGAATTAAATGCTCAAGGATATAGAACAAAGACTGGCAAACCATTCTATAAGAAGATGATTTATAAAACCTTATGCAATAGCAAATACAATGGCAAATGGGAAAATGATGGTACTGTTTACACTAATATATATCCAAAGATTATTGATGATTCATTATGGAATACAGTTAATGCTATTCACGAAAGAAATGTAGAAGCTCATGGAGATAGATACAACATCTATGATTATTTGCTTAATGGATTGGTATATTGTGGCAATTGTAATTCCCCATTAATAGGAGCAACTAGCACTAGCTGCACAGGAAGAAAATACCATTATTATTCTTGTAGATCAACAGCGCCTTATCATAAAGGATGCCATAACAAATCTATCCCAAAAGAAAAGCTTGAAGATTTAGTTGCAGATGTTTTGTATAATTCATTAAAAAACAAAAACATAATCGAAAAATTAGCAAATGCCTTATATGAATATTCTTTAAAACAAAAGAAAGAAAACATCGTATTATCTATGCTAAACACAAGAAAGAAAACCACACAAAACGCAATAGATAATATGTTAAATGCTATATCTCTTGGTGTTGTAACAAAATCTACACAAACAAAGTTAATAGAACTAGAAGAAGAATTAGAAAAGATAGATGTTGCTATTTCAAAAGAAGAAAGCGCATCTGAACAAATAATATCTAAAGCATCTGTGCTAGAGTTTTTCAATCGAATTCTAGATGTTGATACCGATACTCCTGAAACAAGATTAAAATTAATCAGAACATTTATTAGAGTGATTATTGTTTATGACAACGAAATAGTAATTGTATTTAATGGGCCTGATGATACAAAACCAAGAGGCAATAAACTTACTAAAAAAGAATTAGAAGAATTCACAGAAAAACTAAAGCTTGATTCGGGAGGAAATGTCTTTAAAGACATTAGTGCGCAAGTGGACACCGCCCTTCCGCCGAATACCTCGATGTTTCAATATTGTCGAGGATTTTTTTTACTTTCTATCTCTAATAAAATAGGGGAGCTGCCCTAACTCAAAGCAGCTCCCTTGCCCAATAAAAATAACTTTGTGTTATCTTTTAATTAAGTCATCAATTATCTTTTCAAATTCTTCTTTAGAATATGAATCGTCAATGATTAAACTATACCAAGTATCTTTTTGTTTTGGGAATGCAGATAGATGTACTTGAGAATGTTTCTTTTGTAATTCTTTAGCGTAGTCTTCCTTCATCTTTGCAAGCAAGATGATAGAGCCTTCTGTTTCGTATACATAAACGAAGCATTCTTTCTTATCTCCATTTACAACATAGTGAGTATCTGCAAGTGGAAGACCTGTTGATGTTAGGTTACCTCTTGTGTTTACTTCTACGTTTTCTTTTGTGTTTAGATAATCACATACATAAGCTTTTGTGAACTTGTGAGATGATGTAGTTGCTTTAGCAAGTTTAATTGATTCTTTTAGAGTAATACCTTCTTCCAATGGCAATCCTAAATCTTGCTTTGTTTGGTTAACTAAATCATCTAGAATCTTGTTTACATCATCTGTTGTATATGAATCATCTAAGATCAAGCTATACCAAGTATCCTTTTGCTTAGGGAATGCAGATAGATGTACTTGCTTATGATTTGGCTTTAGAGTATTTGCATATTCATCACTCATCTTACCAAGGATAATTACTGATCCTTCTGTTTCATAAACATAGATAAAACATGTCTTTTTATCTTCTGCAACCACATAGTGAGTATCTGCAAGTGGCAATCCAGTAGAAGTCAAATTACCTCTAGTATTAATTTCCACATTGCTCTTTTTACTTAGATAATCACAAATGTAAGCTTTAGAGAACTTATTTGAAGATTCTGTAGCCTTTGCTTTAGCAAGACTTTCCTTTAGAGATAGAGCCTCGGCTTCTCTTCTAGCCTTCTCTTCTTGTTCAGCCTTAGCTCTATCCTCTGCAGCCTTTAGGGCTGCTTCGTCGGCCGCTTTTTGTTCTGCTTGTCTTCTTGCCTCTTCTTCAGCCGCTATTCTAGCTTTCTCTTCAGCTTCCTTCTTTGCTGCTTCTTCTGCCGCAATACGAGCCTCTTCTTCTCTACGAGATTGTTCTTCTGCTTCCTTTTCTGCAGCAGCATCTTGTGTGTATAGAACACAGTTAATTGGCTTGAATGGGTCTACTATTCTTTCTTTTGGTGCCATATGGTTACCAATTACAACAGCTACAGCTTTCTTTTCTCCTGCTAAATCTGTAATTTCTACGATATCGCCTGGAGTGACTTCGTATCCGTTTGGATCGAACATGTAAACTTTGCCCTTTCTGTTTTGGATAATACCTACAGCCAAAATACCGTTTTCATCTTCTTCTTTTGCAATCTTCTTAGAAGCTTCTAAGCCCCATTTGCTCATATGCTTATATTCTGAAAGTTTCTTTCTTTCAAGCTCATCTTTTGCATTTGCCTTTGCTGTTTCATCGGCTTTTGCTTTTTCATGAGCCTTTTCCTTTTCTTGAGCTTTCTTAGATTTTGGTAGTTTAATTACACCTACGTCTTCTAAGAACAATAATCTAACTGCGATATTCATTAGAAGTAACAAGATAAAGAATATAATTGTCAATGCGCATACATGTAAGCATATAGCAACTAGCGCAAGGATAAATAATGCATCAGAAACTAATAAGCTAATGAATCCTGCTGTCTTAATCTTGCGTGCAATAAACTCTAACTTGCTCCATAATCCGAATCTTGCCAAGATATATAAAGCTAACCAAATCATTTCAAGGATTCCAAAGATTAATAAAATCCATCCAATGCAGAATCCATGTCCTGTTTTTTCTACTAAAGCGAATTGAGATAATGAATCAACTTCAATGATTGCATCCTCGCCATCAATAGCAACATTTTCGATTAGTTCAATAGAACCATTGTCGTGGATATGCAATACCTTTAAGTCCTTTGTGTTTACGCCTTGAGGAATGTTCATATGAATCTTAATCTTCATTCCTGGCTTAATGTCAGATGGTTGAATTTCTTTTTCTTCGCCTGCAACGATTTGAATTAACTTAACATCAAATACCTTTGCAATCTTTTGTGTCTTTGCAAGATTTGCTTGAATTGAATCAATATCAATCTTACCTTCTTTAGAAGAAACTTCTGTTCTTACTTCAACTCTTAGTTCAATATCTCTTGGAATACCTGTTTCGCCATCAGTTTCAACAGCAACGCCAGAATCTTCATCTTCAACAATAGTTCTTGTTGCATCGTCTTCTTGCTTATCGTATTCCTTTTCTGCAGCAACTAGTTTGTTATATGTTTCTTCAGAAACTAATGCTTTTTGATCACCTGTTAGAGCATCATATGCATCTCTTGCAGCTTTAATAGCATCTTTTGATGTTGGATACTTAACAGTGCCAATTGCATCAATCATGTCTTTAACAGATTCAGCTGCTAATCTATAATATTCTGCCTCTGCATCTGTTAATTTTTTATAAGTATCGTCATCAACTAAATCTTTTTGTTCGTCTGTTAAAGCATCATATGTTTCTCTCGCCTTTTGAATCTTTTCTTTTGATTCATCAGTCAATTCTACTTCACCGATTGCGTTAATCTCGTCGATTACACCTTCAGCTGCATATTTATCTTCAGCATCTTCTAAATCTTTAATATTTGTAACATATGCTTTTTGATCATCTGTTAAATCATCGTATGCATCCCTAGCCTTTTGAATCTTTTCTTTGTATTCATCAGTGTGCTTTACATCTTCAACATTGCCGATATCTTTAATTAAATCTACAACTCCTTCTGCGATATATTTATCGTAAGCTTTTAATAGATAGTCATAATCGTCGGCTACATTTCCTTTTTGTGTATCATCTAATTCGTATCCAAAATAATTAAAAGCATCGTTTATCTTTTGGAAAACTTCATCTATATGCTTTACATCTTCTAATGGTTTTAAAGCATTAATAATAGAGCTGAAGTAATCTTCTTGTGCTTTATCAAGCTCTGCCTTATCTGCAACTACAGCTGTATCTTGCTTTAAATCATCATCTAATGCATCATATACACTTAATGCATAATCGATATCGTCTTTTGAAGTAGGATATGTAACAGTGCCAATTGCATCAACGCTATCACTAAAGATACCTTTTTTAGCATCCTTAACTTCATTTTCAATATCAGTAATTGCTTGTGCAATTTGAGCTTCAGTTACATCATCGTTTTGATATACATTAGTATCTTTGTCGTTGATAATTCCTTCTAGTGTTGTTCTTCTTGTTGCATACTTATCCGCAATAGAATTCTTATATTCATTTGCTGCATCGATTGCTGCTTTTAATGCAGCTTTATCATTTGCCACAATTGAAATACTATTAGAAACCAATGTTTTTTCAACATTTGAATAATTCAATCCACCATTGATTTTAAACCATACACTATATGTACCAACATTTGTACCTGTTGAAACAGTTGTTGTCCAATTTTCCCCATCGTCTGTACTATAGTACATTGTTGCGCCAGCACTGCTTACTGTGCCTGCTGTTACCAACGCTTGGGCTTGACCAGTATACTTTAATCCTTCTACAGCTTCAGGCTCTGTATATTGAGGTAAAGACGGCTTAACTTTAAGCGTTCCTGTTCTATTATTCTCAACATAAAAATCTTGAGCTGAGTCCATACCTGAAGCCTGATATCCAAATACAAAATGACTGAAGCTTCCTTCTGTTTTATTATACATATTAATATATTTATCACCTACAGTCGAAGTTTGAGGATTATAATTTGAATTTGCGTAGAAGTTTTCATCCAAGAATGCCTTAAATGTAGTAGATACGCTACTATTCATATATTTTGCTGTATATGTGTAATCTGGAATTGGGTCTCCGAAAAAGACTTCTTTACTATCTGGCATTAAAGCAATTGGAATACCACATAAGAATATTGTTCTGTATGGAGTAAACGAGCTATCCACATCTTTACCCAACGTAGTATTGTCATATGCCGTATTTTTATTAATAACTACAGCATTAGTTGTTTTTTCATCAATGCCCGTCCAATATGGTGAAGCAATACCAGAGCATCCAGAAGTTAGCTTATCACTATCATCGTCAAATTTAATTGCTTGAGTAGCCCCTCTTGCTACAAACTTAATTCTTAAATCCTTTGAATCTAGAGTATTTGCAGCTACTATAATATCTTTTTTGCTATAGATACCTATACTTTCATCTGTATAACGAGAAGCATTAACACTATCTCCGCCCCTTATATCTATACTGCCACCTTTAAATTCAATTCCTTTTTCACAATAAATACCATAACTAGAATGACCTACCCCGTCATAAACAGCTCCTCCAACGACAGAACTTTCAAAGCCAATACGTAGTAATGTTAAGTAGTCAGAAAAAGCGCCTTGTTTTTGTATAATTAATTTTCCTGTAGATCTAATGCCATACCAATCATATGTATTTGAACTATATGACATGTTATAAATATCGATTAGGTCAGCTATCGTTATAGTAAAATCATCTTCGCCAACATAATCTATAGCTGCTTCAACATTATATCCATAATATGGGCTATATTCATATTTATCAGTTGCTCTTATTGGATCGTAATTAAACCTATTCAATATTAATGTGTTAGTTTTAATATCGTATTCAAACATTGGAGTAGTAGAATCATCCGTTGTTGTTGGGCTTTCATATGACCCTGGACCTACTAAGTGTCCACCGATTATCAATCTACTTGTTCTAATTACTGGGTAATTTGTTGCACCCATTTCAAAGATAGTATCAAAATCCCAACCTTTTGTTGAATCAAAATTGCTTTCGTCTTCAAACCATGCAGCATCTTTACTTCCTGTTTCTGCTGGAACTTTTTCATCTGTCCCTTTGCCTTCAAGATAATAACACTCTGAAATACTAACAGCTGTTGCTGGTGTATATTTATCACCTGTTAAATCACCAACATAACCAAACAATGATTGTATCTTTTCAAACCTTATTACAGCTGTAACACTTCCTAAGCTAAAACAATTTGAAATTACAGCATAATCCTGAACATTTCCTGCAATTCCGCCAAACATTTGACATATATATGTATCGCTATAAGGTTCCCCTGTAATATTTCCTTCGTTATAGCAATTTTTAATTGTTACGTTACGAGTTATGTCACCAGATAATGGCGCAAGCCCATTTGCGTATCCTACAATTCCACCAAGCTTTCTTGGAGCACCTTCAAATGTATATACTGCTATTATATCTCCATGATTGCTACATTCTTCGATTGTAGTATTTGGTCCCGCTTGACCTACGATTCCTCCAGTTGTGGATAGTGCGTAAATTGGAAGATAGTTATGACAATTGATGATTTTAATATAGTCATTATATGCATAACCAACTATGGAACCAGAATCTGAAAACACTGAAATACTTCCTATTTCACCATTCTTTTCTAGTATTACATTTTTAATGATAGAAGCGGCATCCTCTGTAGCCCCACCTGTAATATTTCCAAAAAGGCCTCCTCTTTCTCCATCATCCGCATTTATTGTTAATCCTTTAATTGTGTATCCATTTCCATCAAATGTACCCTTGAATGGCTTAGTATCTGTACCAATTGGTGTCCATTTTGTTTCTGTATCAAAAACAATATCCTTTGTTAAAATAGCATGTTTTTCAGTAACTGCGCTCAAGCCGTTAATAATGTCTCTAAATGCGCCTAACTCTTCAGCATCCCCGATTTGATATGGATCTACTTTAGTTCCGCTTCCTCTTAAAGTTGCATCTGCATAAGCGACATTATCGTTTGTTGCTTTTTCTATACTTTGGATCATCATAAATGAACTAGCGATTACGACTATAGCTAGTATCATGACGAAAATCCAATTTCTTGTTTTAATATTCATTATGCCCTCCGTTCTGTATTTCCTCAATTTCAATTAATTGTTTATTTCTTTTGCTTTTTGTTTTGTTTCATATACTTCTTCTGGGATCCTATAAACCATAGAAAACTTATATGTTAACAAATGAATTTGTCCTTCGTGTGTACTTACTCTAAATGCTCTAACCACTTTGCCGTCTTCTACAATGTACTTATTCAACGCAAAAAACATTATTAGGTAAGTTATGATTAATATCACTAAGATTGATGCTGAAACAATAATAGAAACAGCCCAGCTCTCAACCCCTTGATACACAGCTACATAATTAACTTGACTTACATTTTGTTCCATTTCATTGGCAACCAAATTGGCTTCGTTTCCATCTGCATATACCTCATCTTGCACTTGGATTGCGTTTAATGCCAAAATAGATAGCGCAACAAATACGCTTACCAAAACAACTAGTAGTACAATGTGTCGATTACTTCTTGCATTTATCTTCATAATTACCCCTAAATATCGCGTGCTTATAGTAATATAAAAAAAGTACCACTTTAATGGTACTCTTTCATATGCAACAAAACTGCAACATTTAAAGGGGTCTATTCCCCGTAAAATGCCAAAAAATCAATCGTTTTTGAATATTGGCCAAGAATACTGTGCCATGTACTCTCCGCGATACATTCTAATAGCTGTTGGATTGTTCTTTTTGTACTCATATGCATCGCAGTTAATTTTGTCTACATTTACGAAACATTCGCTGTGTCTTTTTACGAATACATCCTCCGCTCCAACTTCTTTTAATGTTGTTTGTATATCTACTATTAAATTTCTTAAATATGAACTTTTATCCTCATCCCATAATATCGCGTTTAATTCGTTTAAGCTAACAGCAGCTCCTTCTCTATCGATAAGATATGCGAACAATTCTTTAGACTTGCTTCTTGCAAAACGTAGAGGTTCTCCATCCTTGAACACCTCAAAGTTTCCAAAGCATTTAACCTCCAACAAATTCCCTTCCTTCTCTGGAAGTGCAACTGGATATCTTAAACCTTCGATTTCGTTTCTAACTAAAGTTTCATTGACAGGCTTTGTAATGTAGCCAGAAGCGTGCATTTTATGCGCTTCAAGTGCATAACCATCATAAGCGGTTACAAATATAATATTTACTTGCGGATTTGCTATTTTTAATTTCTTTGCCAATTGGATTCCGTTCATTACTGGCATTTCTATATCCAAAAACGCGATATCTATAACTTTATCTTTGTTTTCTTCATATGCTTTCACTGGATTTGAATATATTAAATATTCATTATCTTGTGATAGTACCTTTATAACGGTATCTTTCAAACGCAATAATTGCAATTCTTCATCATCAACTAATAATATTCTCATGCCGTAACCTCTATTTATATAAGATAACCCTTATTTTTGTTCCTTTTCCAAGTTCGCTATTTATAACAACATCGGCTCTACACATAGTGTTTAGACGATATCTAATGTTATTCATCCCAAAATGTATATTACTATTAAAATCTACATCTGCCATATTAAATCCAACGCCATCATCGACAATCTCTACAATAAACGCTTCCGAAACTTCTAACGTCCTTATCGTTACTGTTCCGCCTTCAAGCTTCTTTAATATACCATGCTTTACTGCATTTTCAACAAGTGGCTGAATCGTTAATGGTGGCACGCTAAAGTTCTTTGTTTGTATATCGTAAACAACATTAATTCTATTATTAAATCTTAACTTCTCTAAAGCCACATATGTTTCGATGTGTTGCAATTCATCTTCAAATGGAATCAATTTTTCCGCAGATAAAGAAGATAAATTTGCTCTAAGATATGCTGTAAAACGATCTAATGCTTCTTGAGCTTTTTCTGGATCAATCGTAATTAAAGTTGATATAGCAGAAAGTGAGTTATACATAAAATGTGGCTGTATTTGAGATAACATCAGCTTAATTTTTGCATCTTTATTCTTTTCCTCGACTTTTGCAAGTTCAATGCTATTTTGAACGCTTAAGAATAAGAATAGAACTTCAATTGCTACAATTATTGATGCATATGCTATTGCATAGCCTTTAAATATGTTTTGTAGAATAATCGCAATTAATGGCAAAATGCAATATACACAAAAAGCCACCTTTTCACGAACATATAATTTCTTATTTTTCAAAGCGATAACAATGATTATACCAAACATGATAAATTGGTATCCTTGAGATATTATCATTGTCTTGCTTCTTTGATATACACCATCTTGAGCAGTGAAGAAAATGCCTGTAAAAATGTTTATTATGTCTAACAATACAAACATGCTAAATATTGTAATGTTAATAATTGATAGCGCCTTTCCCAACTGCGTATCCAGCTTTATGTAATTTCTTGCATACCAAAATAGTAATAAAACTTCAATATTATTTATTATGTAGAATATTGTATAGAACGTCATTATAAAGCCGTTTGTTTGGTGAGAATCTTTTAGAAGCGTAAATGTTAGATATGTTGCAAAGTGAATTATTGTAAAGACGAAAAAGTATAAAAGGATTTTTTCTTCCCATCTTATGTCTTTTTGGAACAGAATATTAGCAACGTGAATTGTCAATATCATTATTCCCATTAAACATATCGTTAAATTGAATATACTATTTTGAGCCACAATAATCCCCACTTTTAAATTTTCTATCTATTAAATAGTATCATATATTACGCGAAAATACACGCGCATATTAGTTCCCCATATTTTATCTTGTATTTTTTTCTTAAAAGTTAACCAAGCGTTTGACAAACACTGAAATAATAAATAATATTTAAGGGAAAAAATAATTATAGGAGGTGCGAGTCATGGATAAACCGCGAAGTAGTAACGGGATGATTAATAGGGCTCGCCCTTTTTAATTTAATTCCTCTCTATTTTTAAGTTCGACTCATTTTTATAATGAATAAGATTTTAGATTTATTAAAGAATGAACAATTCTCAAGCGCTGTTGAGGTTGCACAAGAGTTTTCTCCAAAAGACTTAGCTACTATATTCCCTTCAATTGAAGAGAATAAACTAATTCCATTTTGTAGAGAATTGCCAAGTGATTTTTTAGCAGCCATTATTCTTGAGTTAGATACAGATTTACAAAAAAGAATAATCGATGGTCTTAAAGAAGAAGAACTAGAAAACGTCCTTGAAGAAATGACTCCTCAAGAAACTGTAGGCCTTATTGAGGATCTTCCAGAAAATACTGCTTTAAAGATTGCCGAAGAAGAAGAAATACAAGTTTTAATCAACAATAGAAACTTTGCCGTTTTAAAACCATTGCTTGCAGCAGAAAACCCTACTGACTTAGCTGCTATTGTTTCAAACCTACCTGATGATGATTTACCACTTGTGTTTAGATTAATGCCAAAAGATTTGGCTGCAGACACATTCGTTGAATTGGATTCAGATAAGCAAGAACTTTTAATTTCAAAGTTCAATAACGTTGAATTAAAGAGCTTAATGGACGAGCTATTCGTCGACGATATGGTAGATTTGGTAGAAGAAATGCCTTCTAATATCGTAAAAAGAATTCTTGCACAAAGCGACGATGAAACAAGAAAATATGTAAATGAAATTCTAAAATACCCTGCTGATTCAGCTGGCTCTATCATGACCGTCGAATATGTATATCTTCGTCCTGATATGACAGTTGAAAAAGCTTTTGCAAAAATTAAGAAGAATGCTATCAATAAAGAGACAATCTACAACTGCTATGTTGTAGATAAAGATAACAAGCTTTTAGGCTTAGTTACTGCAAAAGATTTAATGCTCGCAGATAAAGAAACATTAATAAAAGATATCATGACAGACAATGTCATCTATGCGCAAACAACCGACGATAAAGAAAATGTTGCTAGAAAGATTTCAGACTATGGCTTTATCGCTATCCCAATTGTAGATGATGAAAAAAGATTAGTTGGTATCGTAACTGTTGACGACGCTATGGACGTCTTAAAAGAAGAAAACTCAGAAGATATCGCTAAGATGTCAGGTATCCAAGCATCAGATAAGCCATATTTAAAAAGAAGCGTATTTGAGATTTGGAGAAATAGAATCCCATGGCTTTTAGTATTAATGATAAGCGCCACATTCACTGGCCTTATTATAAACACATTCGAAGCGCGATTAAATGCTATATCAACAGTTTTATTTGCATGCGTTCCAATGATTATGGACACAGGTGGCAATGCAGGCTCTCAAGCATCAGTTACTGTTATTCGTTCGCTTGCTTTAAATGAACTTACTACGAAAGACGTATTTAAAGTTATGTGGAAAGAAATAAGAGTATCTATATTAATTGGCGTAACGCTTGCTATTGCATGCTTTGCAAAATTGATGCTTATAGATAACCTTCTATTTGGATATGAAGGCTATACGTTCTTTAGAAGCTTTATTGTTTCTTTAGCACTTGCCTTAACCGTAATCATCGCAAAATTTGTTGGATGTTCATTGCCACTTTTAGCAAAGAAAGTAAAACTAGACCCAGCAGTTGTAGCATCACCATTTATAACAACTATTGTTGATGCACTATCACTAATTTTATATTGCTTGCTTGCTGTTGCAATGCTTTCATAAATTATAACTATTGCATAAAAAAATCCAGGCCAAAACCTGGATTTTTTCGCCTCATTTTGCTCTATAGCAATAAGCTCTTATCTTCGCCCATACCTAACATTCCATCTAAAACGATCTTGTTGCCCTTTTCATCACGCAAATATCCTTCTAGTTCTCCAAATGTTATGTAGTAATCTATTCTTACAATATGGTCGACATGCACAATCATTGGGTTGATGCCATATACTTTGAATGTTATATTTACCATGTCATGTTCATCTTTAATCTTCCATTCAGAAAAATCTTTAAAGTCCCAAGATGATACACTTCTTTCAAAAGTAACTGGGGTTAGAAGTGATGTTTCACCAACTTTCCAAATCAAGTTTTCGTTGTACTTATCTTGATCTATAGATTGGTTTCTTGTTAGGTTGAAAGCTATATATTGCTTTTTGCCATCAACTTCATATTTGCCCATTGTTGTTACCCAATCGTAATGAGCTTTTCTTGGATAATAACCTCTATGATCATCGATAATACCTGTAGTAAAATCGTCAGATGTATAGGTTTTTCCATTAATTGTTAAGCTACCTTCAACTTTAAAGAAGTCCTTTTGGCTATATAAAGGTCTTGGTCTATCTGTTGCAAATGGAATAGAAACAACACAAGGCTTAGATAATCTATCTAGCTTTAGAGAATATTCAATAGTTGCTTCTTCCATGTTTTCTTTCATAGCTTGAACTGCGGTTTTATCTTTTCTTGGCTTTGTTACTAAGCATTTACCAACAGCCTTACCATCAAGCGTTGCCTTGCCTACTTCAAAATTGTTAACGTATTTAACAAATGTTTCGCCTAATCTTCCTTCGGCAATTGAGCCGTTGATTAGATTTGGCGCAATTTTTGTATCTTTAGATTTTATTTGTGTATCCCAGCAATAAACATAATGAGTTTCTTTATCATAAAAGACATTCATTAATTTACCAAATATACCCATATCGCAAACAACAGCTAAAAGCACACCTTCTTTAAAGTGTATTTCTGTTGCTTCCCATAGAGTTAATTTGAATCTGTTTAGAAAATCTGGGAAATGAGTTGGATTCTTAATCTTCAATAAATCCATCTCTTCAAATTCTTTGTCAAAAGTTCCAAAGACACATGTGCCATCCTCATTTACCATACTCTTTGGTGTTGGAATAGCTCTTCTTTCTTTTGCAATAAATTTGCTGTAATCCTCCATAAATAATCCTCCTTATCAGAATAATTCCCCTACTTTAAGTATATTTTTTATTTACAATAAATCAATACTTTGGCAAAATTAGGGACATTAAAAAAGCTGGGACATATATCCCAGCTCGCTATTTCAATGTATTTCCATTATTTTTTAAATGGTGTTAAATCTAGTGTTGCAAAATAATCTGCAGGTGTTTCAGCACGTCTAATAAGCTTAACTGAACCATCTTCTTTTAATAATAATTCTGCTGATCTTAGTTTGCCGTTATAGTTATATCCCATAGAAAAACCATGGGCGCCTGCATCATGAATTACTACATAGTCTCCTATATCAATCTTTGGCAATTCTCTATCAATTGCAAATTTATCATTGTTTTCACAAAGACCACCAGTTACATCGTAGATATGATCTTTTGGAGCGTTTTCTTTTCCTAAAACTGTTATGTGGTGATATGCCTTGTACATAGCTGGTCTCATAAGATTTGCAGCACAAGCATCAAGCCCAATATATTCTTTCCAGATATGCTTTTCATGAATAACTTTTGCAATTAAATGTCCATATGGAGCAAGCATAAATCTTCCAAGTTCTGTAAAGATAGCAACATCATCCATACCTTCTGGAACCAAGATTTCTTCATAAGCTTCTTTAACGCCTTGTCCAATAACATCAATATCGTTAGGTTTTTGATCTGGTCTATAAGCAATACCAACACCACCAGATAAATTAATAAATGCAATATGAACATCGCATTCTTTCTTTAATTCAACTGCCAAATTAAATAGTATTCTTGCAAGCTTTGGATAATATCCATTATCTGTTGTGTTTGAAGCTAAAAATGCATGGATACCGAAATGTTTAACGCCATATTCTTTCATCTTCTTGAAAGCTTGCTTCATTTGATCTTTTGTCATACCATATTTAGCATCTTTTGGAGTATCCATAATTGCATTATTCAAAGTAAAGTCGCCACCTGGGTTATATCTGCAGCACATTGTTTCTGCAAATGGAGCTAACTTCTTAAAAAATTCAATATGAGTTAAATCGTCGAAGTTAATAATTGCGTTTAGCTTTCTTGCTAATATAAAATCTGCCTCTGGAGTTACGTTTGATGAAAACATAATTTCTTTTCCAGAAAATCCAACTGTATCTGAAAGCATAAGTTCCGTTAAAGATGAGCAATCAACTCCACATCCCTCTTCTCTTAAAATTTGCATTAGATATGGGTTTGGTGTAGCTTTTACGGCAAAGTATTCTTTGAATCCTTTATTCCAAGAAAAAGCTTTCTTCAATCTTCTTGCGTTTTCTCTAATTCCCTTTTCATCATAGATGTGGAATGGAGTTGGGTAAGTTTTAACAATCTCTTCGATTTGTTCTTTTGTTACAAAAGGTTTCTTTTCCATATTTATCCTCTAGAAATTGCAGTTTCTTTTAACTGCTTTAAATAATTTATTACTTCTTGATTTGCTTCGCCCTCGTATTTTTTAGAATCAGTTACAATTCTTAAATACTTTTCCTTTCTATTTGTTATATCTTTGCCTGCTATTGTGTATGTTTCAGTCTTATCGATATAAACATAATATGAATAAGCTTTTTTCAAACCTTTTTTATTAACATTTATAGTCAAAGCATATTCAAAAGATTCTGAAGCAATTGCGTTTGGAACAATATATCTATCCATATAGCCAAGGTTATCTAGCATTTGTATTAATTGAGATTGTTCTTCGCCATTTAGCGTATATTTTATAGACTTTGCAGTATCGTCGAAAACAAGTAAATCAATAGATCCTACTTCCCTGTCTTCCACAATGACTTTTACAGACTTTGGAGCACAGCCAAATAGAGATAAAGATAAAACGATTATTATGATTAAAGATAATAAGATAGTTTTCTTCATACGGCCTCTTGCAAATATTTTATATTAATAATAATAAAAGGTCAATTTACTTGCTTGTCAAATCTTAATTTAAAAATTAAAATTATTTATATGGAAAAGACAAATGTAATGAGAAAATTAGATAGCCTTAAAATTACGCACAATGAGCATTTTTTAGGCGATGATAAAAACGCTATATCTGGCGTTGAAGTTGCTAACATTTTACACCAAGATGTAAATCGTGTTTTTAAAACATTAGTTACTGTTGCAAAATCTAACAATCATTATGTTTTTATGGTACCAGTTGCAGAAGAGTTAGACTTAAAGAAAGCTGCTGCTTCAGTTCACGAAAAATCTCTTGAGATGTTACATCAAAAAGATTTATTACCACTTACTGGATATGTTCATGGAGGCTGCTCTCCTATTGGAATGAAAAAACAATTTAAAACTGTAATTCACAACACTGCAGCAGATTTTGAAACTATCTATTTTAGTGCTGGCAAAATTGGATACCAAGTCGAACTTCCTCTCTCTTCACTTCAAAAAGTAATCCGCATTGAAATGGCGGACATAATAAAGGAATAAATGGATAACTTTTTAATTACACTTGCTACGGTTGCTATGCTATTTGCTTATGCAATCCCAGGATTTATATTAGTAAAGACGAAGCTTATTAAAGAGCAATCTATTTCTGCGTTTGCTTTTGTTCTAATGTATGTATGCCAACCATGTTTAACCATCTATTCTTTTGATCAAGCTGAATTCACTGTAGATACCGTAAAGCACATGGGCATTGTGTTTGGTATAGTATTTGGCTTAATGACTCTATTTTTAACAATCTTCTATTTCATAATGCGCAATCGTTTCGATGACATTATGAATAGACTATACATAATTTGCACTTGCTTTGGAAACGTAGCGTTCTTTGGGAATCCACTACTTCACTCAATCTTTGGAACAGATTCACTATATATCTATTCAACAGTATTTTTCATCGCTATGAATATAATTGGATGGACTATTGGCTGCTATTTAATTACTAAAGAAACTAAATACATCTCAATAAAGAAAGTATTTTTAAATCCAGCAGTGCTTTCATTAATTGTGGCTCTTCCACTATTCTTTACAAATACTCATTTGATTACAATAAGTGCTAGAGTTGAAGAATTCGTAATGATACTTGCTAAGATGACAACACCTCTTTGCATGCTAATTATTGGTATGAGATTAGGAACAATGGAGTTCAAGCCAATATTCACAAACTACAAAAACTACATCTTCTGTGGGATTAAGCAAGTTATATTCCCACTTGTTGCTTTACTTGTTGTTTATTTCTTGCCAATAGAAACAACTATAAAGCAAACAGTATTTATTTTATGCGCAGCTCCATGTGCAGTAATTATTCAAACATTTGCTGAAATGTTAGGACAAGGTCAAAAAGAATCAGTAAACATGGTGCTTCTAAGCACCATGACATGTATTGTTACTCTTCCACTTTTGACAATGATTCCTTTTAATTAACGTCTTTAATAAAGTCTAAATTGTTTTTCCAATAACCTTTGAAATAGAAAATCTCTGCAATGACCATTCCTATTGTCCATCCAATACCCCATGACCACCAAATCCCGCTTTCTCCTAAAAGGAAAGATAACAAGAATGCAAATCCAACACGAAGAATTAAATCAGCAAAAGTATCTATCATAAACAACTTCATTGCACCAGCGCCACGTAAGGCTCCATCTGTTATAACTTTAATTGCTGCAATGAAATAGAATGGTGCAATTAAAAGTAGCACTTGCTTTGCCGTTAAAAAGGCTTGAGCACTTGCCTCCTCTCCTAAGAATAATTGAGCGCATTGCATTCCAAAGAATGAATACAAAATAATAAATGGAACAGCAATGGCAAATGCAAAATAATTTGCGGCTCTAAATCCTTTATTTAATCTATCGTAAGTTTCTGCCCCAATATTTTGAGCAAAGAATGCTGAAAGTCCTGATGCTATTGCAAAAAATGTTGCAATTGCTATGTTGTTTAATTTCATAGCTGCAGTAAAACCTGCAACTACAGAAGATCCATAACCATTTATTATACCTTGGATAATTATATTTCCAACAGATATAAAACTTTGTTGTAAAAGAGATGGGATTGCTACTATTGCCAATTTTTGCAAAAGTTTTTTAGAGAACTTTTCGTATTGTTCACATTTCATTGCATGCAATCTTCTATACAAAACTATCCAGCCAAGTATTGCCGCTAATCCTTGGCATATAAATGTTGCCCAAGCAACGCCAGCAACACCCATATTAAATACAGCAACAAAGATAATGTCTACAACTATATTTGAAATTGATGATATAGCTAAGAATATAAATGGCGTTTTAGAATCACCTAACGCTCCAAATATTCCCATGCCAATGTTATAGAAAAATACAAATGGCATACCAAGAGTATATATTCTTAGATATAAAACTGAATCTTCTAAGATATCTTCAGGCGTATTAATTAATTCCAAAAGTGGTTTTGTAAATATAAAACCAAATGCCATCAAAAGTAAGCATACTATACCAAAAGCAATACACGCTGTTGATACGCCCGTTTTTAAGCCTTTAATGTTTTTAGCGCCAAATAATTGAGAAGTGATTACCTGACAGCCCATATTGCATCCCATTGCAAAAGCAGTATAGATAAGTGTTATTTCTGTTGCGTTACCGACTGCAGCTAATGCTGCTTCACTGATAAAACGTCCTGCAACTACTGAATCTGCAAGGTTATATACTTGCTGCAAAATAATACTGCCTAAAAGTGGCAAGCAGTATAACCATAACGTTTTTAATATTGGACCTTGAGATAAATCTTTATTCATTGCCTCAATTCTACTATTATTTAGGTGAATTGAAAAATGTTTTTATTTATTTTGAATATATTCAATAAATTCTTTTGCGTATTGGTAATTAGAAATATTTAGAGAATAACTATCGTAATAGAAAGTCGTTTTATAGTCGTTTTCTGAAGATGTAGAAAATGGGAGTCCATGGATATGAGGTGAATACCAACTATCTAATGTATTGAAGACTTTATATCTTCCATTGTCCCAGATTTGAACTGTCTCTACAATTGATGTATACACTGCATCCTTATCTCCAGCTCCATCTTCTAATGCTTTCTTTCCCTCATCTGTTATTGTCTTTTCGTTTTTACAATCAAGTTTTACTACTATTTCATAGTAACCTTTTGCATTCTCATATTCTACACTTGCCTCAAGGATTGTATCTTCATCCCAAATATAGTTGTAATATTTATAATCCGCACCTGATTGAACAAATTCTTGAGGAATATCTATTTTGTTTTCAAAATATAAATCAGTCCAATCTACACCAAACAAGATTGTACCCGAACATGTTGTAAAAGACAGTTCTTTTGCTTTTTGCTCATATCCTATATTCTTGCTTAGATTGTAATATCTTCTATACCCATAATTGGTATATTCTGGAGATGCTTTTTTCGCGATCATTCCAGCGCCATCTTGTGGCACAAAGAAGAAATCCTCATTGAAAAACTCATTGCCGTTTTTAATGGTATATCTAATACCACCAGTATTTACACCCATAACTTCCGTGTTTGTATTTACGGCAAAGGCAACGCGTGAATCATTTTGAAGATTTGAATTTGCAATTGTGTATAGCTTAATTGCCAACTTAATTTGCCCTTCTTTATCTGAAGCATCTGGAATAATTATTCCAGTTAACATCTCTCCTTGGGGCTTTATAGACGAATCCATTAAAGTAGGGTCAAAATCTGTTGCGTCGATTCTGACCCTCTTTTTACCAAAATAATATACTGAAAAAATAGCTCCTGTTATATACACAGCTAAAGCAATTGTGATGATAATGACTGCTTTAACCTTATTCTCTTTTGTTGTGTGTTGTATTCTAGGCATTTTACTGTCTACTCTCTTGTCTAACCTTTTGATATGTTATATTATACTATTTTTCTAAAATTTTTTCCGCCTTTTCTACATCGTCTACACGAAGAATTGAAATAGCTTTTTGTTCTTTTGATGTAAATGCATAAGAATATTCAATATTGATATTATCTTTTGCAAGTTTTTCTAGGATAATCGAGAACTTTCCTGGTTCATCTGGAATCTCTATTGCTAGGACTTTTGTTATCTTTGTAACATAGCCTTCTTTTTCTAACATCTCATTAACCAAACCTGGGTCATCTACGATGATTCTAACAATTCCGAACTTTTCTGTATCTGCAACAGATAAAGCTCTTAGGTTAACGTTTTTGCTAGCGATAAATTTTGTTATCTCGCATAACATTCCTGGCTTGTTTTCCATAAAAATAGAAATTTGTTGTAATGTCATAATAATCCCCCCTTATGTTTAGTCAATTAATTTTCTCTTGTCTACAACTCTTACAGCCTTTCCTTCAGAACGTGCAATTGTCTTTGGTGCAACTAAGTGTGTCTTTGGATTAATTCCAAGCATTGTCTTTAGTGCATTAGATAATTCTTTTTCTTTCAAGGCTACATCTTTAATTGTATCTGAGAATTGTTCACTTGTTAATTCAACATAGATGTCAAATGTATCTGTGTTGTTTACTCTATCTACTTCAATTAAGTAGTTTGGAGTATATCCTTGTTCTAGAAGAACAGTTTCGATTTGTGATGGGAATACGTTAACACCACGAATAATTAACATATCGTCGCTTCTTCCCATAGGTTTAGCCATTCTAATAAATGTTCTTCCGCACTTACATTTTTCTTTATTTAGAACGCAAATATCTCTTGTTCTATATCTAATTAATGGGAATGCTTCTTTATCTAGTGATGTCAAAACTAATTCGCCCTTTTCTCCATCGCCTAAAACTTCACCCGTATCTGGGTTAATGATTTCAGCATAGAAGTGATCTTCATTGATATGCATACCTTTTTGTTCTTCACATTCATAAGAAACTCCAGGACCAGATAATTCTGTTAATCCAAAGATATCGTAAGCTTTAATTCCTAAAGATTTTTCAATATCTTTTCTCATGCTTTCTGTCCAAGGCTCAGCGCCAAAGATTCCGGCTTTTAAGTTAATATCTTTTGGTGTTAATCCACTTTCTTTTAATGCTTCACCTAAATATGCAGCATATGAAGGTGTACAACATAAAATTGTAGATTTTAAATCATGCATAAATTGTATTTGTCTTTCAGTATTACCTGATGACATAGGAAGACACATACATCCAACTTTTCTAGCTCCATCATGAAGTCCCATTCCACCCGTAAACAAGCCATATCCATAAGCAATTTGAATGATATCTTCATTTGATCCACCTGCAGCTACAATTGCACGAGCTGTACAATCTGCCCACAAATCTAGATCTTTTTCTGTATAATATGCAATAACTCTCTTTCCTGTTGTTCCACTTGTTGAGTGAATTCTAACAACATCCTTTTTATCTACAGCCAGCAATCCATCTGGGTATTGCTCTCTTAAGTCGTACTTAGATAAAAATGGTAGTTTATAAACATCTTTAATACCTTTAATGTCCTCAGGCTTTACACCTTTTTGATCCATTAAGCTACGATAGTATGGGATATTATCGTAGGCGTGTTTTACTTGCTTCACGATTTTTTCGTTTTGAATAGCTTCAATTTTTGCTCTATCTGCACATTCAATTTCTTGTTGGAAATATTTCATATGGCCTCCATTTACTGATTTAGTTTATCACGCGCATTTATATATAGTCAATAATCGATTTGGTAACTTGCAAAAGTAAATTCCAGTATTAATAGCCTGGCAGGAAGTAAGTTCCAGTCGGGCTATTTTAGTGTTTT
>SVHF01000037.1 GCA_015055975.1 Clostridiales bacterium | reverse complement strand
TAAAACACTAAAATAGCCCGACTGGAACTTACTTCCTGCCAGGCTATTAATACTGGAATTTACTTTTGCAAGTTACCGAAATAGTCCTTGACAAATACTTTTTTTGTTTATTTGTTGCAATGTGAAATTCGGTTCTATATAATAGAGGCAGGAAGTGAGAAATCACTTTGGGTTGTTCGAAAGGACATGGCCCACCGCGTGCAGGGAGTATCCCTGCTTTTTTTAATATGAAAGAATTAAGTATATTTGTTGATGAATCTGGAGACTTTGATATTGAAAGCAAGCATTCCCCTTACTATATTTTCTCATTAGTCTTTCATGATCAATCAAAATGTTGAAATATCTAATGTCAAACCGAAGAATTACAAACTTTTTCAAGTTGCAGACCTCATTTGCACCATAGAGCTTTTAAATATTAAATATAACACTAAGGCTTTAAGCAATTCAGAGAAAGGCTTTTTCTCAACTAAAGATTTAAAATCTCATATTAAAACAATTCAGAAGAAACACATTTAGTGTTTCACCTTTTAATGAAAAACGAGCCGATTTTATTCGACTCGTCTTTATCTCTATTATCTTGGCTTATTATTCAGCCGCAGGAGCTTCCTCCGCTTTTTCTTCAGCAACTACTTCTTCTTCTGTTACGATTCCGTTCTCGTCGCCCTCAGCAAGCTTTCTTAAATGTGCTTCTTTTTCTTCTTGTAAAATTGCTACCTTCTTCTTAGATAGTGGGAAGATAACATATAGCAAGAATGCCATTACACCAAAGAATACAGCTGGGATAATTGTAGATAAGATGAACATTATCTTTAATTGGCCTTCTGTAAATACGAAGCTACCAGCAGATACTGTTTCGTAATATCCCATAGCTAAAAGTGTTGCGTTAACAGCAACAGCAGCGATTACTTGACCCATCTTTCTGAAGAACATGAAGAATGAGTAAGCTGTACCATCTTCTCTTGAACCAGTCTTTACTTCAATTTCGTCAATTGAATCTGCAGCCATAGCCCAAACTTGTAGAACGAAGAAGTTCAAACCAATACCGCTAACAAGACATAGAAGCATGAATAGATACAAAGCTGCATTTGTTGGTCCCATGAATAATAGGAAGAACATGATTAAATTTGCACCAGCCGCTACTGCCATACCAGTTGCTGAAACTTCTTTCTTACCAAACTTTCTAACAAGTCCTGGTGTGAAGAACATTAAGAACGCCATTGGTAGATATGTTAGAACTGTTGGCAACATTGTCCAAATACCAGTTTTACCAAAATAGAAGTTAATTAGATATGAATAGAAGCTTTGAATGAACATTTGTCCTGCAAGCAACAACATTGATGCTAAAGATACTGCAACCATTGATCTAGATTTGAATAACTTCTTAAACGCCTTCACTGTAGCGCCCTTTTCTGGCTTTTTAGGTTGAGCTATAACTCTTTCCTTATTTCCTAAGAACGCAAATATCATCATAGCTAAAGATGCAACCGACATAGCAATTACGCCGATTAACAAAATTGTGTAGTTAACGCCATCCTTTGTGAAGGCAATCATACCAATTACCATAACTGGCATAGAACCGATAGCAGCACCTACTGATCTCCAAATAGAAAGGTTAGATCTTTCTTTATCATTTAGCGTTACGACTGAAGCAAGTGATCCATAAGGAATTTGTACAACTGTATATGCCATACCAAAGAAAATGTATGTAATTGTAGCAAATACAGAAAGTCCAACTGATCCTGGTTCTGTTGCAGCATTAGGTCCAATAACGAACATTGATACAGCTGCAATAGATAGAGGAATACCACCATATAAGAACCATGGTCTATATCTTCCCCATTTAGATAGCTTCATTGTGTCGCAGATTCTTCCCATAATTGGATCGTTTATAGCATCCCATACACGAGCGACTACAAACATTAACATAATAAATAGTGGGTTTAACAACAATACGTCAGTATAATAACGTTGTAAAAGTGTTGTAACTAAACCAAATACTAAGCAACATCCTGTGTCACCTAGCGCGTAAGCTACATAGTCTTTTCTCTTTAAGCCACTAGCTTTAGCAATGTAGCTTTCTTGCTTTACTTCTTCCATAATAAGCCCCCTTTTTAGCTTTATTTCTTTTCGAAGAATAATCTTCTTGCGCATATAGCGGTTGCTCCAATATATGCGACTTTTTCATTTAAATTAGATACTCGAATGTTCTTCTTTGTTAGATAAGGATTTATCTTTAAACACTCTTGTATGAATCGTTGAGAAATTTCTTTATTTTTAAAGACACTTCCAAATAACACAATCTTTTCTGTGTTTAAAATTGTAGCGGTGTTCATTAGAGCCATTGCCGCCAAATTAATTTTATCATAAATATTTTCTTTTTGAGCGCCCATATCTAGAGCAACTTCGGCTTCTAAACATCCTCTTCTTCCACATCTACATTTAATCCCGTTTGGATTAACTATATAGTGACCGATTTCAGAAACGCCCATATCTCCTGCGCTTAACACTTCACCATCGTTTACAATTGCAGAACCAATTCCTGGTCCCCACTTGAAATATAACTCTGAAGATACTCTTTCTTTGTCGTCATATAAAGTTCCTGCAATTGCAAAAGATCTAACGTTGTTGTGAATTACAACATCTGTTTGCAACTTCTTCTCTAGCTTTTCTTTTAGGTTTTCTAATTCCCAAATGCCATATCCTTTAGAAGAACCAACTATGCAAACGCCAACGCCTAATAATTTACCTCTATAACCTGAATCGTTTAGATACTTATCTGCAAACCCTATAACTTCATCTACGTTAGAATTAAAAGGAATTGTAACAATATCAAATAGCTCTCCTGCCAAGTTAGATATAGAAAAAGATATATTATCTTTATCTGAACATATTCCCATTACAAACTTATCTTGTAATTTTAGACAAAGAAGAACTTCGCTACGTCCCTTTTGACCGTCTTTTATGGCCTCTGCTTCAACGATATATCCTTCTTGGATTAATTCCTGGCTAATCTTTGTTACTGCAGCTGGAGTTAAGCCTAGTGCGCTTGCTATATCTTTTCTACTCATTTTTCCTTTTGCGTTCAAAAGGTATAGAAGTGAGCTTCTATTTGTAGATTTTATAGATTTTAGATTTTGTCCTATTGCCATTAAAATACCCCGCATGCATTAAGAATTAAAGATATAGCACTTATTGCCATAAGCACATAAGTTACTATCATGAACTTCTTCTTGTCCATTCTTCTTGCCAACAATGTACCTATTGCGATAGCCGCTGTTAGTAAGAATATTGCCATGACTAGCGATGCTATTGATTCGATAGAATTTAATATCGCAAAGTTGCCAGCTATTATATCTCTAACTAGGTTTACGATGTTTAGCACAACCCAAACAAATGACAATGTGCTTCTAAATTCATCTTTACCTTTTAGTTTTTTAGTTGCATAGATTATAAGTAGAGGTCCGCCACATACATACATGCCATGTACAACGCCTGATACAACTAAAATGGCATATAAAAGAATCTCTTTATAAATTGGCTCTTTAAATGTAACTTCACCTTGTTGAACTTCCCCATTTTCTGAAACGACAACAGGTGCATCTTGAACCTTTTCTTTTTTTATAAATGTTGTATAGCAACCAATTACAGTAAACAATAATACAAACGCTGCAAGGATGATTAACAAGATTTGTTTGCTTATTTGAGCATATCCTAAAATTAAATATCCAGCAACCATACCAACTAGCATGATTACACAAATCTTTATTACTTCCTTCCAGTTAATTGATTTGAAGTTTATTACTGCAACGCCTAAAGAGGCTAAAAGGCCCAAAATGTTTAGAATTAATCTAGATAAGTCGCTTCCTATTAAAATAATAGAAAATGGCATTGCAAGCACTGTGCCTGCAAAGCCAGTAATTGTTTGCATTATGTTTGCAAAAAGAACTACTAATAAAAATAGAAAAATTCTAATTGACTGTGGCATTAATATTTTTCAACCTCAATTCCTAACATATTGCATAGAGCTTCTATCTCACTTGCGATGTTTTGCATAGCAACAACAAAGTGTGGTTCCCATCCAGCTTTTACTGAATTGTTAACTAAAGCTTCTGCTGATGTATCTGTCTTTATTACAATACTTGTTCCTAAGAATTGCTTTGGTTTATCTAGCGCTTCGCCTGTTGCTAAGAACATTCTAAATGTACCATCTGCCTTCTTTCCAACTCTATAGATTGTAACTTCCTTTTCTGCTTTACATCCAAATTCCAATGTAGGACCAATCTTTCTATTACAATGAACGCCTGCTTGAGCGCCTGTATCTTTTCTTGCAAGAGAACAAGCTGCTGTTCCGCAGTGCCAGAATGTAACTGTATTTTCTTTGCTATCCATAGATACTGGATCGCCAAAGAATGTTGGTCTTTTTGTTAAGAATTCTCCCATATACATAGATAAAGCACCATATGTATCTGCTTCGCATGAAGATGGGATATGTAAATCGTTTAAAATAGCTAATACTGAGCATACTGGTGTTCCAAATGCTGTAAAGAAATCTGGCCAGCATCTAGAAGATAGAGCTCCTATATTATTCTTTTGAACATATTCTGAATATGCCTTATATAATCTTGCAAAATCTGAAACGTTCTTAGAATCAATCTTTTCTAATCCAACAATTCTTTCATTAGCATCCTCAAGGTATGATTTAACTTCTTCGTCGCTATATGATTTAGCTGCATCAATTAATTCTCTTGCTTCTATAGATAGAAGATTTGAACCAAATGTAGCCATCATTTCCATATCCAATGCTCTACCAAAGCCAAAGCCTTGTGGAGTATGACCAACTTGAAGAATATTCAACTCTCTTAAAGCCTTCTTCAATCTTGCAGCTTGAATTGTTGATTTGATCTTTGCTTTAACGTTTTCTTCTTCAGGAGATCCAAAGATATATTCATAAGGTCTTTTGAATGCTGTTAAAACATTGCCTGCAGAATAAGCACCAGTTAGTGAGTTTAATCTCAATCTGCCACCATCAATTACTGGCTCTTTTAAAGTCCATAATAGAACTGGGCAATTAAACTTTCTAACAACTTCGCTCATATATGCCCCATTTGCAAATGTTATATTTTGAACAATGATAAAATCTGGTTGCTTATCGTCCATAAATGCATGCAATTTATCTAAAGATAATAGCATTTCATCTGGAACGATTACAGAATCATCTAAAGATTTTAATAAAGCAATAGATTTATCAAATTCTTTTTGTGCACTTTCTAAATGGAAAGTTGGCACACCAATTGGTATATATAAATAATTGAAATTCATGTTTGCTCCTAGTATTTTAATTCTTTGTTTTCGCCTATAAATCCTGGATGAGCTCCTTGATCTATTAATGGCTTTCTATCTTTATGGGCAAGTACCCATTTATTTCTTTGCAATAATAGCATTGATTCTTTATCTTTTGTCTTTGCTTTATTTTGATGTGGAGTATTTGTTCCCTTTGGTAAAATTACGACGCCTCTAAATCCGCTATCTGCAACTTTACATGGAGATAGATGAAGAGTTGTTTGATACATCTCAATTGCGACTCCCTTTGGAACAAAGAATACTTTTTCCTTTCCTACAAAGAACTTATTGTCTTCAATATCCCAAACATGACCCAAAACTAACATAAAAGGAGTAACCGCTATGTTAATTTCTGAACCTTTATGATATTCAAAGCCATTGTATGTTGAGTTTCTTCCATTGCAATATCCAATTTGAATTGGCATACCGCCATAAAGAATATCTTCAACTTGCTTTTTTATTGGAAGCTTTTCCATATCTTCAACAGATGGCACATAAATATTGCCTGCATCTGGAATAGAAGTATTATTCTCCATATAATCAATTATTTGAGAAAAGTCGTAACCTTCAACAACCCTGCCAAATGTTTTGAACTCTTCATCAAATACTGAATATATTTTTACATCATTTACTTCATTTAAATGATTAATCATTAAAATCGCCTCTTACTGCTTTAAATGTAGCTCTGAAATCTTCCTTGCCGATTCCGTTTTCCATGCACTTGTCATAAACAGCCTTTGCGTTCGCTGCTCCTGGCATTGGGAATTTGCTCTCTTCGCTCATTCTTGCACAGATACCTAAGTCTTTATGCATATTTTCAATTGAGAAAGCTGTTGTCCAGTTTTCATTTTGAAGATTCTTCCATTGTCCATCTAGGTAGAAGTTTTGACCGCCGCCATAAGAAATTGCTGTTGCGAAATCTTCTATAGATACACCATATCTTTTTGCAAGGTTGATTGTTTCGTTAACACCATTTTGTATTTGAGCAACTAAAGTGTTATGGCAAATTTTCATAACAAGACCCATACCATTATTGCCCATTCTAATAATATTACATCCCATGTATTTTAGGATTGGTTCAATAACTGGGAATAACTTTTCATCACATCCTACATAGATTCCTAATTGTCCTGCAATAGCAGCTGGCTTTGATTTAACAACTGGGGCGTCAGCAAATTGTGCACCCTTTGCTTTAATCATCTTAGCTACTTCTTGAGATACAGATGGATCGATTGTAGACATATCAATACAGATCTTTGTGCTATCGATATATGGTAGCAATTCTGTATATAAAGCCTTTACGTGTTCAGATTTTGGAACCATAGAGATAATTACATCAGCATTCTTTGCTACTTCGATATTGTTATCACATCCAATAGCTCCTACGCCTTGAAGTTTTGCTACTTGTGCTTTATTTAAATCACTGCAGTATACTTTGTCATCATGTTTTTTTACGATGTTTTCACACATCGATTCGCCCATTATACCAAGTCCGATAAACCCGATTTTCATATTTGCCTCCAATTAGTCTGTAATAGTCTTATCCCAAGCTGCACAGAACTTGTTGATACCGTAATCTGTAAATGGATGATAGAAGCTATCTTTATAAACTTGTAAACCAGCTGTTACAATGTCAGCACCCATAGCTGCACATTCAGCAATTTGCTTGCCTGTTCTTATAGCTGCACAAATGATTTCTGTCTTGTAATCAAAGTTTCTATAGATTTCTACGATATCTCCGATGTATTGTGAGCAATCTTCACCAGATGCTTCTTTCCAACCTACGAATGGAGAAACGAATAATGATCCATTTTTAGCTGCAACTAGAGCTTGAGATGGAGAGAAAACAAGAGTTAGGTTTGTTCTAATACCTTCTTGTTCTAACTTTCTTGCTGCTTCAATTCCGCCTGGAATGCATGGTAGCTTAATAACAAAGTTTGGAGAAATCTTTGCGATATCTCTTCCCATAGCGATCATATCTTCTGCCTTTGTTAAATGTGGATTTGTTTCAACAGAGATTGGGAACTTTTCCCATCCTTCAATTTTCTTTTCCTTAACAAAGTCTGCTAATTCTTTTAAAACTGCCTTGAAAGGCTTTCCCGAGTTCATAATGTGATTTGGGTTAGTTGTTACACCATCAATCCCAAATGTTTCGTAAGCTTCACGAATTTCGTCAATTTTTGCACTGTCTAAAAAATACTTCATACTATATACCTCCTGCGTATGACTAAATTTCTTTTAATAATTGTTCTAACACGTTAGATTTTGCATTCTTTCTAACGAAGACTGGAATTTGTCCATATGGCGCATCAATAACATATGTGCCACCCTTGTATTCTTGTTGCGACCATAGATGAATCCATTCATCGTCTGGAAGATAAACTTTTCTCTTTGTTGCCTTTGGTCTCATAACTGGGGCAACTAATATGTCTCTACCTAATAAGTATTCATATCCGTTGTTATATGCTTCTTTTTCATCATAATAGAAGAATAATGGTCTAACTACACCAACGCCTTCTTTTGCATTCTTTGCAACAGCCTCTTTTAAATATGGCTTTAGGGCTGCATGGATTCTACTCATCTTTGATGCAAATTCTAGAATGTCATCGTCAGCATCAAATTGAACGTTTATATCTGGGTTTAAGCCTTCGTGTCCACGCATAAGTGGTGAGAATGCATTCATTTCAAACCAACGCTTATATACATCCATATTTCTTCTTAAATTCATTATTGACGTATATCCACCAATATCTGAGTGAGAAAGTCCGCATCCGCACACTGTCAAAGACAACATTGCAGGGACTATTGATGGAAGGCCAAAGTCTTTTGAAAAATCTGGATGGTTGTCCCCGTTCCACATCATAAGTGTTTGCTTTGGTGTTCCAGAATATCCAGCTCTTGTAAAGAACATAATCTCGCCAAGCTTTCCGCTTTCTTCAACCGCTTCTCTATTTACCTTTGCCCATAAAGCTGGCCATGTGTTATGAACATATTCTGCGTTTTCTCCGCTAAATAGAACACTATCTGTTGGTAGATATTCTCCAAAGTCTGCCATCCAACCAGAAAGGCCAAAATCTATCATGTTCTTTTTGATAATTTCCTTTATCCAGTTATATGCATCAGGATTTGTTAAATCTACCATAGCAGCTGGGAATGTTGTAATCTTTACAAGATAATCGTTTCCGTCGTTATCTTTAACACAATATCCTTTTGCTGTAGCTTCTTTATATAGTGGCTTTTCAATTGCTAAGAATGGATTACAATATCCTAAAACTTTAACACCTTGTTCATTTAATTCTTTAATCTTTTTATCTAGGTTTGGATATAACTCTTTATCCCATTCCCAGTTCCAAAATAATTGCTTTCCAACAGCTGTTACTCTTCTTCCTTCCCAATCTTGGATCCAAATACCATTTACCTTTCCGTTATGAGCAACAACTTTGTTGTACTTTTCCATCATGATATCTGTACCGCCTTGAATGCCAAGGATTTGACCATCATATACCCAATCTGGAAGCTCTGGTTGTCTTCCGACGATATCTGTTAGATTTGTCATTAATGATTCAAAGTCTTCTGCATATGAAATCCAGAATGGAGCGATTTGATCTGTTTGTATAATAGTTTGGTCTTTATCAAACTTAAATACGCTTCTTGCGGTTGCATCTGAATGATAAAAATATTTATTTGAACTTATAAATGTTGGTTGTTCATAATATGATTCATATGCGCCAAACTTTCTACAGACGTTAAGATTCTTTAACCCAACCAAATTGTTTAGCATCTTAATTGTTGTTTGCTTAACATTAATATGCTCCGCTACCCAAATTGTTGCCTTTTGTCCTTTTAAGTTAAACTCTGTAAAAATTTCTCCTGTTCCGTAGAATCCTTCGCTTTTGTTGGATGGAAGTTTAAACCACATCATGTTGAATCCATCTAATCCTTCTGGGATGAAATGAATGTTGTTGTCTTCGATCTTTAGTATGATCTTTCCCTTTTCTAGAATGATGTCGTTCTTTGCAAATCTTTCAATCTTTAGATGATGCTTTTCAAAAATATGTTCTTTAATAGCAAAGGTTCCTCTGTTCATCGAATAGTTTGTTTCGCCCTTGCCTACTGCAAAGATTTCATCTCCAACATTAAAAATAAGCTTATCTTGTCCTTCAAAAGAAATAGATAAGCTCTTGTTGTTAACTTTAATTTCTAACATTTTTCCCTCGCTTTCATATTTAATTAACGCTCTTAATTAATTATAGTTTACACTCTCTTCTTATCCTTGTCAATATAATACACGTGTACACGATAAAAACAGCCATAGGTTTTTCTATAACATTTAAGTTTTGGACGCTATTTTAACGCAAATTGCATGCTAATTGCTTTACAAATGCGTTTTATTTGCTTATAATGTTAATGAAAACCATAAGGAGGACACAAGAATGTCTGCAAATATTACGAATGTAAGTTTCAGAATTGACTCTAAATTGAAATCAGACGCCGATGCTTTGTTTGATTCTTTGGGTATGAATATGACTACTGCGTTCAACATATTCTTAAGACAATCTGTTAGGGAGGGTGGCATTCCTTTTGAAATCACAACAAATACGTTTAACAGCGAAACCATCGCATCGGTTCTAGAGGCGCGTGAATTAATGCGTAATAAGAATAAAGCAACGTATTCTGTGGAGGAAGCACTCAAGGAACTAAAAAGATGATCTTAAAAGCAATGGGGCTGTTAAGAAATAAAAAATCTTAGCAGCCTTCTTTTATGCAAAAAATTGGGCAAAATCATATAGATAATGCCC
>SVHF01000036.1 GCA_015055975.1 Clostridiales bacterium | reverse complement strand
AAAACACTAAAATAGCCCGACTGGAACTTACTTCCTGCCAGGCTATTAATACTGGAATTTACTTTTGCAAGTTACCATTAGTTCTTGTTTTCTTCTTTTGTTGATTCTAATTCTTCGACCTTATCTTTTAGAATACCAACTTCTTTTGTTAGTCTAAATATTGCATAGAATAATCCATATATAAATAGACCTAAAACAATATTTAAAATACCTTCAAGGAAGCCTCCTGCTACTATTTGATAAATACCAACACCAACTAAAAATAAAGTAATTATAATGCTGATTGCTTGTAGAATATCTACAATGCCTTTAAAATTTTCGTAATTTGGGCTCTTTCTCTTTATAGTTCTACTACCCCTCCATAACCTTTAAA
Source organism: Clostridiales bacterium (assembly GCA_015055975.1). GTDB lineage: Bacteria > Bacillota > Clostridia > Christensenellales > UBA3700 > UBA3700. The sequence continues at coordinate 10,279 of SVHF01000036.1, read as the reverse complement.
TGTATATTACACAATAAATCTTAAAATGCGCTAAATTATCCGCGCTTTGCGTAAAATAGGTATTGTTGAGCAATCCCAGAATACCTGCCAAATTCTTTTATTAAATCCTTCCTCATGTTTTGAGGAGTATTGTCCTTTTTAAATATATCCTTATAAACCTTTTCTATCCATGTATCTACAGGGAAAACATCGTATCTATTTAAGCCAAACAATAATATGCAATCCGCAACCTTTGGTCCAACACCAGGAAGCGTTAAAAGCATTTTTCTTGCACCTTCTGTATCTAAAGATACAAGCAAATTCATATCGAACATATTGTTCGAAATCTTTTGAGCTGTTTTTAAAATGTATGGTGCCCTATAGCCAAGACCTATACTTTTATAAAATTCTTCATTCTTTTGAGAAAGCACTTCTGCCTTTGGAAATGCAAAATAATTTCCCATATTTTCCCCGCAAGTTTCACACAATTTTTCTATTATTTTCTTTATTCTTGGAATATTGTTATTTGCTGAGATTATAAACGAGATAATCATCTCAAATAGATCTTGCTTTAATATGCGAAGTGGAACATTATCATGAGGTATCAAATCCTTAAGATTCTTGTTCTTTCTTAGCTCATCTAATATAGCCGTATAGTCTACATCTAAATTTAGAAAATCTTTGAAGTATTTATCGTCTGTTGTATTTAATTCATACCTATCCCCTAAATCTGTTATCTTTGCACACTTATCTAAAGAAAACACAACATAGTTTTTTTCATCTATGCTTTTAAATCTAAAGATCTGCCCGCAATTTAGAGAATCAAATATATTAATATCTTTTTTTAATACTTCAAACATAAATTTAGGGCGCATTTTATTGCGCCCTTCTCCTTTAGAATAATACGTAATAATATCTCATTACTGCTTGTTTGTCGCCAACAACTAAAGTCTTGCCTCTAAACATAGTAACTTTATCTTGTTCTTTAACTTTATCTTTGATGCCCTTTCTTACTGTGTTTGCATCACTCATAGTTTCAAAATAAATTACCATTGCAGTATATGTTGTTTCTTCTCCATCTTTTGTTTCTTTGTATGAAATAACAACGTCATTTGTTACCTTATCTGTTAAAGATGAATTAGCATATCCATATAACAAATACAAATCGCCCTTCGCAAGCAATGCGGCAGCAGTACCTGTTGTTGCTGTTACAGATATGTTATCTTTACTCTTTAATTGTGATTCTACTTTTGATGGAGCTGGAGCAATAAATATTTCAAAAATTGCGCCAACTATTGCAACTAATAAAATAATAATTATTATTGCTGCTAATAATCTTCCTAATAATCCTGTTTTTCTCTTTGCCATAATATATAACCTCTTTTAATTTATTAACCCATTTTATCTTCTAATTGCTCGCCGCCCAAAATATGGATATGTAAATGCTTTACTGATTGACATCCAAAATCACCCTTGTTGTTTACCAATCTAAATCCATCTTTTAAATCAAGCTTAATTGCAATATCTTTTACTTTAGTTAACATTCTGCCTAAAGTTGCAGCTTTTTTCTCATCAAGTTCAGTGATATCTTTATAATGTTCTTTTGGGATCATTAAATAATGAATCTTTGGCTGAGGATTTATATCCTTTATAACAATCATATCGTCATCTTCATATAATTTGTTGCAAGGAATCTCTCCTTTTACCATTTTACAAAATAAACAATCATCCATATTATTCTACCTCCGCAATTATTGCATCTTTATCTATATCTTTAGCAATAACATCTATTATTTCATTTATATTCGCCTTTTTAACTTTAACACGAATATATTCTTTTGAATAGCCCTCAAAAAAGCCATCTTTTTCTTCTTCTATTAAAACTTCTAGTTTTTTATCTAGCATTTTTGTCATATATTCTTGTTTTAATTTAAATGCCAAAGCCTCTGCTATTTTGCATCTATCTTTCTTTATAGCCCCATCTACTTGCTTTAATTTAGCAGCAACAGTTCCTTCTCTTTTTGAATATGGGAAAATGTGCACTTGCATAAAGCCTATCTTTTTCATGAAGCTCAATGTGTTTTCAAATTCTTCATCCGTCTCTCCTGGGAATCCAAATATAATATCTGTAGAGATGGCTGCATCAGGAAAATACGACCTAATTAGATTTACTTCTTTTTCAAAATCTTGAGTTTTATAATGTCTATTCATTCTCTTTAAAACGTTATCATCGCCACTTTGTAAAGATAAATGGAACTGAGGACAAAAATCCTTCAACCCTCTTAAGGCTTGTAAAAGCTCATCTGTAATTAGGCTAACTTCTAGTGATCCTAATCTAATTCTGCAATTTATATCTTGAAGTTTATTTATTAAATCAGTAAATGTACATCCTATGTCTTTTCCAAAATAAGATAAGTCAATACCAGTTATAACAATCTCCTTGGTCTTTGAAGCTAGGCTTTTAACCTCTTCGACAACGGAGTCAATACTTCTCGATCTTGAGCGTCCTCTCAAGTATGGGATTAAACAATAAGTACAAAATCTATTGCACCCATCTTGAATCTTTATATATGCTCTTGTTCTATTAATAGATGGAGAAAAATCATCTTCATATTTTGTTGGAAGCTCAGCTACCTCTTCACCAACTTTTTCAAAAGAATCAATAATGCTCATTTTATTGGCAACGCCAATAACATATTGAACATTGTCTTTTTGAAGAAATTGTTTTGCATTATTTTGAGAAGCGCATCCTAAAACAAATATCTTTGCGTTTTCATTAAATTTTAAACATCTTTCTATACATTGACGGGATTTTCTTTCTGCTTCATTAGTAACTGCACATGTATTTAATATGTACGTATCTGCAAATTCTAGATTTTCAGACACTTGGTGTCCTTTCTCTTTTAGGGCCTTTACTATGGAGTCACATTCATATTGATTAACCTTGCATCCAAGGTTATATACAACTATTTTCATTTTGAAAGCTCTCCAAGTTCATACATAATAAGTGTATTTGCAACAATAGCTGCTGTTTCGCAGCGAAGTATTCTATTTCCAAGAGAAACAATTTTTGCCTTTGCTTCTTTTTTAGCTTTTTTAACTTCATCATCCGAAAATCCGCCTTCAGAACCAATAATAATTCCAATAGACTTTGCTTGCTTTAAATTTCTAATTGATGAAATACGACCAACTGTCGCGTTTTCATATGGCATGATTAAAATATCGTTCTTTTTAGCATCTTCAAGCATTTCATCAAAGGAACTTAGTTCCCCAATTATTGGCAACTTGCCTCTGCCGCATTGCTTACATGCTTCCATACCAATTTTTTGGATTCTTTCTTTATTAAACTTTGTTTCGTTTGTGTATTTAGATAAAAATGGCTTTATAGCAAAAATACCAAGTTCTGTGCATTTTTGAGTAATTAAATCTAATTTATCTCCCTTTGGAAGCGCCTGATATAAAGTAATCTTTGTATTTGGCATAGCGTTGTTTTTTTCAACAAGATCAATACGAGCCTTTGCAGATTTTTTGCCAATTTCCATAATAGTACATAGATAATCGCAGCCATCGTCAAGACATATTATCAATTGGTAACCAACTTTGTAGCGTAAAACCTTAGTCATATGTACAAATTGATCGCCATCAATTGTTATATAGTTATCATATGCTGCCTCATTTGGCACAAAAAATCTTCTAATTTCCATTATTTACCTTTAATTTAAATGCTGTCCATTCACCTTTATGTTTTCTCATCATTACTTCAAAGCCTAAATCCAAAAATGCTTTCAATACTTCATGCTCCAAAGATTCTAAAATCCCTGAGATTATTACAACGCCTTCGTTGTTTACATATTTTCTTAAATCTTTAGCAAGCATCTTTAAAACTTCCGAAGTTATATTTGCAAGGACTATATCATATGTCTTATTTGCCTTTTCAAGCAAATTTGAATTTTCTATGACGATGTCATCAAAGCCATTTTCTTTTGCATTTATTTTGGCGGCCGTTACAGCAATATCGTCTATATCGTAAGCTTCAACGTCTTTTGCGCCTAACGCTTTAGCGCAAAGCGCTAATATTCCAGAGCCACATCCTACATCAACAACGCTTTTTCCTTCAATTTTTAACTCTTGCAAAAACTCTAAACACATTCTTGTGCTTTCATGCTCACCAGAGCCAAATGCCATGCCTGGATCCATCTTTATAACAATCTTGTCAGGATATTCTTCATCAATCCATTTTGGAACTATCATAAGCTTTCCACAATCGATTGGTTTATATGTCTTTTTCCAATTTTCCCACCACATCTTGTCATCGACATCTGTAATTGTCATATTAAGTGAGCCAAGTGGATATACAGACCAAGTTTTAAGATGGTTTAATCCTTCTTTTATTTTTTCTAGCTTTTCGTCTAGTTCTTCTTCTTTAACATATGCCTTTATATAGACAGTTTCATCTAAAGTAAATGCTTCTTTATCTACATAATCCCAAAATCCTTGAGATTGAATTAAATCCATCAAATCTTGCTTATCGTAAATATTTACGCCTTCACCCGTTGCTTCATATAAAATATCTGCTATAAGCTCTGAGGCTTCATGAGTTGATTCAATTGTTATTTCCTTCAGTATCATTGACTTCCTCTAATTTTTGTTCTTTAGATTTTTTAACTGCCTTATATACAACACGTGCTATAAAGTATAGAATTGCTATAATTACGATTATGAATACTACAAGTAGTATTATATCGATATATGCTGATGCAAAGTAAGATAAAAGCGACATTATAATGCAAGCTGTCAAGTCCCCAACTACAACAACTAGCGTCGCCTTTAAAAATGGCATTTCTAAAAATGCTCCAATTGCAGATCCTGTCCAAACACCTGTCATTGGAACTGGGAAAGCAACAAAAGCATATAAGCCTAGCATCTTTCTTTTTTCTATTTGAGATGCATCAAATTGATTTGCTTTATCTTCAACGCCCTTTGCTTTAGATTTGAAACCATCTTCGATGGCTTCAACAATTGCTCTAAATACTTTAAATTTCTTTAACCAATTTATAATAGGTCTTAATATTGCAAGGACAATTGGACTCCAAATCGCAGAACCTAAAAATGCTAATCCAAATGCAGCAAAAACGTTCATTCCCATCGCAATTGCAATTGGAATTGAACCTCTAACTTCTACAAATGGAATCATTGAAACAATGAAAACTGTTATATAGTCATTACCGATTAAATCTCTGAAAAAAGTAACTATTGATTCTGCCATACGTCCTCGTTATGTTAGATTATATCTATTTACTTGATTTTAGTCAATTTATTAAATTATTATAATAACATGCAAAAGTTATTAAGTTTAGCAAGAAAAGCAATAAACGATTACCACATGATTCAAGATGGAGATAAAATAGCTGTCGGCATATCTGGCGGCAAGGATTCTATTGCTCTTTTAACTATTCTTGCAAACTACAAAAAATTCGCTCCAGAAAAATTCGATTTAGTTGGCATAAACATTAACGTTGGCTTTGAAGGTGTAAACCAAGAAGAAGTCAAAGCTTGCAAAAAATATTGCGAGGAAGAATTGGGCGTTGAGCTTATCATTGAAGATACAAATATAAAGCAAATTGTGTTCGATGAAAGACATGAAACAAACCCATGTTCACTATGCTCAAAAATGCGTCGTGGAGCACTAAATACAGTGGCTATAAAAAATGGTTGCAACAAGATTGCTTTAGGCCATCACGCAGACGATGTTTTAGACACATTTTTATTGTCTTTAATCTACGAAGGTAGATTATCAACCTTTGCTCCAATATCTTATATGTCACGCTCTGACATCACCCTAATTCGTCCTTTTATCTATGTTGAAGAAAAGAATATTAAGGGCCTTTTGAATAGGTATAATTTCCCTATAATTCATAACCCATGCCCTGAGGATAAACACACTCAACGTGAGGCTACAAAAGAGCTTGTTTCAATGATTGAAGATAAATTTGGATACTGCAAACAAAGAATGCTAACTGCCCTTTTCCATCCAGAAAGAAATAACCTTTGGGACAAGGTAAAAGATAATTTCAATTTAAATCAAGATTAAGCAAATACAATTTGTTTTTAAATATTTCAAAGTTTTACACGCCTTATTAATTAAAATAATTATTGCATTTTATTACGCACTTTTATATAATAAGAAAGATTTATTGAAAATATATAAATTAGACTAAAATATTTTTTACATATAGGTGGTATAAATGGTCAAGAAAAAAAGATTCCTCTTATCATTAGTTGTTCTAATCTTATGTGTTAGCATAGCAATGCTTGCTTTTGCTTGTAACAAAGATCAAACAGCAGATGATGACGATGATGACACACAAGAAGAAACATTATTATTCACAAACGGAGACTTCACTCAATTTACAAAGAATGATGATGGTACAGTAAATTATCCTGCTTCTCCAACAAGTTGGACAGGAACTCCAGGTTCTACATCTTCTTCATCAACAATTAAGACACCACAAAGTTCTTCAGATATTTCTGTTGGTGTTATTTCTGTTGGTTCAGATTATGATTCATCTTTATACGATGGAGCAGCAAACCCTGGTAAGCCTGAAGAAGCAAAAGATCACAAGATTTTAATGATTCATAACAAAGTAGCAACAGCTTATAGCTATGTATCTTCATCAACAACAATTTCAAAAGATACATACTACTGTTTATCTTTCTGGGTAAAGACTGTTGGCCTTTCTCCAAAAGAATCTGGTGATGAATATGGCGCATACGTTTATGTAAAAGGCGCAGCATATGTAGAATTCACTGGAATCAAAACTACTGGAGATAACTGGCAAAAATACACAGTATACTTTAGAGGTTCAAACGCTCAAGATAAGACTATTACTCTAACACTTGGTCTTGGCGAAGGCGATTATCAAAATGGACACATGGTATCTGGTTATGCATATTTTGACCATGTAGTTTTAGAAGATTTAACAAACGTTGAAGAAGGGAAAACTCCATATACAGAAGAACAATTTAACGCAGTTGAAATCACAGCTACTCAATCAAAGTTCGATTTACGTGCTATTGATGGTAACTTCAACTACGCTTCACTTGCAACTTCTCCATTCTTCACTCCTTCTCAATTAACAGGATCTGCAGGTACTGGTTCTGGAGCTGCTGCTTCAACTGGTTCTTCATATCTTGAAAAAGGTATCTTAGATATCGGTATTGCTGGGGAAACAAAGGTATTTAGCGGATATGACGCTGACCCTATTTCTCTAACACTTGCTCAATCTACAGATATCGGTAAAAAGCAAGTAACAATTCATAACAAGCAATTAACAGCATACACTTATAAAGACAGCACAGGTATGTTAATTTCTGCAAACAAGTACTATAAAGTATCAATTTTTGCAAGAACATTCCTTGCTGATGGTAAAGCTTATGTTGCATTAAATAGTTCATCAACAGAACTTGAATCATTTGATTCAATCGGCACAGCTGGCGAATGGAAACAATACACATTCTATATCGCTGGTAACCAATATTCAGACAATACCCTATATGTTTCAATGTCTTTAGGTTTCGGTGGCGAAGGTGATGGTAAGTGGGCTAAAGGTGTAGCATTCTTTGATGATTTATTCTATAGCGAAATCACAGAAAAAGAATTCAAAACACCAACTATTGATACTGATCCAACTTACTTCAAAACATATTCATATAGAACTGTTGAATTAGATTCTGAATTATTACCATTAACAGCAGACACATTCAAGTCTACTCAATATGAAGAATCATTTGCATCTATCACAGCTCAACCTGAAGTTGAAACAGCTACTTCTCCATTTAAAAAACAAGATGGAGAAACAAAGATGGATGTTCTAAAACTTGTTAATACAAAGTATAGCGCATCTTCTGCATCTACTATTTATAAAGACACAGCTGATGAATCAGCAAAAGATGATAACAAGATTGCAATCCTTCCAAATAAAGCTTATGCTTTATCATTCTGGGTAAAGGTTGATGGACTAAACGATGGTGGCTCTGCAACTGTTACATTGAATAAGTATGATGAAGAAAAGAAAACTTCATACAAAGATTGTAAGACTGCTTTATCTACAATGTCTTCAATCAACGAAACAACATTGAAAGATTTCATGAATGAGCAATATGATAACTACTCTCTAATTACAATGTATGTTTTAGGTGATGTTGAAAAAACAAATTATGTATGTGTTGATATCACACTTGGTACTGGTACAAATGCTGCTCAATCAGCATCACTAGTTAAAGGTGGTATTTATCTAACAAATATCAGAATGCAAGAAATTACTTTCGAAAAGTATTCTGCAGCTCAAACAGGAACAACTACATTTAAGTATTCATTTGTAGGTTCAGGTGCATCGGGTGAAGTTTCATCAAATGGTGAATTCAACTTCGTAGATATGAATGCAACAATTACACTATATGGAAAAGATCATGTATCTGATGTATGGAACGCAAGTGGTGATTTAATTTCTAACGCTGTTCCAACAAATTGGTCAATCACTGATTCTACTGCCCTAACACAAAATGGTGGTAACTCAACAGCTGGTGTAATTAACCTTGCAAAACTAAATGATACAATGAAGACTAAGTATGGCATCAAAACAGATGAAGCAGATCCTAACTTTATCTATAAAGATATTGCTGCTCTATCTTTAGATAGCAATCCAAATGCATTATTAATTGATGCCGTAAATGTAAACTTCCTTGGATATAAGTCAAATACAATATCATTATCTGCTAAATCATATTATGTATTTAGCGTATATGCAAAATCTTTAGATGGCAATGCTTTATCATTCAGCGTTGTTCAATCTGGAAATAAAGATTTAGCATCATCAACTTTAGTTGCAGAAACTCCAGGAACAGATTGGAAGCACTATTTAATCTATATCCAAACAGGTATTTCTTCTACATCGGTTACAGTTAACCTATATGCAGCATCTCCACTAAATGATTCTCCAGTTAATGCACAAGCACTATTTGCAAATGCTACATATGCATCAATTGATGAAACAATTTATGATGCAGCAACTGAAGGTGCTCAAGTTAAGAAGCTTGCATGGTTTACAGATACAATGTATTTAACATCTTCTGAGCAAACAGATACAGAACTTGCTACTCCATCTAACTGGACAGGTGCTGCTATCGATTCTAATTCATCTACAGCTACTGATGATTTAGCAAAAGGTATCTTCAACCAATTAAATGGTAACTGGGGTGTTATCGATATTGACCCAGATCTTTTATATACATTTGCTGATAAGATCTTCACTGCAGATAATGCTCATGGAGATAGCGTTTTAGTTATCGACGAAAAGAAGGCTGGCTCTTATGGTTATAGCTCTTCTTCATTCACACTAGAAAAAGCTAAATACTATAAAGTATCTATAGATATCTTAACAAACTCTATTGCCTTCCTAAAGGAAGCAGATATCGATAAAGAAGATTCTAAGTATGATTCATTCGAAGAAAAGAACATCTATGATACAGCTACAATTGCTCTAACAATTAACAACAAGACTTACACATTTGGTAAGCACGTTGAAAAGGATAAGCAAGAAAGCGACTTCACTGGCGATACAGCTACACAAGATTGGAACGAATATAGATTATCTAAAGCAAGAGTTGTTAACAATTCTGATGCATGGAAAACATTAACATATTATATTGCTCTTGATGACGACATCGAAGAAACAGTATCAGCAACTTTAAAGATTTCAATCGGTGGTAAGAGCGTATCTTACTGGGCAAGCGGTTATGTATTTGCAGATAACTTCACTGTTGAAGAATTATCTAAAGATGAATACGAAGCTCAAGCTCCAACTGATGCTCAAGTAGATCCAGCAACATTCAATGAAGAAATCGCATCTAAGACATATAAGATTGCTTATACAAACGAAGATGCTCAAGCTGACGAAGAAGCTGATGACGATGATGAAGAAGAAACAACTCCAGATTCTGAATCTAAGAACTGGTTATGGTTATATATCACATCAGGTGTTATCGGTGGTATCTTAGTAGTTATTCTAGTTATCTATCTAATTAAGCGTTATGCTCCAAAGAAGAAGATTAAGAAGTCTAAGAAGACTCTAACTAAGGAAAACTCTACAAGAGGTAAGTTCAGCGACTAAGCTTAATTGAAGCAAACTGAGGCGATGGAGAAATCCATCGCTTCTTTTTTTTGCGGGTTGAATAATTAAGTTAAGTCCGCAAAAGCGAATAAATAAGCGAAAGCGGACTAATTTCATACTAAAGAGCAAAT
>SVHF01000035.1 GCA_015055975.1 Clostridiales bacterium | reverse complement strand
AAGACGTCTTGTCTAGTTTTGATGTCGTACATACATTTTCCTCCTTTATATGAGTCCAATTATATGTCCGCACCCCCTTTACAATAATTTAATATAATTTTACTAGTTATATTTAAAGCATTTTAATTTTTTGAAAAAACACAACATTTTGGCATATGTAATGGGTTTTTTGCAAAAAGGGCCCTAAACGCGCGCTTAAAAATACCTTAAAATAAACGTGTTTACGCGATTATATTAGAAAATTTGCGCCTATATATATAATAATTAATATTGACACAAAAACCGCATTTGGTTAAACTTAAAATACAAAAAGTGTCGGCAAGTGAGGTAAGGAGGGATTTATTGTGGCAGACAAAAAGAATAAGAAAGCTACCCAACCGATAACTTATTATTACAATCCCTTTTACAACTTGGACGATGAACTACAATTCTTAGAAGTATGGCAAGTGCTTGAAGATGATGTGCTAGGAAGTTTGTATCCTTGGCAATATGTAGCAACAGCTGAATTATCTAATAGAATTGTTACATTAAACTTTTTGGCATTGAAGAACTTTGAAAACGACTATAAAAAATACTACGACCAATTGTTCGTGTATAAGGTAAGTGCAAAATTGCTAAGTGAAGGTAATGTGCATAGACTTGGATCGATACTACAGTCTAACTTAATACTTTGCTTTGATATTTACCAATTAGAAAAATTTGGCGATAAAGATGCAATGAAGGGAATTAAGTTCCTACAAAACATTGGGGCAACAATTATGATAAGCGGTGTAGATAAAGCACCCGTAGATGTATTGTTGAAATACCAAGCAAATTATTACTTACTAGACTATAGATATTATAACGAACAAAATAAAGGCTTAGTTGCTATGATGAAGCAATTAGCAGAAAATAATTCAGTAACATTGGTTGTAGGTAACGTAAATGATAAAAGCAACTTAGACATATTTAAAGACAATGGGGTTGAAATATTTGCAGGAAGCGCTCTAGTTAGACCTAGAAAGAAAATTGACAAATTTGTTGAAAAGGGACAAGAGACGCAAGAACTTGTAGAAGATGACACAAAACAAAAATATGTTGTAAAGGAAGTTGAAGCACCTGAAGTAAAAGAAAGAGCAAAGAAAGAAGAAGTTCTGGATAATGATATTAATCTTAACGTTACTTCGGCTAGAGAGATATTTAAAGCAAGGCTTGCAGCAGCAGCTCAAAATAGAGTAGATGCTGAAAGAGAGCTTGAGACTAGAAGGCAAGAACAAAAAAATCAAGCGCAAGAAGACGGACAAGAACAAAAAGCCAAGTCTCAAGCTTTAAAGCAAGCAAGGGCTCAAGAAAAAGTTGCAAGAAATAAACCTTTGGATCTATCTAAAAAGGATAAAGAATCTAAAAAAGAAGATAAAGGTTCTAACAAAGAGAAAATTAAAAACAAAGATATAAAAAACGAGGCAAGCGCAAAGTCTCAACTAAGACGCAGCGCCATCACGACGTCGACGGATGAATTTGCTTCATTAAATAAAGATACAAACAATAACAAAACAATAACGCGCGGAGAGAATGTTATAAAACTTAACATCTCAAAGCCACAAAAGAGGAGATAAAACTCTTCTTCAATAAAGATAATTGGAGAAACGAAACGTACACTAAACAAATTTTCAGACGGTTTATTTGGTTAGGGCATCTAAAAGTTTTAATAGTACAAAGTAGTTTCCTAATTTCGAACAAATATTATAATTTTGTAAAAAGGAGACAAAAATTATGAAAAAAAGCACATTAATTACAACAATCGCCATGATCGTTGTCGTAGTAGTAGCACTTTCTACTGCAACATATGCATGGTTCTCATCAGGATCAGCAACAACTGTTACTGGGCAAATGACAACAGATGCAAGAAACGGCTGGATTATCTATGGCGGAACAGCAACAACAAATTCAGAATCAGGGGCAACAACAATTACATATACATCAACAGCTCCAGTATTACATTTGATGAACGAATTGTATTCTCCAGTAGCAGCAATAAGCCCTACTTTAACAGCAGATGGTTTAAGTGCAACTTACACACAAACAAAGTTCTATAAGGCAACTCAAGTCGGCATTGGTATGCTAACAACTGCAGAGGCTTCATTACCAGCATATGTACACCAAGAAGTTGCCGCCGGTCCAGATGTTGATAATCTTAACTATATGAGAATTATTAACAATACAGAAACACAAACTGTTTCAGATAATCTTCAATTAACAATTTATATTTATGTTACAGATTCTACAGTATCAACAGCTTTGATCGCAGGAAAGAGATTTAGCACATTCATCGTTACAGATGCAGGACATTATAATACAAGATATTATAGAGGTGGTGTAGAAGGAACATTAGCAACAAGAGCTGGTCTTGAAGACGCAACAGACGACGTTACATATAGTACTGCTGGAAATCCTGCAGTTAATGTAACAGCAGATAGTGCATTAGCAACAGCTGGATATACACTTGTAGGCCAAGAAGCAGTTACTTTGCCAGATTCAACAGAATTAACATCAGGAGCTGCTTATTATACAATTACTATCAATTTAGGATCAGTAAATAAGGCAGCATCTAGAAGTATTGCATTCTATTCTTGGTTTGATGGTTGGGCATTAGATAACACTGCTGCCGGCGGTGCTGTTAATATCCTATATTCATTTGCAACACAAGAATAAGAATAATTTATAGAAAAACCGTCTAAATCAATCGGCTTGGGCTAGAATTTCTAGCCCAAGCAAAATCAAAAGGAAGATAGGGTTAGTTTTATGTTAGAGTTTATTAAAGACTTCTTGGGCGTACTTTGGGGAGGAATATCCGAGATATTCATAGGCATTTTTAAAGGCCTATTTGATATGTTTAATTTCCCAAATTATTATGCGACATTTGTTAAATACTCTGGAGGATGGTCAGCAGGCAACTGGGTTGTTGCTATCCTTATTGTTTTAGTAGTAGTAATAGTTTTAGCTGCTTTAATTTGGCTAGTTATTTGGGGTATTACTAGAATTGTAGGGAAACTAAGAACAAGAGTTGTTAACCAAGATTTAGTAGACGAAATTCATAACCTAAAAAGACAAATTATAAAACTAAACCAAGAAAAGGATAGAATCCTAGGAATGAAAGTTACCGGGCTTGGTAACGAAGGCCTTCTTGAAGATGCCGCAGGTGAAGAAGGCGAAAAGAAAGAGGGAGAAGAAGAAAACGCACCTCAAAAAGAAAGTCGTTTCTACAAACTTACTGAAGTTGATGCAATTTATGCATCAGAAAATGCGCCACATCATGAATATGATGATAACTTCACGCTTGAACAACTTTGCGATAGAATACGTAATTATGCCGCAAACAATCCAGAGCGTCCATGGCGTAAACTTTATTATGAAATCAAGATTATAAGATTATTTATAGCTTCAATGGCAACATCAAGACTGATTATTTTACAAGGTATCTCAGGTACAGGTAAAACATCTCTTCCAGAATGCCTTGGCCACTTCTTTAACAATGAAACAACCATTGCTTCAGTTCAACCATCTTGGCGTGATAGAACTGAAATCTTTGGTTACTTCAACGAATTCACTAAGCGTTTCAACGAAACCGAAGTTTTAAAGAAGATGTATGAAGCAACTTATAATGACGATATATATATTACTGTACTAGACGAAATGAATATCGCGCGTGTAGAGTACTACTTTGCTGAAATGTTATCTATTCTAGAAATGCCTTCACGTGCACAATGGGTTATTGACCTCGTACCATCAGGTTGGCCATCAGATCCAAAACACGTAGAAAAAGGTCGTTTCAGACTTCCGGAAAACATGTGGTATGTTGGAACAGCTAATAACGACGACTCTACTTTCGCTATTTCAGATAAGGTATACGATAGAGGTATGCCAATCAACATTAACTCAAAAGCTGCACCTTTTGATGCACCATTAACTGAGAACTTCCCAGTTAATTACAAAACACTTGAAGCGCTATTTGCTAAAGCTCAAGAAGAGCATAAGGTATCGGATGAGAACTTGAAAAAGTTCGAAGACATGGACGATTATGTTATCGCTCACTTTAGATTAGCGTTTGGTAACCGTATCGTTAAGCAATTAAGAGAATTCGTTCCAGTATATGTTGCTTGTGGCGGTACAGAAATCGATGGACTAGATTACGTTTTGTGTAACAAGATCCTTAGAAAATTCGAGTCATTAAACTTAGGTTTCATTAGAGATGAAATCGACGCATATATTCAATATTTATCGGATAATTTCGGCGAAGAAAATATGACCGAATGTAAGGAATACTTGGCAAGATTAAAGAAGTTATTCTAGTTTGAGGTAAAGACATGAACGAGGATAGAGCTAAGTATAACCAATATGTTGAAAATATCAACAAAATGCTTAAATCTGAAAATTTCTATGCGGACTTCCAAAAGAAATTAAAAGTTGCTCGTCCTATCATTAAATTAAATAGAAAAAAGCGTGCCAAAACATTCGATATGGAATGGGTTGAAATGATAGAGGATTCTATCATATCGCTAGATAATATCGTAAGAAACCCAAGAAAATTTATCGTTCAAGAAGAAGATATTGTAGATATATCTCTTGCTCGTGCCATATCAACGGAATCAGTAAAGCACTTGGCGCAACATACAAACTTTATATCATCAGTTGACGAAGATGGCATGGTTACCCCAAATAAGATTCTAAATGTAACAAAAGAAGAATCTTTCGAGGTTTACGAAAACAGATTTATCTATACGCTACTTAGAAATTTAAACAACTTTATATCAAGAAGACTTGATGCAATTAAAGCTGCATACATAAACGATAACGTTCTAGAGCTTGACGTAGACACATCAATCTTTACAGGCAAAACTCGTGTATTCTATAAACTAGAACTAATTGGCGCTTTACCTATTGATGAAGTAAGAGAATTAGATAATGAAGATTTGACAGTTGTTGAGAGAATAGCAAAAGCTCAACGTATTGTTATGGATTTCTTATCATCAGCATTTGCTAAGCAAATGGTAAACTCAGCACCAGTTAGACCACCAATTACGCGTACTAACGTTATTTTGAAAAACCCAGACTTTAAAAAAGCGCTAGTTCTATGGCAATTTATTGAGTCTTATACAAAGATGGGATTCTCTGTTGAAAATGATATAAAGCAAGTACCGATGGATCAAGAATTAACAACAGGTGTACAAGATATGATTTGTCTTGGCACTATGTTAATGCAAGGTTTAATTGAAGGTAAAACTGAAGATACAGCCTTTTTCAATGAATCAAACATGGATGAAAAAGACATGGAAGAGGAAGAAACAGAAAATAAAAAGGATGTAGAAAAGAAAGAAGAGCAAAAAGAGGAAGACAAAGAGCAAGAGCCTGAAAAAGAACCAGAAGAAGAAAATTCTGAAGAAATGCCTCAAAACGAAGACAAAGTTGTAGCTCAAGAAGAAGAACAAAAAGAGGAAGAAGAACAGCAAGAGGAGCAAGACGAGGACGATCAAGAAGAAGAGGAAGAAGACGAAGAGCTTGATGTTCCTGAAGATATAGGACTTTTGGACGAATCTAGAGATATGTTCCAAAGAACTTCAGATGAAGTTATTTTAACAAAAACAGAAATGTCTAGAATTAACAAGGCCATCGATAGAGTCTTAGAAAAAGTAAAAATGGAAAATGCACAGCAAGCAACAGCAGCTGTATTAGATAAAGTAGACGATAAAGAAGTTTTAGCAGAAAGATTACTTGCACAAATAGAAAAAGAAATAAGCATGATTACACGTGCAAAAACAAAGAGAACGCAAGCGCTAGAGCGTGAAATAAAGGCAACAGAAATTGCCAATAAAAAGGACGAAGAAAGGTTAAAGGTTCTTGAAGAACAAAAGGAAAAGCATACAAAAGGCGAAGATATGGACGAAGATGTAGTGTATGCAAATACTAAGGTAGAAAATGAGTAAGGACAAAACTAAGAAAAGTATGCCTAAATGGCTAGACGTGACACTTCGTGTCATGGAATGGACATTAATAATATTTATAGTTGTATGTATGTTGTCTTTGCTTTCGCAAAGAATGACCGGCAATACTCCAGAGCTTTTTGGGTATTCAACATATACTGTAGTTACAGATTCTATGGCTGGTACATATGATGTAGGTGATGTGGTTATATGTAAACGCATTAAGGATACTTTAGGGTACATGAAGGATACTGGATTTGAAGAAGGAGAAGTAATAGCATTTATTGCTCCAGCGAACTTTGACAAAGATAACAAACTACAAGGGCTAACAATTACACATAGAATCATAACAAAACCGTTCTATGACGAAGAAACAGATACTTGGTATGTTGAAACAAAAGGCGACAACGCTGTTTATAAAGATAGGGTGCCAATTCCAGTTGAAAACATACAAGGAACAATAGTTGGTGCAAATAAAGGAATAGTAAAGTTTTTTAAGTTCTTAACAAAATGGTATGGTTTTGTAATAGTGATTGTTGTGCCGCTACTAATTATTTTATTTTGGCAAATAGGAATATTAATTAGAGAAAAATCTAAAGCAACTATAGATAGAATTGAAGATTACAAAGTTGATGCTTTGAAGCAAATAGAAGAAGAACATAATAAAAAAGTAGAAGAATTGAAAAAGCAAGCTATTGAAGAATATAAGCAAAGCTTGAATGAAAATAAAGAAAAGGAGAAATAATGGCTCTAACAAAGAAAGAACAAGATAATATTATAGTTTCCAAAGCTATGAAAGCAGCGTCTAAAAGACGTACTGCTACTAAAATCATAGTTATTGTTCTTTTGGCAACACTAGTTCTATCTGGTGGTGCATGGGGTATTATGACTTTTATTGAGGCTAACTCTATGATGGTTTCCATTGTTGATAAGCAGGAAGGCCTAGCTTTGTCTACAGACCAAAGTTTTGAACACTTAACGACGAAATTAAACATGAAAGGGCCAGAAGCAATGGATGCTTATACTTATTCTTGGTTTAAACAGGAGAATATAGTTGGCGCGGATGGTGCTCATCATGGAGACAATTATATTTGTTATAGTTTCTATTTAAAAAATGTTTCTCCAACAACAGCATGCGAATATACATTTGGTATTAAGTTTGCAAAAGATACAAAAAATATGTCGGCCGCTTTGAGAATCATGATAATAGAAAGCGATGAAGGTTGCGAAAATGAAACATATTTAACAAGAGTCTTTGCAAAAGCTAAAGCTGATGGAACTGCAGAATTTGTAGCATATGATGAATGTGAGGAAAATCAAGAGGGACTATCTTTACAACTTCTAAATGGAACAAATGGATCGTTATTAAATACAAATATGACATATGCGTTCCAAGGCGAAGTATATGACGAAGAAACCAACGAAGATCTTGGATATTATGCATTAAGAGAATCTGGAAAGAAATTATCTCATGATGGATTCGTAAAATATACGGTTGTAATATGGTTGGAAGGTACAGATTTGCAATGCGTTAATGATATCTTAGGTGGCAAGTGTTCTATACAACTTGAATTTAGTGTAGATAAATATACTGATATTGAATATTATGGTGACTAAACAAGGAGCAAAAAATGGCAAAGGAAGCAAAAGTAGAATCTAAAACAAAAAATATAATTAACATAGTTATAATGACTATAGAAATTTTAATTATTATTGCAGGGATTGTTTTGTCTGCAACCGTAATTTTTGGGTCAAAGACTAAAGCTGATGAATTAGGGAAAGGTTATAATATAACAACAGTTCTTTCTGATTCTATGGACGGGAATGTAACAACAGAGTTTGAAATCCCATCATTTAGGCCAAAAGCAGATCTTTTAATTGTTAAAGCAATATCACAAGAAGAGGCAAAAGAATTAAAGGTGGGCGATGTAATTACGTATACAGGTTTAGTCGGAGGAGAAATGCAATTAATTTCTCACAGAATTACGAAAATTGAAGAAAAAGACTTAGCGGATGATCATATTTTTATTTTTTATACGTTGGGCGATAAACAAAGAACTGGCAGCGAAGAAATAGACATAGCAATATCTGAGAAAGTATATATATGGAATATTCAAGGTGTTGTAATAAAGAAGATTTCAGGACTAGGTAATATTGTATTTTGGTTCCAAGATTCAACGCATTTCTTATTAGCGGTAGTAATTCCACTTGCGCTTTTATTAGCATACAATATCTATTTGTTCATAAGAATGATTGTTGATTATAGGATTAAGAAAGCCAAAGAAGAAGGACAGTTGGCCGTAGAAGCTATTAAAGCTCAAAACGCGCTAAACGAAGAAGAAATTAGGAAAAAGGCTATTGAAGAGTATTTGGCTCAACAAAAGGCCCAAAATGGCATCCAGGACGCACCTAATTCTGAAGAAATAGTGGAAGATGTGAAAAGCAAGGAGCTTAAAGAGGATAAATAAAGGTGGTATATGAACGCAGAAAAGCATGTCATACCTATACTTTTAATCATAGTAGTGTTATTAGCACTAGTATGTACTTATGCATGGTATTCTGCATCTAATATAGCATCGGTAACATTACAAATGTATTCGGGTTCTGTAACAGCATTTGCTCTTGCAGACGGAAGTGGAGAAAGTGGGCAATCGGAATATTCAGGAAACGACCTATATACCGGCTTAGATGGTTCAGGAGAATCTCGAGGAAATTATTCAGGGCAAAAAGGTTACCATAGCGATGGAACTATTTATGAAGATGCAGATAAACCATATTTTGTTTTTAAAACAATTTCATACACAATGTCAGGGCAAAGCGATGTAACAGTAGACGTTGTGCTTGAGAAGGTCATAGTAAAAGTCGGAGAAATGTATCTATATTCTTTCAACGATACTCTTAAAAAGGTTATGGGTCTTACTGACGAGCAAATCGCAGCTTTAACAAATGAAACAAGATTAAATTATTATGTAGAATATTCAAACGCTATGGAAAGCGACGTAACAGCAATTACGGCTCCAACAGGAGCTAATCCAAATAGCATTTACATGGTATATAATTCTTCTACATCTAAAGTTATATATATAGTTTTTGAAAAGGTAATCGTAGATGAATTTGTTACTTTTGATTACTGGGTATCTGATGGAACTTCAAATGAAGGGCTTGGTATTATTCCAGAGGATGACCCAGACGATAATCCAACAAGCAAAAAAGCAACAGGTATTCGTTTGCAATATTTACCAGATGGACAAGGTAATCCATCTCAAGGTTATGATGGTATAGTTTGTGAATCAGGCTACACAAATTACGTAGGCGTGTATGTTGGCTTTTTTGGATATGATGGCGTTAAATATACGGAATGCTTATTTTCGGACAACAAGTTCCAAGGATCAGAATTCCATTTTATGTTTAGTGCGGGAGGTGTATAATGAAAAGCTCTCCTATTAAATTAATCATATTACTTGTATCTATAGTTGCAATTATCGCAATTGGAGCCGGTTCATTTGCGCTTGCATATTGGTCAGGATCTCCAATTCAAGAAATAACGGGTAGCGATGCAGCAACTGTAGATAATTCAGAAAACGCAACAACAAAATATTTAATCTTTGCACCAATAAGCAATTTATCTGATGATTATTGCTTTGAATATACTGACGCGAACGGTTGGGTATTAAAATTCGAATATGGTGACGACTATGTATTAGAAGGGGGCGCTAATCAAGCGGGTTCTCGTGCTTCAGCCGAAAATAGCATATCTAGTGCCGACAAAGCAACGCTTAAAGCAAATGGCGTTAAGGTAATAGGCTATATTGGAACATTAGGCCAATTTGAAAATTTAGTTATCCCTTCTACAATAACATGGGATAGTTCAACTATTAATGTTACAAAGATAGATATAAAGATGACTGAGTATAAAGAATCAATGGACTTAATAACAGGTGTTGAAATACCAAGTTCTATTTCTTCCATTGATGGGGCAAGTTTTAGTGGTGCAGGCAATTTAACAAAAGTGTATTTTAAGAAAGATACATTGCCAACAATAAGCAATTATGCGTTTGTTGGCTTAAGCGCAACATATTATAAATATATAGAAAATACTGAAGAGTATGAAACGGTGGTAAATATAAGAGCATGAGAAAGTTAGGAGTATTTGTAATAGTTATATTGGCAATATCTATAATGGCATTTAGTTCAATGACATTTGCCTTCTATTCGTCAGCCCGTGCAGAATTTTCTTTTGTTGTTACATCTGACGTAGGATCTTCAATTGGTTTAAGCTTAGTAAATAGCGATAATACATTGCGTCCAGCGGACACATCAGCAGCTGTAGGGCATTATGAAGCCGCAACAGGGGAGAATAACGAACATATAGCTGTATATACTATAGGATATGTAGCTTCTGGCGATGTAGACATAAAGATATTTGTAAGCAATGTTGTTTATGAATATGCTGACGAAACTGATCAAAATAGAACAACACTTCATAATCAACGTGATGCATATTTAACATCAATTCTAAAATTCTGTATAACAATGGGCTCAGATCAAGATAGTTGGACAACAAATTACATGGAGGCAAATAAAGGCAACTTAACTCCAATAAGCCTTTTATCTGGAGCAAGCGGGTCGCTTTCTTGCAAAGTAAGATTTGCTCAAGTTATAAACGATACAATAACACCGGTTTCTCAAGAATTAATTCCACCATTTTATGACGGCGTAAAAATATCTTTTGTATTAAACGCTGAAGTTCAAGATTAGTAAACTAATTACATTTCACATTTAGTTAATATTTCATTAAGTAAACCATAAAGGGTATTCTTATTTGCATGTAATTCTAAATAATATACAAAAGTATATGCTTAACGCATTTTTTGCAATATGCAGCAATATATAACACGGTGCGAAGTTTATAGCCAAAACATAACCAAGTTTTTGAGCCCAAAATCGCCCTAATAAGAAATAATTGTATAAAAGACAAGGATTTGGTTATCTAAATAATTCAGGCTTAAAATTAAGCGCAATTTCTTTTAACAAATAATAGGTAGCTCATCCTACCTAATATTATATATTAAACATGATTTATTGTAGGATAAATTGATATCCCATAAATGTTGTTGTATTAGAACCACTCAAGATTCCCTTAAATACATTTACCCATACCCAGTATT
>SVHF01000004.1 GCA_015055975.1 Clostridiales bacterium | reverse complement strand
AATACCTCCGCTGTTACACGAAGGTAGTTTACACGACTATTGGGTTTTGTTAAAGAGTGTTATTTTTTGACGTACACGCAAAATCAAGATTTCTGAGCATGAAAAAAGGTATTTACAATCGCAAATTTGCGTTCGTAAATACCTAGATTTTGGTGAACCTACGTTCTCCTTATTGCTAGAACGCCTTCGATCTTGAGAAATCAAGCATTTATCGATGTTTTCAAAATCTGGCTCAAGTTCATAATCGTGTAAATTTGGGGAATATCCACGTAGTCCAACGATTATCTTTGACGGATAAATTATGACGTATTTAATGAAGTGTTTTGCAAGCTTCCTTCTAAATGTCTCGTCATCAACAATCTTATCTCCAAGAATGTAAGATAGATATGCCTTTATTTCTTCTAGAGTAATATCGTCAAGTTCTTTGTTTTTCAACCTGTCAATTTTAAGATTTATCTCTTCTAGTTGTTTGCGCAGCTTTTCTATTTGGGTTGCAAGCTTTGCGTTAGGATTATTTATTACGATATTGCTAAGAGATGCAACTGTGTTTTCAATATTCTCTTTGTTTTCTATTAGTGCATATATTTTTGGATTATCATACGCAAGTGTTTGATGCTTTTCGTATAATTTCTCAGCCATCTTGTTTACAATAGATTCTTTCTTAAGAATATTCTTTAATGTTCTAAATACAACATCTTCAAGAAGTTCTTTTCTAATATATTTAGTCTTGCATCCTGTCTCTTTCTTGTTTTGACAAGAGCAAGCATAATACATAAGTATCTTTCCTGTATGGCTAGTTCCAGATGTTGAACGCATTCTGCATTTGCAAGTTCCACAAAATACTTTAGGCATTAATAGGTAAGGAGAGTCTGAATAATCTCTTATGTTTGCTCTTTCAAAGTGTTTAGTTTTCTTTGGTCTATCTTTGTGAGCATTTTCCCAAGTTTCTTTATCTATTATGCAAGGGTATATCTTGTCATATACATAACCATTACATTCGTGGATGCCTGTATAGTTTTTGTTTATAAATATATTTTCTACAAGTTTTGCATAGAACTTCTTGTGCGATGGATTGAATTCTTCTTGTTCATTTAGAATGTTTGCAATATCTTTGTATGAGTAGCCTTCAGAGAATAGTTTATATACAGCTCTTACAGAAATTGCTTCATCTTCGTTAATAACAAGATGTTTATTTACTAAGTCATAACCAAAAGGTGGATGACCAGTAGTGAATATACCTTTCATTCTGCTTTCATGATTTCCTCTCTTAACCTTTTGAGATAATTCAGCCGAATAGTATTGAGCCATACCTTCAAGCATTGATTCAAGAATAATGCCTTCAGGGCTATCTGGAATATATTCGGTAACGGATATTAGTTTCTTTCCATTCTTATTCAAGATATTCTTGTTTGCTGCAGATTCATATTTGTTTCTTGAAAATCTATCTAATTTGTAGACTAAAATAACATCCCATGCTTTTGTATGGGAATCCTTAATCATATTTTGAAATGCAGGTCTATGATCATTCGTACCTGTCATTGCTCTATCTATATATTGATCAACTATAGTCATATCGTGTTCTTTTGCATATTTAGTACAATACGTGATTTGACCTTCGATAGATTGTTCGTTTTGTTTATCTGACGAGTATCTAGCATAGATTACAGCTTTTAGCATTTACCAATTCTCCTTATTCAAACATAATTTGTCTTTCGACACCATCCGACCATCAAAAAGGAATGAATTGGTCAAGGGGAAAAAGAGACTGTACCTTTACCAAAAAGGGAATTTTTGATACTTACTTCCCGAAAGACAACTTGAGTCTATCCCTATATTTGGTGAGTTTTCGGGGGAGTAGACGGGTACAAAAAGTGAGGTATATTGGTACAAAAAGTGAGTAGATAGGGTATAGATAGTTAAGTGTCCACCGAAAGTACACTAAAAGTACACTTTCAACTCACCTTTATCTCACCTTTACTCCCCATTTATCTCACCTTTACTCCCCCGAAATCTCCTATGCTGCGGATGTAGTATTAGTCTCGGAGGTAAGAGATGGAACAAGAAGTTTATGTATTAAATGAAGATAAGTTAGAAGAAGTAATAGAGAAGATATTGTTAGAGGATAATAGTGATTTATTGAATTACATGTATCACACAATGACTAACAGTAACTACATTAGAAGAAAAATGTATACAAAAAGAGAAAGGAACAAAAATGTCCTTATATCGAGACAATAGATAAATTTTACATAAAATATATTGACACATTAATTTGTATAGAAATAAAATTGAATTGCAAAAGTGAACAAATGTTCGTTTTTGAACGGAAGGGAGAGGAGTAGATATGAACATGACAACAATGAAGGATGAATTAAAAAGCGTTAAGTATTATTACACTAAGAAGGAGCATTTTGACAAGATGGAAAACATAATTGATGTTTCTTCGATAAAGTTATTGGTAGATAAATACAATAAGGCTATTGTTGGTGCAGATCCACAATTATTAGATTTGTATCATGCTTTATATGTTGAAGGGCATTCGCAAGTTGAATTAGCTCTTGAATGGAATTTTTCTTTTGATTATATAAAGCAATTAACGCGTAAGTTGAATAAGTATTTGTTAGACAAGATTAATAAAGAAGGAGCATAGAATGTTTCATTCAGAGAAAGAAGCAACATTTAAGCATTGCTACTTCAATGTCTACAAGACAAAGAAGTATATCGTGAGACAAGATATTATGATAATGCATCACGATTATGAGGATGTATATTGTAGCTTAGATCAATACATTAAAAGGGATGCTAAGCAAGATGCTTTTTATGACGAATTATTCTTTGAAAGGACAGGATTGCCTAATAAAAGAAGAAAGGTAGAATATAGCGAAAGATATAAATAGATAATTGTAAACCCCTTATAAAATTTGAAGTTCAGTGGTCAGAGATGGCTGCTGAATTTTCTATATTGTGGATAAGTAAATTTAATAAAAACAACAATTTTAGGCAATATTCATACCAATTGTTGATAACTAGGTTAAAGTCGGGTTGACATAACCATCACCACCACGATATTCTTTTAATTAGAATATTTTGTGGATAACACAAAAATATGGAGAGTTTATTTATGAAAAAGGTTATAACTATTTCTATTGTTTTATTAATTGCGGTTAGTATGCTTTTTGCGGTTGCATGTTCATCAGGCAAATCTAATTATAATAATGACGCAAACATTCAAACCAATGACAATTCAAATAACGACGCAAACAGTCAAACCAATGACAATTCAAATAATGACAATGATGATGTTGAGTATTATACTTTAACCATTAATAATAATACAGCTAATAATAGTATCGCGATACAAAGTGGTGCAATTAATATATTAAGCCAAGATTCTTTTTCAAAAGAGTATAATTCTGAAGTGTTTCTTCGTTCAGTAGGGGTTCCAGTTGGATCTAATATTATTTGGACAAGAAGTGATGGGGAAACATTTACTGGTAGTACATATAGTTTTAAAATGCCAAAGTATGATTTGTCAATTAGTGTTATTTTGTTGGTTGAACAACATAAATTAATAGTAAATAATCAAGCAAGCGCAGATGGTATTAGCTTACTTAATAGCATTGATGATAGTTATGATTATAACGAAAATGTTATTTTAGAAGCAAATAATGTTCCAGCTGGGTATTCAATTAAATGGATAAGAAGTGACGGGGTTACAGAATACGGCAATACTTATTGTTTTTCAATGCCAGCTGTTGATGTGACAATTACAATGGAAAAATATAAATTATACGAATACGATTCATTAGATTCTAATATTATTTATTATGGAAGATATCCTCAAGAGTTAGTTGAAAATACATCAATAATTAACGCATTACAATCAAAATCAGGACAAAACACAATTAGCTTCGATTCTTCTGTATGGAATAGGTGTACAAATGACTCAAATATGTGGTACCAAGATTACTATTTAAATGGAGAAAAATATAGAGGTATATATTATTCAAAAGACAATCAATATAGAACAAATAATGGCTTTAGCAAAAACACTTTTTATTGGTTTAAGTGGGCTCCAGTTAAATGGGAAGTATTAAATGTATCAGATGGTAAAGCTTTGTTAATATCATCAATAGTATTAGATGCTCAAGTATTTTATTCAGCAAAAACATCTGGAGTTTTTACTCATAATGGTGGAAGTGGATATGCAAACAATTATGAATTGTCAGATATTCGTATTTGGTTGGCAGAATCGTTTTGTGCAGAAGTTTTTGTAGATGCCGAAGAAAGTATACTTCAAGCAACAATGATTGATAATAGTTCAGCTTCGTATGGTGGGTCTCCAAGTTATTATGAATGTAATTCATGTTATGATAAGTTGTTTTTGTTGTCATATTCAGAAGTGAATACATATTTTGAATTAAAATCAACTCAAACGGTTTCTACGTCATATGCAAAGTGCCAAGGATTAATTAAGTATAGTTCAGAATATAGTGATTGGAGATTGCGTTCCCCTGACAGAGATACCACTGGCGATAATAGTAATAAATATATCGGGGCCGATGGTAATATTTATGGCACAAGTGCATTGAGTTCAACTGGGAAAAAGACAAATACGCTAGGAGGAATTCGACCTGCATGTTGGATTAATTTATAGTTCATTTTAGAATTTCGATTCAAAGACTCAGAGAAATCTGGGTCTTTTTTTATGCCCACTTTTATCTCACCTTTATACCCATTTATCTCACTTTTAACTCACTTTTAGTACCCATAAAACTCACTTTTACTCCCCATTTACTCCCACGCAATCTCCCTTTTATTCGCCATATATTGTAAGTGCTGAAAGGCAAGTGAACATTTACATCAGACAATAAGCTACAAGGAAACAAGTGGCGAATTGAATAAACAAAGGAGGTACAAATCAATGGGCATGATCTTCGATATTGAGTCGATAGAAAAACAAGTTGGTCCATGCGATTTTATCGTCGGGAACATTGACAACATCTATAGAACCAAAGATTTCATTATCGTTCAGAAATTGGCGGTAAGGGAATTTAATGGTGAAGCACAATTAATGAGCTCAGATACATTCTATCGCAGAACACAACTTAGAGACGTGCAGTACGAGCGAATCTTCATGATGCGTGGAGATAAACTTGAAGGCAAACGTATTGCATCAAACATCGCAGTCAGGAAACTAGCATAGCTAGAATCCAAATAGAAATATACCCACAAAGGAGGTGGTAAACCAAATGTTTAACGTTCTTCTGAGTGTACATAGGAGGAACCAAATGTTCCACGTAAATCGTGAAGATTATATAGGGTATATACAAATAAAACAATAATTACATTTTTATAGCAGATTCTAAATTTTACTGGGATAACGGTAGATCGGTCATATTGATTTAGAAAGGCGTGGGTCGTAAAACCCATCGTAAATAATTACAAATAAAAATTGGAGGATTTATATAAATGGCAAATTTATTAAGACGTTGGTTAACACCAAACAAGAGAGCCGGTAGATACGCAGAAGAGCGTAAAAATAAGGTTCACACTCATGGTCCTAAAGAGGGCAAGGAGTTAACAGATTTCGAAGCAGGTATTAGAAGTGGTTATCTTCAATGTCAATCAGATCACGCTGGCTTATACAAGTATAAGAAAGCAATGAATGAAGGTAAAACAAAAGCTGAAGCTAAAGAAATCTCTCGTGCCAAGAAAGCAAAGTCAGCACAAAAATAGTTAGTCGAGACTAGGCACAAAAATAATTAAAAGGAGGTATTAATCAATGGCAAACGTAGTAGTTGTTGAGAGAGAACCATATGTAACTAAAGATGGTAAGTCATTTTTCTCATATTTCGTAAAAGGCGTAATTAGAGGAAGGGAAGTTAAGGCATATGTTAAGCCACAAGATAACGGTGGATATCAAGTATTAGAAATCGTATTTAATGGCGAAGACAAAGCTAATCTAAAGATTACTCCATTCGAAATGAAGGACGAAACGGGCAACATCATCAATGGTAATACATATGAAGTAGAATCAACCGATGAAAATGGCGAAGTTTACACATGTAAAGTTAAGCCAGACAAGCAATCAGACAAGATGTTATTAAAGATGCTTGGTAGATAAGCATAGATAATATCGAAAACTAGGCGGCTCGAAAAGGGTCGCCTTTTAACATTTATTCATTTTAATAGGAGGTATAAAACAAGATGGATAAGACAAAAATTAAATGGATAGCTTTGGCTATCGTGGTAGTCTTAGCATTTACTGGTATTGGTATTGCAATTGGATTAGCAATTAAGATTAATAATCCACAAATGTCATTCTCAGCACCAGGATTACTAGATTACGAAATTTTCAATGACGAAGGGCATATTACATTGTCCTTAGCAGCAGCTGGAGATCAAGATTCTTATACAAAGACTATTACAGCAACAGTTCTACCTTCTGATGCTCCAAATAAGAGCGTTAGATGGTCAGTAGTATGGGATGCATCAACGGATGCCCCATCAGAAGATGGTGTGGTTTCTCACTACATTACAGTTACACCAAGTTCAAACGATAGTAAGGTAGCAACAATTCAATGTTTAAAACCTTTTGAAGGATATAACGTATTAGTTCAATGTAGAACAGATGTTGGTGGATATATGGCAACTTGCGTAGTTAAATATGTAGGTACACCAAATTCATTAAGCATTAATACAAATGGATATACAACAAAGACTCTTCAAGGTTGGAATGTATCTGGTATTGAGTTATATTGTGGAACAACAACAAGTTTGGATTTAAATCTAGATAACTATATGCACGCAGTAGGTTCAGGTTATGGCACATATAATATCAGTATGGAATGCCATGGTGGTATTACATATCATTCTGTTAGTCATAATAATTACACAGGGGCTGATACTGAATCTGATGGTACCGTTCAATTAGCATCTTCTGCTGGCGATATTCCAGAATCTCATACTAATTATTATGCATTCTTGGCTAAAACAGGTGGACATTTAAATATTCTTACTGCAAAGATCGTTGATGGAAAGTTGCAATTAACAGCAGGGGATTCTTTCAGTGCTTATTCGTCACATGGTGCAGATAGATCTGGATATTCAGATTGGACTTTTACAGGATATATAGATGGTAAAAAGCCATATATTGCAGTAACTGTTACAGAAGTAAATTCTGGAGTTTCCCAATCTATCAATATCACAACCCAAGCTACAGTATCTAGTCTCAGTTTAAGCGCAACTTCAATTGAATTTTAATGGAGGTGGCTTATGAGAAACGCAAGAAGTAAGGGCAGCAAGGTTAAAGACATAATCATTTACATTATTGTAGTTCTTGTTGTAATCGCAATTGGTGGCTTCTTTGCGTTCTTCACAAATGGTTTCACTGGTGATTTTAAGACATTCTATGTTTCTATGGGAGATGTAAATATCTTATCTAACACTGGTGGATATGTATTAGACTGGGATAGTCCATTGACTATTGATGTTAAATACACATTTGGGGCACTAAGCAAAGAGGTATCCGGTTATGATATTCAAATAGTTCCAAACCAAGACAACGATTTTGCATTTTTAGTAGATGATGAGCCATATTCATTCTCAGCTATTGGAGATTGCACAAAAGCATTTGAGATAGCAAGGGATGAAACATCCTTTACAATCTACTATACATCAATGCAAGATGTTTTAGACAAAATGTATGAGGATTCAAAGGTAACAATAGACAAGAAAGAAATAGATTTTGAAAAAGATCAATTCACTGTCATTGTTACATCATATAATGGCGAATCTTCAATATGTATAGGGTTTAGACTAGCAGATAGCATAATCGACAAAGTAACTTTAAGTGAGGAGGTAATTGAATTTTGATGAGGGTAAATTATGAACTCTCAGTCAAAATAATATGTATAATCCTAATGCTCTGCATAAGTTTATTGCTCGTGCAGAGCACATTTATAGATACTTGTTACGCTGAGAGCGATTCTTTTAAAAATACAAATGTCTTAGATGATTTAAGGAGTGCAAAGATAAATGGAGAAAGCTTTGATATAAAGAACTATCCATTTTATGAGCAAGGCAATTTAAAGATAATCCAAGTGGTTGAGTATTGTTATTCATATAAGAAGAATAAGCAAGCTAATTATGGGCTTTATTTCTATATATATAATCCTCAAGGTTTAGTCTTATCTGAAACAAGTGGGCAAAATAAAGTACAGATAGCAGTTGGCGATGAAGTTAATTACACCAAATATGCTTTAGAGTTTTGTTCTAAATCAAATGAGGCTGCATATAGGGGATTGTTCTACAAATATAGATTAAAGGATGCCAAACAAATTTTGGATGGCTTAAATTCTAATGAGCGTACATACAAAATCTCTGGTATAGAGTTATTGAGAGTTGGAAATAAGAATGCTACGGAATATACAGTTGGAGGGAAGTATAACTTCACTGGTTATTCTAAAGGTTATGGGCCTAACGAGAATGACGAATCGAGTTTGACTTGCAGGATTGAAGAAATAGAAACACTTCTATTGAATGTTCAACATACTGCATTTAGAACCAATATGTCATCTCAAGGTGCAGGACACTATAACCAAGTAAATACAGTATATTTCTCAATTCCAAATTATATCTACAATCAATATGGGTATTTGCAGAAGATAAAAGCTGAGTGGTGGGAGTATAAGACCAAGAAGGCTTTGATTACATCGAACCAAAGTTTATATAACGCATTTATGCCTTATACAAAAATCAATGTAGGAGAGCATAGTGATGCAGTAAATGGCAATCTATACATTAATAGAATTGAGCAAAATACATCGACTATGTTCCAAAGTAATTCAAAGACTTCATACGATTGGGCTTATAACATCAAAGGTGAAACACAATCTGGATTCGGCTATTTGAGAATCATAGAAGTGAAATCAGCTTCAGACCAAATCCCATATTGCTTTTATAGTGAAAGGGCAAATTCGGTAGAGAACATATTTAGTTTCTTTACGGATTGTCAAAATGTAGGGGATGTAACATCCAACGAAGTATTGGACTATATATACAATTTCCAAGGTAGTGGCGAAACAATCGATTGTAATGGTAGGGATATCAGCGCTGATCTGTTTGAGGCAACAGTAGATGGTGGTAGAACTAGAGGATACAATCTAAAAGAGATTGACCTTAATGACACATTCGATTTGAATTCGTATGACTCAAACCATGCTTGGTACGATAAGCTATTAGATTTCGGTTTTAGTTGGCCAGATACATCAGGAGACTATTCTAATGTTTCTCCAATATATGAAGTATCTGCTGATGATGTTATAGGTACAAAGGCGAATATTTCAAAGAATCTATTAGTAGATGAAGATGATGTATCAGATATTCAAGCAGCATATGCTCAAGCTCAGTTAAAGGGCGAACATTTAGTGCTATTTAGATTTGCTGTAACAGATTATTTCACACAAAACGTTGATGGAACAATCAATGGAATAGAAGTTAAATCTAACAACAAAGATACATATGTAGCACAAGAGACATGCTTTTTTGATTTTGACATTATCGAGTTAACCTTCAATAAAGAAGGTGAATATTTCGTTATACCAGTTGTATCAAGTCCAATAGATATAGTAAGCGGTTTTACAGCCCCTGCAGATGAGATATCTTTATGGAAACTCATCTTGGGAATTATCTTAGGAATTTTATTGTTATTAATTCTATTGCCAATTCTTCCTTACATCATAAGAGCAGTGTTATGGGTAATAACCTTACCATTCAAGATTGTTATAGCTATCTTTAAATCAATAAGAAAGCGAAAGCGAGGAGGCAAGGAAAATGGAGAGATTTACACAAGTAAATAGAGCAAGTATAGCATGCATAATGCTAGGGGTAGCCATTGTTCTTATCTCAATCTTGAGCTTAAGTGTTAGTGAAGGTGCAAACGCAGATGTAGTATTTGCTGAAGTTGGGGATAGTGCAGAAATATATGCCTATGTAGAACCAGTAGATGCAAATCAAGAAGTAACATGGGAACTAGCTTGGGATCCAGTTAACACATCTGAAGGAGAATATAACCGTATTAAAGGCTATCCACCAACGAACAACGTCGGAATGTTAGTTGAGGGAAACAAATGTACTATATGGTGCATTAAGTATCATACAGTAGTTTGGGTAAAGCAAACGGTATATTTAACACTTACAGCAAAGAGCGTTGAAGATGAGAGCATATGTGCAACATGCCTAATTAAATTAGGTTAAAAAGGAGGAGTATGAAGAAATTAAAAGTATTCATAATACTCTTCGTACTAATCATTCTAGGGTTGTTAATTTCATATCTTGTTTATACAGGAAATGAGTTAGCAGCCCTTTATGATTTAATGGAGGGTAGCATATGATAAATGAAAATAATAAATTAAAAGACATAATATATGCGATAGTGTCAGTTCTTATAATTGCAGCTTCAATAGTTATTGGATTAGATATATTTTTTAGATCATATTGTCGTGCAGAAGAATCTATATTTCATCTAGGAGAGTCTATCAAATACTATTTCATGAGGATAGTTCAAAAGGACTATACACAGGAATTAGGTGTTAATGGTTATTCTGAGTTTATAACTTGGGATAACTTTTTTGCTAAGACACAAGATGGAGTATCGGATAGAGCAAAAGATTATTGGGAATTGTTTATATCTAAAAAGAATTTCACTAATTGGCTAGGAGAGACGGGAAATATAATGGGCTATATAGGCAAGGCAGGAGCGATTTTAATACCATTATTATTCTTATTTGGATATCTAATCAAACAGCTCTATATGAAGCCAAATAACAACTATAATAGAGATACAATACCTTTAAAAATATGGAAACGTATTGATATTTTTATCTTTCAGCCAATAAAAGAAGCTATAAAGGGGTATATTGATTATTTGCGTAATTGTACACCAGTTATTGTTTTGTTGATATTGGTTTGGGGCATTAATCTAAATATCTTTACGATAGTATTTGAATTCTTATCATTCTATTTCTATTTCGTAGTGACGTTTAATGTAGCAGACTTATATATACAATTGGTGAAGTTTATATTGGATATACAAACTCCTATCAAGCAAGTGCCTATTATTGCTCCAATCATATTTATATGGTTGTTTATTAAAGCAAGACACGAAGCTGCTTTAAGAGAACTAAATAGAATGGAATGTTGTGATAAAGGATTTATTAATGAACTTCCAATAGTATCTATGGTTTGTGGATCAATGGGAAAGAAGAAAACAACATTGATAACAGATATGGCATTATCTCAAGAGGTAATGTTTAGGCAAAAAGCATTAGAGCTATTACAAGATTGTGATTTAAGATTTCCAAATTTCCCATGGATTCTATTTGAGTTAGATATTCAAAGGATGATGGGGTATAGGCAAATATATAACTTGGCTACAGCGAAAGGATGGATTGAGAAAAAACGTATGAGATATGAAAAGAATCCATCAGCAGACAAGTTATATGGTTATGACATAAAGAGATATCCTTATGAATATTATGATGCATTAAAGGTAGTTAATATCTGGGATATATTGGAGAGTTATGCTCAACTATATCTAATCTATATTATTCAAAGTTCATTGATGGTTTCAAACTATTCTATTAGAGAGGATAACTATATCTATGAAGAAGGCAATTTCCCATTATGGAATTTCAATTTCTTCTCGAATAATAGAAATAGGTTTTCAAGACATGCTCACATTCTAGATTTTGATGCGTTAAGACTAGGTAAGCAAGTGTTAGAGAACAATGAAAAGACAGGTAGCTTTGAATTTGGTGTAGTTAATATATCTGAGGTAGGAAAAGAACGTGGAAACACATTGGAATTAAAGGAAGTTAAGAAAGGTGAGTTTGTAACTAACCAAAAGAATGACCTATTTAATTCTTGGTTAAAAATGTGTAGACACTCAGCCACAGTTGAAAACTTCCCATTTATAAAGGTATTTACGGATGAGCAAAGACCTGAATCTTGGGGAGCAGATGCAAGAGATCTATGCGATATTCTAACGATTAATGAAGTTTCTCAAACAAAGTTTGCGTCAGTTGGTTATTTGTTAGAAGGTAAAGTGTATAGATACATTTGTGATAAGTTTTTGGGCTTATACACAAGCATAAGATATTTAAGAGGAGATAATACCTTATTTATGTATTTGTTCAAATCGATAGCAGCATTTTTATATAAGCAACATTGTTTAGCCGTTAATAAGTATGGATATTCGGTAGCGTATATATCTAGAGAAAAAGGCACAATGGAAGGCGATGCTATTGAAGAAAGGTATTATGTCATTAACAAAAAGATTTATGCAGATAGATTCTCTACAGATTGTTTTAGTGATTATTTCAATGATAGAGCAAGACAAACAAAAGTAGGTCTTGATGATTATGAAGAATATATGGAGACTAAAGCTAGTGTAGATGAACTGAAAATGCAAAACAGCTATTTTATAAATTCATTATATAAAGAAGATTGAGATATAGGCGGGGTGTAAAAGCTCCGTCTATATATTTTCATGCAGGGATGCAAAGGAGGTGATAATTATGATGTATCCAGCAGCGAAAGTATACCATGATGGATCTCACTATGTTGCTATTACATATCATCCAGCCAAACCTAGAAAGCCAAAGAAGATGGCAGACAATCTTTTAGATATTATTGGCGAGAAAGAAAAAGAAGAGATTGTGGATAAAGAAAAGGAAGCAGCAAAAGAAGCTTATGAAGATAGTAGTGAATTGAAAGGAGAGAAACGAAAGGAAAAAGCAGTAGAGAAATTAATGGAACAATGTATGTCTGAGCAAAGGGCAAGAGAATTAGTAGAAAAGGAAGCTGAACGTAGACAGAATCAAATAGCAAGAAAGAAAAGAACTTTTATGCGAAAGGCATTTATGAATGAGTTTAACTATTTCGTAACATTTACATATGATGATGAAAAGCATACAGAAGCATCTTTTAAAAGAGGGCTAATAAATAAGTTGTGTAAGTATAAGAAAAAATATGGTTGGAAATATATGGGCGTATGGGAGATCTCTCCAAATGAAAGATTACATTTCCATGGGATGTTATATATTCCTGAAGGAAAGATGGTTGGAGAATTAAAAGTTAGAAAAGATTACAGTACAAAACAACATAAGATGCAAGAAACAACATATAATACATTTTTTGAAGAGCATTTTGGAAGAAACGATTTTAGAGAAATAATACAGCATAAGCAAGCATATGAGATGGCAATAAGCTACATCATGAAATACATATCTAAGACAAATGAAAAGGTTATTCATTCCAAGGGGCTACCAATGTTCTTAGTTTCTGACATTAACAGTGATGATGATTTAGGAAGAATAGGCAAGTATGAAAAGAGTATGGTTCTTCCTGATGATTTTGAATGTTGGGATGAAGGGGAATTCTTAGGTAATATGTCTAAGGAAGTTAAACCATTATTGAAAACTAAGAGTTCATAATATATAAATATTTAAATATTTATTCTCGTATCAAGACAAGCGACACGCCCATCACCACTTGAACTAAAAACTAATAACGAATGAACGCCGAGATCGACAAGAAAAACAAAGCCCAACAACCGTTTTGAACAATTGATTTAAACAATGCGATGAAAAACAAAATTTAAGATTGACTGGAAATGTGTGATAGCGAGATGGTTGTGGAGCGGTTCAGCGGAACTCGCTACCGCCCCAGCAACTTTTTTGTTTCAGCAGTTTATCAAGTTCATCGGGTGGGCGTGTGCTTGTCGACGGCGAGCGAAGCGAGACGCTCGTATCAAGACAAGCACACGTCTCATTACCACTTAGCAGTTTAGTAGGTTAATAAGGTGACATTTTCGGTATTGTTATACTTCGTGCGTGCGTGTTATAATAATTGCGTTTAGGAGTTTTATTATGAAGAGAAATCAGATGATTACAACAGTAGGAGCAGGGAATTTAGTTGCTAACATTGAAAACGATGAGTTTAGTTATCCTAAAGAGTTCAAAAAACTTGCTATTACATTTACACCAATAACAAGCAAAAAAGATAATAGAAAATATGAAAAGCTTGATTTACGATTTGTTAAAGATGGTGTAGCTGTATTAATTGAAACAAAAATTGATTTTAATAATGATTTGGATAGCGCAAAAGAACAGTTGGCTGCATATGTACAATATGAAAAACAGTTATTTCCAACAAATAAGATTGTGGCTATTTTAGCAAATACAACAAATGATGATATTTTGGTTTGGCGTGGCGTTGTATCAGATATGGATTTTATGCCTACAGAAACAAAGTTAAAGACAATTGACGAATATATAGATTTTTATACAACAAAAATTAACAACAAAGAAAAAGTAATGAGCAATACATATAAACTAAACGAACTATTGCATCGTTATGGTATTTCGGAAGATTTGAGAAGTCAGTTTGTTGGAACATGTTTATTAGGATTAAAGAATGGATTGGATTACAACATTCCATCATTGACTGCTAAACAAATAAGAGCCAGATTTAGTGAAATATTGGAAAATTTGTTAAATGGCGATTTGAGAAAAGCTGAGAAATTGGTCTTGTTAAACAAAAATGTTATTGATTCACAAGATGTTCGTGCTTTAAAGATAGAAGATTTTAGAAAAATCTTAGAGTTTATTGAAGAAAACATTTTGCCATTTATTAACGATAAGAGTACCGCGGGCCAAGATTTATTGAATCTATTCTTTATTACATTTAATAAGTACGTTGGAAAACAAGATAAAAACCAAGCGTTTACTCCTGATCATATTACAGATTTTATGTCAAAAATATGTGGAGTAAATAAGCATTCCGTTATTTTAGATCCATGCTGTGGAAGTGGTTCGTTCCTTGTTAGGGCAATGACGCAAGCTTTAGATGATTGTTCAACGGCAGAAGAACAAGCCGAAGTAAAGAAAAAACAAATCTATGGAATTGAATATGATGAGAATGTGTATGGGTTAGCAACAACTAATATGTTAATTCATTCTGATGGAAATTCTAATATTAGAGTTGGAAGTTGTTTTGATTATGAAGATTTAATTAAAGATACAAAGCCAAATGTAATCCTTATGAATCCTCCATACAATGCGCAAAGAAAGCATTTGCCAGAAGCTTTTACAGATACTTGGCCTAAGGACAAAAAAGAAGATCCAACGAAGGGTTTTTATTTCGTAAAATATATTTGTGATACTTTGAATAAGGCTAATGTCCAAGCCACTTTAGCATGTTTGTTGCCTGTTGCGTGTGCAATTGGGTCAAGTAGCGATATTTCCGCTATTAAAGGGAAAATATTAGAAGAAAATACGTTAGATGCAGTTTTCACTTTACCTGGCGAAGTATTCTACCCAGGAGCATCAGCATCAGCTTGTTGTATGGTGTTTAAAATTGGGAAAAAGCATAAAGATGTTTCAAATCCAGATACATTCTTTGGATATTATAAGGATGATGGATTTAAGAAGAAAAAGAATATTGGACGTGTTGAGCAAGTTGACTCAAAAGGTAATAGTAAATGGGATGCTATAGAGAAGCAGTGGATTGAGTTATATAGAAATAGAAGAAGCGTTGATGGTTTATCTGCAGTAAAAAAAGTAACAGGTAAAGATGAATGGTTGTGCGAAGCTTATATGAAGACCGATTATTCAAAATTGTCTGATGCAGATTTTCAAAAAACTATAAATGATTATTTAGCATTTTTGGTTAAAGAGGGGCATGTATATGAGTCTTAATACAGAAAACTGGAAAGAATTTTTATTATATGATTATTTCAATATAATACCAGGGAAATATCATTATCCAGAGGAATATGAAGAAGGAAAAACTCCATATTATTCTGCTTCAAACGAAAACAATGGAATTGGTTCATATATAGACTTAGCTCCAGATTTTGAGGGCAATTGCATTGTTACTGGAAAGGTCGGTTGTACAGCCTTTTATGCACCAGAACCTTTTTGTGCTACTTCAGACGTAAACATATTTATTCCTAAGTTTAAAATGAATAGTAGGATCGGGCTTTTTGTTGCTCAAGTTATTAATTTTAATGAAAATTATAAGTGGGCATATGGTAGACAATGTAGAGTTGGTAATTCTAAAAAGATAGTAATTAAATTGCCTGCGACAAAAGATGGAGAGCCTGATTGGGCTTTTATGGATAATT
The DNA here is from genome assembly GCA_015055975.1 of Clostridiales bacterium. Taxonomy (GTDB): domain Bacteria; phylum Bacillota; class Clostridia; order Christensenellales; family UBA3700; genus UBA3700. The sequence goes on along the minus strand of SVHF01000004.1, from coordinate 56,135 downwards.
ACATAAAAACTCTAAACTCTAATCCTATTACGACTAAGAATAGGGGGGGGGTATCAATCAGTTATTCATGGTGTGAATGATTGGAAAGAGTTTAGGTTTGGCGATTTGTTGTCCAAAATATATAAAGCAACGGCATATGTAAAGAATGATATAGAGTATTTTGATTCTCCAAGTGAAGAAAGAATACGATTTATTACTAGAACGGAAAACAAAAATGGTTGTGATTGCTATATTGATAAAACAAGTGTAACAAGTAAAGAAAAGGGTGGTGCTTTAATCATTGGTGACACAACTTCTACTATTTTTTATCAAGAAGAAGATTTTGTAACGGGTGATCATATAGTAGTTTGTAGAGCTGATTGGATTAATAAATATACTGCACTATTTGTTAAATCATTAATTGAAAAAGAAAGATATAAATATAGTTATGGTAGATCGTTTAAAATGGATTTAATAAATGAAACGATTTTAAAAATGCCAGCAACAAAAGATGGAAGTCCGGATTGGAGTTATATGGAGAATTATATAAAAGCGTTGCCATATGGAGATAGAATTTAAGCCAGATCGAAAGACCTGGCTTTTTCAATTACTCCTTTCTCGGTATATAAATCTTATCTCTTACTTGTATTGCCTTATATTTCTTCCCCTCATATTCATAGTCAATCCATTTTGCTGGGTCAGGGTCGCAGGCAATAAGGAATAATTTATCTGAATATCTTTGTATCTCTTTTTGAGTATTAATATCTATAAATTGTTCAGATGATGTAGCTTCAATAATTGATGCTCCTTTGGATTTAACATATACAGAAAATTCCCATAGTTTTTCAAACATACCATGAGAGTCTAGTATAAAGCTTGTTCCATTATCTAATTGTGCAGTAATTCTAAAATAGTTTTCCATAAGTATTTCTCCTAAGCGATTTTCTTTAATTGTCTATTGGCATAAGGTAGCCATTGTTTGAAAACAAAGTTTTCTATTTGTTCATTTGGTTTTGTATCGTGATCTCCATAGCATTGAAGGACTTTATGTTCACGTAAAGAATATTCAATAGTAACCAAAGGTTGTTTAATGTTTTGTATATCTCGAATAAAGAATATAAGGGTTTCTTCTCTTGAAAATTTAGCATCATAGTTCATTCTACCTACACAATGGTGTAGAATATCGCCTTCTTGAATTAAGTCAGCAGGGCTAGTTGGTATGATGGCTACATACATATTTCCTTTTAGCTTTTGTAGGGAAGAATATTTGTTAGATACAATAGCAAACTTGTTATATAGTTCTTCTCTTGCTTTTCTATCTCTTTCGGCTTTTAAAGCATTTAGTTGGTCTATTCTAACATCGTGCCAATACTTGAAATTATGTGGCATATAGTTTTTAGGTAGAGAAGTATCTATCTCAAGTTCTTGGCAAGCTAACATATAATCTTTATATGATTCTACGTTTGCATCTTGTTTCTTGATGTAATTGAAGAAAGATTTTAAATCTTTAAATCCATTAAGAGAAACGCCTTTGTATTTGCGTTTAAAGTCAGCCCATTCGCAATATGAATCTATCTCTATATGCTTGTTGTATGCTGATATAATATCTCCAATCCTATATCTCTTTTGGTTAATGTTTGCCTTATTCTTATAAAGCCATTTCCTAAATGTAGTATCTTTTCTAAATTTCTTTAAGATCTGTTTAGAATATATAAGACAAGCAAGTCCCATCTTTTCGATAGATTCCATCTCAGGGAATTCTCTAAACAGTCTAAGATATGTAAATATGTATACTCCAGACACTTTTTCTACAAGAGCATATTTGAATTCTTTTTGTTTATTAGCATATTCAGGATTTAGTAAAACTGAGTATGGGTTATAGTATTCATCATAAGATTTCCACCATCTACCATCTTCCCAATATTTTTGCTGTTTAGTTAATCCTTCGGCATACCAGCCAACTCGATAGCCAGCAAGATATGTAAAGTTCATATCTTTTATAAAAGCTTCTTCTGAGTCTATTCCATGACAAGCGACTTGCTTTAAATAGATGTTTCCTTTATATGGCTTTACAGCAACTAGCATTTCTACTAGTTCGCCATCATTCTTTGTTAGATATGAATAATAGTGTTCAGCATAATTGCTTTGCTCATATTTCGTTATTATTTGTTTCTCTATATATTTAGGTATTGGTTTAATCTTTTCTATTAGCATTGTGAACCTCCGAATAAAGCGTTTAAAGTAGCAATAGTGCTATCTGTTTCGTTTGGTGTTTCGAATACCTCACCTGTTTCAAAGTCAATAACCTCATTTTTAGGTGATGTATCGGCTTTTTCTTCTACATCTTGTTGATCTTTTGGTGGAAAGTTTTGCTCAATCATATCGAATAAAGATAGTTGTTTAACCTTTGGTTCTTCTTTAACGACAGGTTTTGGAGTAGCCTTTGGTATTTCTTTCTTTGGTTCTTCATATAAAGTTCCGTCTTGGTTATATAAAGTTCCTAAGATAGTATCTTCTTCAAAGTAGTGAATAGCCCATTGGTAAACAGTAGCATCTTCAATGCAAGCATAAGAAGCTCCTTTCTCTGCAAGTTTCTTTGCTTCATCACAAGCATATTTCATAAAGGATTCAAAATCCTTCTTATTTATTAGTTCTTTGCCATCCTTTGTGTAGGGCGTTCCATTGTTAATCTTGTCAGCTAATACTTCGCTTGCATTTTCTTCAAGATAGTGCAGGATTAATTCCTGCTCTTTTGTTTTTGTTTCTAAGTTTATTTTCATTTGTTATCACCTCCAATTTATTTAGTAGCTTTAGAAATCAGAAAGGAGGGGATCTCTCCATATACCTTTCATATATTCAGATTTCTTAATAGGGACTATCCATACAGGTATATGGTGTCCGTTTGTATATATTTGTTTTATCTTCAAAGCATGAGAAAATGAATGAACCATAAAAAGAGGGGCACCTTGTGAGCACCCCTTTGAATATAGTTTGTATCCGTAGCGATTGTTTGTGTTTATCATTAGGCAACTCTGGCTAAGCCGCCTCCAAATTGGTTAACAGTGATGTCGCCAAATTCGCTACACCATTCATCATCGACATTTCTTACATATGCGAATATTACATGTTTTGTTTGATTAGAGTATGAGATGATGTCATCCCACTCTTCTTTGTATTGAGGAACGATTAGATAGTCATAACATTCACCGAAAGATGTATATTCATGTGTTACGGCATATACTAAGCAGTTATGTTCTTTTTCAAACTCTCGGATATTGTTTAATAGATTTTCATCGTCCTCGATGTAGTATCCACCATATTGTTCATACATAGTGATTGTGTCGTGTTCTTTGAAAGCTTTAATGTATGGCTTATATAAGTCCATAGTTTCCATTAACTTGATTGCTACTTCTTTTTGTTGTTGTCTTAAATTGTTTTCCATAGTTTTATATCTCCTTTGCAGCCATATGCTGCGTGTATTATCTGTTATTTGCTCTATATGGAGCTTCTTGTGGGTTGATTTTGTCTAAATCGAATTTATATGCTTGGTATTTACAAAATCCAGATATAGCCATTCTTTGTATTTTCTTTGCTAACTTGTTTTCTTCGATGAATCTAATAGCCCATTCTTTTGATGTATCTATAAATGCTTCATCTTCGTTTAGTTCAATAGAGAAGACTAAGTTTGTTGATATGACCTCAAATGTTTCTTTGTTTTTAACGTCATATAAAACAATAGCCAGAGAATTATCCCTGGCATAATTTGTTTTTAGCGGTGCAATGGTGTAATCTCCACCATAGAAATTTCTAAGTTTATATGTAAGCATTTTTCTTTACCTCCTACGCTACAATTTCAATGATGCCTTCTGAGTATTCCTCGGCATAATCACTACCTATGTATCTACCGTATTCTTCGAAATCAAAGAAATTCTCTAAATGTTCTGGAAGGTTATATCCCATATTTCTAAACATTTCTTCTCCATAGTCAGCCCAAGATCCTTCGTATGTATATACATCTGAATCCCATCTATCTTCATGAGTGTTCACTTTATCTTCAAAGTCATTCCAACTTCTAACCTCCAAGTAAGCACACATAGTTTTGTATTGGTATTTATGATCAAGAACGCCACTAGCTTTTAATACATTAAATAAACGTTCAGGATGCATATAATCCCAATTAACATCATTTGCTGGAAGTCCTTCGATATCTTGAATAAATAGCTCTTCGTCTATTCCTTCAAGTTCAAATCCTTCGTTTTTAAGTTCTTCTTCTATGTCTTCATAAGATTCATAGTCGTTTAACTTAATCCATTTAGAGCCTAAAGCTCTTTCGTTACATTCGTTATATGAGCCCCAAGACCCTATAACTACTGATACTGTGTTATCCATGTTTTAATCCTCCTTAGCAGGCAAATCCTGCATGTTATTATTTATGTTTTTATATTCGTCCAACATTTGGTTGGTCCTTGTAAATGAAGTCTGTTGCATATATCTTTTCTACGTATGGATAGTTTCCATAGAAGAAATAACAGCCATTGTTGTCTGTAAATAATTGAAAAGAGACAGGGTATAACCTGCCTCTATTTGTAACTTCTATTGTTATCTTGCTTCTTATGAAATCTATGTCTATCATATTTAATGTGATGAAATCATATCCATCGAAGTATTCATATTCAAACTTGAAAAGTTCTTTATCTATTGATTCGTTATAATATTTATTTTTCATATCTGTACCTCCTAAGCTAATAGCTTGTACCAAATATAGAATGTACGTTGGTAATCATGTCCTTCGTATTCATCCATTTCGTAGTAAGTACCTTTGTATGCATCTGAATTGTTAATTTGATGGCAATATTTAATACAGTCCTCAAATACTCTTATGTAAGGGTTATTATCCTTACTGATTGCTAGAATTAAAAGATCGGTATCTGAGATGTACCCAACTCCCTTAACCTTTAGGTTATCTTCCTTCATAACCCTTGTTACTGAATAAACTACTTTTTGCATATCTTGTAATCCTCCTATTTTTTTTATGTAGCCTCCGCAAAGCATACATATGCACATGTGCAGGACGTGGAAAAGGATAAAGAAATCAATATTATCTTTAAAGTCAGTGAATTTAATTGCTTAAGTCATATTTATTTCCCTTTGGAGGGGACAAACATATGCTTTTAGATATAAAGAAAATTCAATACTAAATACATTAACTTAATTAAGGAGGCGAAGTAAAAAAAGAGGAGTCCGAAGCACGTCAATTGTAGTTTTATAAATTGTGGAAAACTTTTAACAAAAAATCTGTTAAAATTTGTAAATTTTGAGTATAAAAGCAAAGAAATTAAAAAAACAGTATTGACTATCATCATCATCATCATCATTTACACTTTAATTATTAAGGAAACCACAATTTATTGTGGAAAACTTTTATTTTTTACTAGATTCCAGGCTTACATTTTAATAATTTTAAAATTTTGGGGGTTTTATGTCTAAGCGCGTAAAAGAAAATGTTGAACTTTTATACAATTCGACGGACACAAAGATTGTTTTAATAACAGAAGTAATATGTTTTATTTATTATTTGGGATATTTGATATCTAATATAGTTGGTATATTTAATATTCCTTCAGATGATATGCTTAGCACTCGTCAAAAAGTGGATACGATGGTTTTAAATGGGGCCATTACTGTCGTTTTTTATTTGATTCCACTTATATTGACGGGGGTTTCGATAAATAGATTATCTAAGCGTTTGAAGAATAAAACAGTTACGAAAAGCATTTTAGGATTAATAATAACTTCTAATGTTTTGCAAATAGGATGGTTTCTATGGGAGGGATTTTTAACAATACCACACTTATATTTGTATAAAGATAGCGGGCGATTATCGCTAATAATATTTCAATTAATTTTAATGTTAATAGTTATAATTGCTCAATGGTGTATTGCAGTTGTTTATGATCCAAAGAATGCTAAGAAAAGACTTTTGTTGAAGCAAAAAGAAGCTGAGCAAAACAAAATAGATTCGCCACAAAATATTGAAGACGCAAAACTTTTGCATAATAGTAATATTCAATTAGAATTTGATGGTAAATCTAAATTTGATGGAAATACATTCCAATATATTGGATGGAAGATATTGGGAGGAATATTGACATTAATTACATTGGGAATAGCTTTACCTTTTGCTATAACTTTTGTAGAACGATGGAAATGCAATCATAGTGTTATTAATGGTAGAAGGTTGTCATTTAATGGCAATGGAGTTCAATTGCTAGGTAAATGGATATTATGGCTATTTTTAATCTTAATAACATTTGGAATATATGCGTTTTTTGTAAGTGTCAAAATGAAGGCATGGGTTGTTAAGCATACAGATATGGTCGGAGGCAAAGATAATGTTGAGTCAAAATTTGATGGTTATATTATCCAATATATTGGTTGGAAATTATTAACAGGTTTAATATCTTTAGTTTCTCTTGGTTTGTTAAGGCCAATTGCAGTAACTTTAATGATGAAATGGGAAGCAAAACATATTACTTATAATGGGTATAGGTTACATTTTAATGGTAATGGACTACAACTTTTAGGAAAGTGGATTTTATGGTGTTTTTTAGGAATTATAACATTTGGCATATATTTATTATTCTTGCCGGTTAAATTAACAAAATGGAAGGTATCTCATTTAGAATTAAATGCTTTGAGATTGGCTGTAGAAGAGCCTATTGAGTCAAATAAAGAAGATGATTTAGAAGAAATAGATGATTCTGTTATGGACAGTCCGATTGATGAAGAAGTTGAATAATAGAATAAATAAAGCTATGAACTAAAATAGATGGGCAATTAAAAAAACAAATAGAATAATTATATAATCATTTACATAATAGAGGGCTGGGCTCCATTATTGGTATAATTTTGGGGGTCAGCTTTTATTTGTTTTGTGATATATTTAGATTAGGATGTTTGATGTTAGATTAAAAGAATTAAGAAAAGAAAGACAGTTGTCTCAAAAAGAATTAGCTGATTTGTTATCAACAGGGCAAAGTAGTATTTCTGCATGGGAAAGAGGCGAAAGAGAGCCATTAGCTCATCAATTGATTGATCTTGCTAGAGTTTTTGAATGTTCAGTAGACTATTTATTGGGAATATCAGATGTTAAATAGGGTTCGCAAAAGTTTGTTCTAGGCTATAATTGGTCTAAATTATATTTGTTATGTGTTGATTTTATTGGATTTAATATCCGAGAAATATATTCATATCCGAGAAATACAACAATATATAGAGTTAAAATTATGTAGATATTATCGAAGGTTTTAAATATTTGCATCTTAGTTGTAAATCTCGGATTTTTGTAAAAAATGAAGTTTTTTTGTCATAAAGTTTTTTATTTATTCATCACACAAAACGTGGATATATTTTTTTGTCATATAGCGAGAAATGTAGTATTTATCGAGTAAAATTAATATTTCAGAGCAAGAAAAAAGACACTTAACAGTGTCTATTTCCGTTCGTAAAAACTTGTTTTTTGGTGACCCCAGCGGGAATTGAACCCACGATACCACCGTGAAAGGGTGATGTCTTAACCGCTTGACCATGGGGCCATGCATTAGAATGCTTAATTAATATAATATATTGAATAATTTAGTGTCAAGCGTTTTTGTTTCAAAAATTTTTGCCATAGTATATAATAAAACAAGTATGATATACGGCATTATAGACATTGGCTCAAATTCGATAAGATTACTTTTAAGTAATGGCAAAGAGGCAATTGAGGATAAAAAAGTTGTTAGAACTCAATTGGCCTATAATTTGGCAAACACAGGATTGCTTGATGACGAAGCTATGTCTCGTACAATAAAAGTAATAAAAGAGCTAGTGGAATACGCAAAAGAAAAGGGCGCAGATTATGTTTGGCCATTTGCTACAGAAGCAGTAAGAAGCGCAAAGAATAAAGATGTCTTTTTAGGCCGATTAAAAGATATGGGAATAGATGTTGATCTTATTCCAGCACAAAACGAAGCAAAGCTCGGCTTTGCGGGCGCATATTACGGCGGAAGAGTGGCCGTAATGGATGTGGGTGGAGCAAGTAGCGAGATTGCCGTTGGCGATGAAAATGGGCTTATATATGCAAAGAGTATTCCTATTGGAATAGTAAAGATAAAAGATGTTTGTGCAGAAGACGTTGAAAAAGCTGAAGAATATATAGATAGTAAAATTAAAGATTATGGGGAAATTCCTACTTTTGATACTTTAATATCTATTGGAGGAACAGCTTCATCTTTTGCAGCAATTGCAATGGAAATGGAAATATACGATTCAAAGAAAGTAGATTTCTTTAAATTAACATATGAAGATATAAAGAATGCAGTTGAAAGAATAAGGGTACTTCCTATGGAAGATAGAGGAGCCGTTAAAGGTTTATCTTTGAAAAGACGAGATGTTATTGTTGGCGGCGGAATCCTTATAATGAAAATAATGAAAAAATTAAATAAAGACTTTCTTATAGTTAGAGAGTCAGACAATCAAGAGGGTTATTTGCAATATAAACTTGGACAATTGCAAATGTAGCACAGCGAAAAACACTTGACAAACCCAATTTTAATAAATTAAGATATGTAAGCATCGTATCGCGGGGTAGAGCAGTGGTAGCTCGTCGGGCTCATAACCCGGAGGTCGCAGGTTCGAAACCTGCCCCCGCACCCAAAAGATATGGCGGCGTAGCTTAGTTGGTCTATAGCGCCGAGTTCATACCTCGGATATCGTTGGTTCGAATCCGACCGCCGCTACCAAAAAAACAGACAGGTGAAATCCTGTCTATTTTTTTGAGCGCCCGGTTCATACTGTTATGATAGATTTATGAAATTAATCAACTATCTTCCTTCTTCAATCCTAAAAACATTTACATTTGATTTTTTACAATCTGCAATAAATGAATCTAAGTCCAAAGGCATAATATCGGACGTAACCCGCCCTATGTAGTTTTTAAGATTTATCGCTGCATTTAAATCTCGATCAATAGACAATCCGCAATTATGGCATTTATAAATACGAGTGCTAGGCTTTAACTTTGTCTTAGCGACTCCACAATTGCTACATATTTTTGATGATGCAAACAATCGATTTGCGATATGTAAATTAGATCCATATTCACTACATTTATACTCGAGATTTGTTCTTATTTTATTAAAACTCATGAACTGTAAGTTTTTAGCGACAAAACGATTGTGTTTCATATGCTCAACAGATAAATCTTCGATGCATATATCACTATAGTGGTTTACAAGTATCGACGTTACTTTTTTCTCATAATCGCGCTTAACATTATCTAGCCTTCGATATAGATTTATGAGTTTGGCCTTTTGCTTTATGTAATTATTTGAACAAGGGGTCTTGTCATCTTTGGTTCTCGGATGATTCTTCCTTGATAATATACGTTGCATAAAATTAATTCTATTTATTAGGCTAGAGAGGTTAGGGTAATCAATTTGAAGACCATTAGATAAAGTTATATGGTGTTTAATGCCCAAATCTATCCCAACAGAGAAATTGGGCTTTGATATAGAACTCATATGATGTTCAGTATTAATATTTACAACAACATAATATATATTATGTTCTCTTATAATTCTTACTCCAACGATATGTCCATTAAATCGAATTTTTTCAGAGAGCTTCAAGGCGTTCATTTTTGGCAATTTAAGATAATCTTTATCAATGCCTTCTTTTTGAAATACACGAATTAAATCTCCGCCCACATAATAATTTTGATGAGGGTCCTTTTTGCTTTTATATTTTAACGTTACATGCCTCTTGGTTTTATTGTAGTATGCATGAAGAGCGTCTTTAAAATCGATAAATGCTTCTTGAGATGCGTATTTAGAAACTTCGCAAACAAAAGGAAATGATACTTTTTTTATAGCATTAAACTCTTTCTTTAATTCATAAAGATAAAAAGGTGTATTAGTTGCTTGATGCTGATTGAACTTTTCTAATATCCAATTATATGTAAATCTAGAAACGCCGAAAGATTTCTCAATGTGAGATTTCTGTTTATTATTAGGATAAATTCTAATCTTATGAGAGAGAATCATTTTTTGCGTAGTACTCCTTTATACTAATCTTTCTCTCCCTTAGAACGACTAGATGATTGTGCTATTTAATGATACAACAAAATCAATAATAAAAGCAAAAATGAGAGTGGCGAAAATGTCATACATAAGAAAAAGGGTAATAAATTATGCATTTTTTTAAGTAAAGTATTTTTTACATATAAATATTTTACATGCGCATTTTATATATGGTAAGATAATAACTAATCACAATTGTTATTTTTTTAACAAAGTGTTTGGTAGAATTTAAAACTAAAGTTTTTTGTGGAGGTTTAATATGAAAGTTGAAAAGACTACAGTTCCTTTCAATGGCACACCTGAGCAAGAAAAAGAGTTAAGACAAAAGTTGCAAGAAATCAAAAAGATTGATGGTTGCGAAATGATAGCTCTTCAACAAGCTCAAGAGATTTATGGTTATCTTCCAATCGAAGTTCAAAAAATTATCGCAGAAGAACTTAATGTATCACTAGAAAAGTTATATGGTGTTACAACATTCTATGCGCAATTTAAGTTGAACCCAAAGGGAAGACGTCACGTATCTGTTTGTTTAGGTACAGCATGTTACGTAAAAGGTTCACAAGCCGTTATTGATAAGTTCTCTGAATTACTTGGCATTCCAGTTGGTGGATGTACAGCAGATAGAGAATGGTCATTAGAAGCTTGTCGTTGTATCGGATGTTGCGGACTTGCACCAGTTGCAACTGTTAATGATGAAGTATTTGGTAATTTAACAGAAGATAAGGTTGAAGGTATCATTAAGAAGTTCGAAGGCATCGATGAAGCAATCGAAGAAGTAACTAAGGAAAATTAGTTGGAGGTCAAAATGAAAACTATTAAAGATATAGAAGCTATTAAAAAGCAAACATGCGATATAGTTGAATTCAGAGACAATCAACTAACAAAAGAGGAAAGAATCGCAAAAAACATTAAATATAGACATACAGTATTAATTTGTGGTGGTACAGGATGTACATCAAATCACTCAAATGATATTTACAAGAGATTCCAAGAACAAATCGCTGAAAAGGGATTAACAGGAGATGTTCAAATTATTAGAACTGGATGTTTCGGTCTTTGTGCTGTAGGTCCAGTTGTTATCGTTTACCCAGAAGGTTCATTCTACAGCTATGTAAAAGAATCAGATGTAGATGAAATCGTAAGTGAACACATTTTAAATGATAGACCGGTAGCAAGATTGTTATATAAAGAAAAGGCAGCAGCAGATCATCACGCAGCTCCAGCTTTATCAGAAACAAACTTCTACAAAAAGCAACATCGTGTAGCTTTAAGAAACTGCGGATTAATCAACCCAGAAAATATTGATGAATATATTGGAAGAGATGGTTATAGAGCTCTTGCTAAAGCTTTAACAGAAATGACTCCACAACAAGTTATAGATACTATTTTAGCATCAGGTCTTCGTGGTCGTGGTGGTGCAGGTTTCCCAACAGGAAGAAAGTGGCAACTATGTCATGATGCAAAGGGCGACATTAAGTACGTTTGCTGTAATGCCGATGAAGGTGACCCAGGTGCATTCATGGATAGATCAGTTCTAGAAGGTGATCCACATGCTATTTTGGAAGCTATGTCAATCGCAGCTTATGCAATCGGAGCACATCAAGGTTACATCTATGTACGTGCTGAATACCCAATCGCTGTTGAAAGATGTAAGATTGCTATCAAGCAAGCTAGAGAATACGGTTTACTTGGCGATGACATTTTAGGAACAGGATTTAAGTTTGATATTGATATTCGTCTAGGCGCTGGCGCATTCGTATGCGGTGAAGAAACAGCTCTTATGACATCTATCGAAGGAAAGAGAGGTGAACCAAGAGTTCGTCCACCATTCCCAGCAAATAAAGGTTTATTTGGTAAGCCAACATTATTAAACAACGTTGAAACATATGCAAACGTAGCTCAAATTATTTTGAAGGGTGCAGATTGGTTCAATGCAGTTGGAACAGAAAAGTCTAAGGGTACAAAGGTATTTGCTCTAGGCGGTAAGATTACAAACACAGGTCTTGTTGAAGTTCCAATGGGTACAACATTAAGAGAAATCGTTGAAGACATCGGTGGTGGTGTTCCAAATGGAAAGAAATTCAAGGCTGCTCAAACTGGTGGTCCATCAGGTGGTTGTATTACAGCTGAAAATCTTGATGTTCCAATCGATTATGATAACTTAATTAAAATCGGTTCAATGATGGGATCTGGTGGTCTTATCGTTATGGACGAAGATACTTGTATGGTAGATATCGCTAAATTCTTCCTAGAATTCACTGTAGATGAATCTTGCGGTAAGTGTACTCCATGTAGAGTTGGTACAAGAAGATTACTTGAAATGTTAACAAAAGTAACAGAAGGTACAGCTACATTAGAAGACTTAGATAAGATGGAAGAACTTTGCTACTACATCAAAGATAATGCTTTATGTGGACTTGGACAAACAGCTCCAAACCCAGTTCTATCTACACTAAAGAACTTCAGAAAAGAATACGAAGCTCACATCGTTGAAAGAAGATGTCCAGCAGGCGTATGTAAGAAGTTAATTAGATACGAAATTAATGATAATTGTAAGGGATGTACAGCTTGTGCTAGAAAGTGCCCAGTATATGCTATTTCTGGTACAGTAAGAGAGAAACACACAATTGATCCAAACAAGTGTATTAAGTGTGGTGTTTGCTATCAAACATGTAAGTTCAAGGCAATTGAGAAGAAATAGGAGGATAGAGAAATGGTAAATATTAAGATTAACAATCTTCCACTTCAAGTTGAAGAAGGTACAACAATATTAGACGCAGCTAAACAAGCTGGCATCAAGATTCCAACTCTATGCTATCTAAGAGATATCAATGCTATTGGTGCATGCCGTGTTTGTGTAGTAGAAGTTAAGGGAGCAAGAACATTAGTTGCTTCTTGTGTATACCCAGTATTTGAAGGAATGGAAGTTTTCACAAATACTCAAAGAGTATTAGAAAGCAGAAAAAAGACTTTAGAATTAATTTTATCTGACCACAAGCAAGATTGCTTGAGCTGTGATAGAAACCAACATTGTGAACTACAAGCTTTAGCTTTAGAATACAATTGTGATGCTCTAAAGTATGAAGGCGAAAAGTCTCACGCTGAATATGACGATTCAACAGCATATTTAATTAGAGATAATTCTAAATGTATTAAATGTAGAAGATGTGTAGCAGCTTGCGAAAAGTATCAATCAGTTGCAGTTATCGGACCAAACGGAAGAGGTTTTGATACAAGAATTGGTTGTGCATTCGAAAAGAACCTAGGAGAAACTCCTTGTGTAGGATGTGGACAATGTATTAACGTTTGCCCAACAGGTGCTATCACAGAAAGAAGCGAAATAGACAACGTTATAAAAGCAATATCTGACCCAACAAAGAGAGTAATCGTTGGAACAGCTCCATCAGTAAGAGTTGGTCTTGGTGAAGAATTCGGAAGTCCAATTGGAACAAATGTTGAAGGAAAGATGGTTGCTGCTTTAAGAAGAATAGGATTCAACGATGTATTCGATGTAGACTTTGCAGCAGATTTAACAATCATGGAAGAAGGAACAGAATTCATCGGAAGATTGAAAAATGGTGGAACTCTACCAATGATCACTTCTTGTTCTCCAGCTTGGATTAAGTTCATCGAACATAACTATCCAGAACAATTAGGTCACTTATCTTCTTGCAAATCTCCACAACAAATGTTTGGTGCTGTTGTAAAGACATACTATGCTGAAAAGCTAGGTATGGATCCAAAAGATTTATATGTTGTATCAATCATGCCTTGTGTTGCTAAGAAGTTTGAAAAGACAAGAGATTTTGAAGCAGCTGCTGGTGTTCCAGATATTGATGCGGTTTTAACAACAAGAGAATTAGCAAAATTAATTAAGAGATTTGGTTTGATGTTCAATGATCTTCCAGATGAAGAATTTGATGCTCCACTTGGAATAGATACAGGTGCTGGTTTAATCTTTGGTGCAACTGGTGGTGTTATGGAAGCTGCTTTGCGTACTGTTTCTGAAGTTTTAACTGGTAAGGAAAATAAAGATCCAGACTTCATGGAAGTTAGAGGTACAAAGGGCATTAAAGAAGCTGAATATGATATTGCTGGCACAAAGGTTAAGGTTGCTGTTGCATCTGGCCTTGCTAATGCAAGAATCTTAATGGATCAAATTAAAGCTGGTACAAGCCCATATCATTTCATCGAAATCATGTCTTGCCCAGGCGGATGTGTAAATGGTGGTGGACAACCAATTAAGGATGCTTACACAAGAAACTTCACAGATATTAAGGCAACTCGTGCTGCAAGTATCTACGCTACAGATAAATCAATGAAGCTTCGTAAGTCTCACGAAAACCCAGCAGTTAAAGAATTATATAAAGAATTCTTAGGAGAACCAAATAGCCATAAGGCTCACGAGATACTTCATACAAAGTACGCTCCAAGAACAAATTATTAATTCTAAATTAATATGATATTGAGCCCCAAGTAAAATTGGGGCTTTTTTCATGCGGAAAATTTGATATACTTATTTAGGAGAGGTTTACTTATGGGAAGAAAAAAACAAAAACTAGCTTTTAAAGAAAAATTAGCCTTTGGCGCAGGCGATATGGCTTCAAATATCCTATTTGCCACAATCAACTTTTATTTTCTATATTTCATGATAAACGTTGGAGGATTAAAACCAGCGCTAGCATCCGGTGTCTTTTTAGTAGGAAAGGGATGGGACGCTATCACTGACTATTTAATGGGCAGAATAGTTGATAAAACACAATCAAGATTTGGTAAGCGTAAAGTTTATATGTTATTTGGGTCGGTTCCATTTGTCATTTCATTTGTTGTAATGTGGATGGTTCCATCAACAAATGTTCAAGGATTGTTATTCTTGTTCTATACTGCAATGTACATGTTGTATTGTACAACATGGACAATTATATACATTCCATATAACACATTAGCTCCAAATATGACAAAAGATTATGATGAAAGAACATCACTAAATAGTATAAGAATCATCATGGCAAATCTTGGACTTATTATGGGTGCTGCAATCTTTGCACTTCTTGCAGATGGCGAAACAAGTATTTTCTATGAAATATTTATAAAGAACAATTCGCCTTTAGATAGTGCAAAATATGCATATATGTTAGCATCTGCTATATTTGGTGTAATTGCGCTAATTATATGGCTACTTTGCTGCTTTGGCGTTAAGGAAAGATTTGAATATTCAGAAAAGAATGACAAGAGCTTTATTCAAACTCTAAAAGAATTCTTCAAACTAAAAGAGTTCAGAAACATAATGATGACATTCCTTCTATCTATGATGGGATTCGATATCATAATGACGGTATTTGTATTCTACATCAACGATTCATTGGGATTTGGCGATGACGCAACACTTTCAATGGTATTTATAGCAATACCACTTTTGTGCGCAATATTCTCAGCTCCACTTTGGGACTTTTTGTGCAAGAAATTCCAAAAGCATGTAGTATATGCATTCTCATGTATTTATATGACAGCAATTCTACTTTTTGCAATATTTATGCCAATGAACAATGTTGTTTTAACAATCATCCACGTTGCACTATGTGGTATTGGTATGAGCGCTATTCAAATTATTCCATGGGCAGCACTTCCTGATGTTGTTGACGTAGACGAATATGTAAATGGCAAAAGAAGAGAAGGAGCATATTATGGCGTTACACAATTTTGTTATAAATTTGCATCTGGTGTTGGATGTGCACTTGTTTCATTAATATTAGGCGCTGCTGGATACATCGAAGCAAATTCAGAAGCATATTATGAGATGATAGAGCAATATGGCACAATCACTCAACCAGAAGGCGCATTATTGGCCATAAGAATCGTTCTTGCAGTAATTCCGGGAATAACATTCTTAATCTCTGCATTTACTTCATATAGAGCAAATTTAGGGCGTGATAGATACAATATGATCAAAGAAGAGTTAGACAAAAAACACAGTATTGTAAATGAGGAGACAAAACCTCAAGAATAATAAAGAAAACACACAAAAACAAGGTCGGCCTAAAAGGCCGATTTTTGTTTATAGATTGCCAAAAACAAAACTAGCATTGAACTATTCTATAAAGAATAGTAAAATAAAGGTTAGTAAGAAATTTATACTTTTTTGGAGGTTCACATGGAAAGAGACAATATGGGAAGACCTTATTTGGATTGGAAAACAGCTGAAGAATTTATCACAGATGCATTTGCAGGCGTAGGCGTTCCAAGAGATGAGGCAAAAATTTGTACAGACATTTTATTAGAGGCAGACAAGAGAGGTATTGAGTCTCATGGATGCAACCGTTTTAAACCAATTTATATTGATAGAATTAACGATGGTATTCAACAACCTATTACAAATTTTGAAATTGTAAAGGAAACAGAAACAACAGCCGTTGTAGATGGCCATGATGGTATGGGCCAAGTTATTGGTTATAAATCAATGCAAATGGCTATTGATAAAGCTAAGAAGTATGGTATGGGTATGGTAGTAGTAAGAAATTCTTGCCACTATGGTATCGCTGGATATTACACAACTATGGCAACAAAGCAAGGATGTATCGGTATCACTGGTACAAACGCTCGTCCATCAGTTGCTCCAACATTTGGTGTTGAGGGTATGTTTGGTACAAACCCATTAACAATTGGTATCCCAACAGACGAACCATTCGATTTCAACATTGACTGTGCTACATCAATCACACAAAATGGTAAGATCGAATTTTATGAAAGAATTAAAGAAAATGTTCATCCAGGCACAATCGTAGGTCTAGATGGTAAGCCAGTTGAAGGTGACGCAGGTGAAGCATTAAAGCAAATCAGAAATGGTACAGCAGCTTTAACAACACTTGGCGGTATTGGAGAAGCTCTAGGTGGATACAAGGGCTATGGATATGCTCTTGCTGTCGAACTTCTATCTGCAGCTTTGCAAGATGGTGCTTATGGTAAGGCATTAAATGGTAAAGATGAAAATGGAAAGAAAGTTCCATATCATTTAGGACATTTCTTCATCGCAATCGATACAAACCACTTCTTAGGCGAAGATCTATGCAGAAAGAAGGCTGGTGAAATCATCCGTTCAATTAGAGCTTCAAAGAAGGCTCCAGGACAAGACCACATTTATTCTGCTGGTGAAAAAGAATACAATGTATGGCAAGAAAGAAAGGACAAGGGTGTTCCAATTTCAGAACCAGTACAAAAAGAAATGAGCAAAGTAAGAGACGATTTGGGATTAAAGTATGTATTCCCATGGGAGAAATAATATGAATTACGCAGAAGAATCACTAAAGAAACACTATGAATGGAAAGGTAAACTAGAATACATCTCTAGAGTGCCAGTAAAGGACAAAGAAGATTTATCATTAGCATACACACCAGGTGTTGCTCAACCATGTTTGGAAATTCAAAAGGATGTTAATAAGTCTTATGAATTAACAAGAAGATGGAACACAGTTGCTGTTGTAACAGATGGTACTGCAGTATTAGGTTTAGGCGACATTGGTCCAGAAGCTGGTATGCCAGTTATGGAAGGAAAGTGCGTTCTATTCAAAACATTTGGTAATGTAGATGCTATTCCACTTTGTGTTAGATCAAAGAGCGTTGACGATATTGTAAATGTAGTAAGATTACTTGCAGGTTCATTTGGTGGCGTTAATCTAGAAGATATTTCAGCTCCAAGATGTTTTGAAATCGAAAAGAGATTAAAAGAATGTTGCGACATTCCTATCTTCCACGATGACCAACATGGTACAGCTGTTATTTGTTTAGCTGCAACTATGAACGCATTAAAGATTGTTGGAAAGAAGCTATCTGATTGTACAGCAGTATTCTCAGGAGCCGGTGCAGCTGGTGTTGCAATTGCAAAACTATTACTTTCTGCTGGATTAAAAGAAGTAATTATGTGTGATAGTAAGGGCGTTATCTGTGAAGGAGATCCAAGATTAACTCCAGATAAGCAAGCTATTGCTGCTTTTTCTAACAAAAAGCACATTAAAGGCGGACTTGCTGATGCTATGAAGGGTGCAGATATCTTTGTTGGTGTATCTAAAGCAGGTCTTGTTTCTCAAGATATGGTAAGATCAATGGCTAAAGATCCAATCATCATGGCTATGGCTAACCCAACACCAGAAATCATGCCAGATTTAGCTAAAGAAGCAGGGGCTGCAGTTGTTGGTACAGGAAGATCAGATTTCCCTAACCAAATCAACAACGTTTTAGCATTCCCAGGAATCTTTAGAGGAACATTAGATGTAAGAGCTAGTGATATCAATGAAGAAATGAAGATAGCTGCTGCAAACGCTATTGCAGGATTAGTATCTGACGAAGAATTGAATCCAGATTACATCCTTCCAAAGGCATTTGACTTAAGAGTAGGCCCAACAGTTGCAAAGGCTGTTGCTGAAGCTGCTAGAAAGTCAGGCGTTGCAAGAATCTAAAAAAGTTAAAAGCATAAAAAAGAGAAGTTCACATCGAACTTCTCTTTTTGCATATAAAGATAATTACCATTTATTGTGAACTTTTTCTGCAAAGCCCAAGAAATCTTTTATTTCTAAAACTCTATCTTGAAGCTTTATTGTTCCGCTAAAATATCCAAATACTTGATGAGGAATCATCATAACGACCTTTAAATCTAATGGATCAAATCTATCTATAATAGGAGTAAATGTTAGATTTAGAGTGTTATCGTTTGATGTAAATGTCCAAGGCGATAGAAAATCATCCTTTCCGTCTTTTTGAGGAATGTTGAATGTTACTTCGTTAAGCTTGTATGCAAGGCCATTTACAAACACCATATTTTCGGATGCACGGCTTGTATCTCCAAAGCCGTAGCCTAAATTCCAACCAACTAAAGTGCCATCTTCCATATAGCCATTACATGAAGACCAAAGCCATGTGTTATCATATGTCCAAACGCCACGGCCCCAATCAAGAGTTGCCAAAGCACTCTTATCGTCTAGCTTATATTCTTCGCCCTCAATTGTGAAATAGCCCTTAGCTTTAAGAAGATTAGTTTTTTGGTTGTAATAGAAGTGTTTATCCTTTTTAAATGGAGTTGCAATAACCATATGATCTTTTGGGATGTCGTATAGGGTAATGTCAAAAACTAGAGGATCTAGGTTATCGTAGAACTTATTAAAAACGCCAGATAAGTGTTTTTCTTTGCCATCATTTTCAAACGCAAAATCAGCTAAAGAGCATTTGCCATAGATGTCTCCAACATCTGGAGTGTTAGGCAAATTTAATCTTCCCATTGGGAATAATTTTAGTCCTGTTTTGTTGATTTGAGTTTTGTTTTTAAAATCTAATAAAGAAGCAGAAACTGTACCTACATAACCGCAATCTGAAATAGTTAAACAAAGGCCGAAATCTTTTGTGCCAATGTAGTAATAATCCCACTCTTTAATTCTCCATTTTGGAGCTTTGATGTTTGATCTATCGTAGTGCCAAACTTGAGATAATGCATAGCCTGGTTCTGCGATATTTCCGTCATCATCTAAAAGTCTTTGTCTTTTTGTGACTTGGTGTTGTACCCCCATATTTTTCCCTCCCATCTTAAATATAATTTAGCACGCATAAAAAGCATTGTCAAAAGTGGTTGTTTTTGATAGATATTTCAAAGTATAATTGAGCCATGAGAATGAGAAGAAAATCTAACCTTGATGAAAGACTTCAAAATGCAAAAGAATATCTACTTGCATATGAGGGTTCATTTACTAATGTAAATGAGTATATTAAAGACAAGGCATATATTGATTATATTAAAGTATTCAATAATGACAATAAAGTATGCTTAGATTTAGGCTGTGGACTTGGGGGCTTTGCAATCGAGTTTGCTCAAAAGTATAAAGATGTTAATTTAATCGGGGTTGAAATGTTCTCAAATGTCATTATTGGAGCTATAGACAAAGCAGAAAAAGTGGGTGTTAAAAACTTAAAGTTTTTGAATTGTAGAATAGAGTGTTTAGAAAAGTTTATAAAGCCTCATTCTATAGATACTATATATCTAAATTTTTCAAATCCGCTTCCAAATAAGTGTGATGCAAAACAAAGATTAACAAGCCCAAGATTTTTAAAATTATACAAGCAATTTTTAAAGGAAGGTGGCTGCATCATTCAAAAGACAGACGATAGAGATTTCTTTGAATATTCGCTAGAACAGTACGAACAAGAAGGCTTTGAATTAAGTGGTAAAACATGGGATTTAGAGTCACTTCAAGATAGCGAAAATATCCAAACAGAACACGAGAAAAAATACATAAAAGAGGGTAAAAAGATACACAGAGTTATAGCATGTCCAAAAAAGCCTTAAGTTGCTTAAATATTTATATGTAGTATAATTAATATAGTTTACTTGAAGGAGGACATTATGCTAGAAGTAAAAAATTTAGTAAAAGTCTACAAGCCTAAGAAAGGAAAAGAGGTTAGAGCATTAAATGATGTTTCTATTAAATTTCCAGAGAAAGGGCTTGTTTTTATTTTAGGTAAATCTGGTTGTGGTAAATCAACTTTATTGAACATGCTAGGCGGTCTAGATAGAGTAGACAGTGGTGAAATTATTATAAAGGGCAAGTCAAGTAAAGACTTTTCTCAAGCAGATTTCGATAGTTATAGAAACACATATTTAGGATTCATCTTCCAAGAATACAATATCTTAAACGAATTCACAGTAGGCGCAAACGTAGCTCTTGCTTTGGAATTACAAGGTAAGAAGGCAACAAAAGAAGCCATCAATGACATTTTAAGCCAAGTAGAATTGGAAGAATATGCAACAAGAAAGCCAATGCAATTATCTGGTGGTCAAAAACAAAGAATTGCAATTGCGCGTGCTCTTGTTAAGAATCCAGAAATCATTTTAGCCGATGAACCAACAGGTGCGTTGGACTCAAAAACAGGTATTCAAGTATTTGATACTCTAAAAGAACTATCTAAAAGCAAGTTAGTTATCGTCGTATCTCATGATAGAGAATTTGCTGAAAGCTATGGCGATAGAGTTATTGAACTTAAAGATGGTCAAGTTATATCTGATATTGAAAAGTATGTTGCTGAATCAGAAAAGAAGAATGAATCAATTTCTGTAATCGATGATAAAATCATTCAAATTAAGCAAGGATATGAATTAACAAAAGACGATGTCAAAATGATTAATGAATATCTACAAAAAAACAATGCGATTTTGTCTATCGACGAGATGTCAAATAGAGACTTAAAGAAATTTGCAAGAATCAATGATTCAGGAAATAAGGAATGCTTTAAAGAAACAGACGAAAGCGAGATTGTTTACGAAAAGCAACCTAAGTTTAAATTAATTAAATCTAGACTTCCATTTAAAGATAGTTTCAAAATTGGCGCATCAGGCTTAAAAGCAAAGCCAGTTAGATTATTTATATCTATCTTGCTTTCTTTAGTTGCGTTTACGCTATTTGGACTTGCAGACACAATTAATGCATACAATAAATATACGGCAACAGTTGATTCTTTAATTGATTCAGAAGTAGACAATCTATCTTTCACAAAGCAAGTAGAAATACAAAGAGATAATTATACAGATAAGAGAACAGTATTGCTTACAAACGAAGATTTGGCTGGATTAAAAACAAAAATAGGTCTAGATTTCAATGGAGTTTATTCTCCGGGAAGTGGAATCAATCTATCTTCAAATACAATTAAGTCTCCATCGTGGGGAAGCTTATATCCACAAAGCTTAAAAGGCGTTTTGGAATCTAATGCACAGGATATTCAAAGTAGTGGATTTACATTATATGGAAAGTATCCGGAAAATAACGAAGAAATTGCGATAACTGAATACACATATAGAACATTTAAGCAATTTGGATATAGAACTTCAGATAACTCTGAAGCATATGAAAAGGGAGACACGAAACTAGCTACTCCAGATAACTTCTTGGCCACTCATCCAACATTAAGAATGGATAATACAGACTATGAAATTGTTGGTATTATTGATACAAAGTTTAACTATGATCACTTTAAGGCTCTAGATGTACAAGAAGGAAGCTCATCGGGTTCATCTTCAATTACGGATTTCGTATTAGTTCAAGAACTAGAATCAACAGCTCAATATGGATATCATGGACAAGTTTATGTTAAAGAAGGATTTATTCAAGATGTGTATCTATCTCAAAAAGGCATTGGTATAGACATGAGCTACAGCGCTGGTTCAAATGTAAGCATTTACTATAACGCAGCAGATAACATGGGAAGCAACTATGTTAGCGTTAGTAGAGTAATTAATACTCAAGGATTAACTCAAGCAGGCGGCGTTTACAAATCATTTGATGGTTCTGAATCTGTTTCAAATAGAGACTTCATGATAGACATTGGACTTTATAAAGATTGGCTAAGAAGTGCTTACCAAAATCAATATGGATGGGATGAATCATCTTGGATAGATGCTCCAACTTGGATATTAAATTCAACAGTAGACACAAAATATAATGAGATTAGAAATAGTTGTTATGACGATTTGTTGGTAAAGGCATTAAGTCATGGATTCTTCTTTGGACAATGGGAATATGATGACACAGCAAGAACATATAATTGGAAGCCTGTCGATACAACAGGATGGACAGAAGAAGACAAGAAAAATAATCTTGAAAATTATCTAAATAGTTTAAGTGGGTATCTTCCAGAAGAACCATTCCCAACATGGGTAGTTGCCGAAGATGGATATGATTTTGAAGATTATAATGATATCTATTACTATAACTACTATAAAGCTCAGCAAGCTGTATATAGCACATATATTTCAACAATTACTAGCGTAGATCCTAACATAAGAACAGATTATATGAGAAGTTATTCAAATGATGTATATGGAATAAACGAATATACAGGCGGAGAAGCAACATATCCAGCGACATTGGTTGGTGTATTCTATGCACCAGTAAGCTATGCACAATCAAAGAGTTATAGCGCTAGTGGAATCGTAGTAATTGCAGATGCAACATATGCACAAGTTGCTTCAGCAAAACAAGGTATTTATGCATTTGCGTTAACAAAGATGCCAGCACAAAATCAACTAAAAAATATTGTTAAGTGGGCATATGATAATACAGCAAAGGAAGGCACAAGAACAATTCACTTTGAATTAAAAGCAGGTCCTACAGAATTGTTAGGAATGGTTAATGGTCTTCTTGAAGATATGTCAGAAGTATTCTTATATGTAGGTATAGGATTTGCGGTATTTGCAGCTCTACTTATGATGAACTATATTGCAACAACTATTTCTTATAAGAAGAGAGATATTGGTATCTTACGTGCGGTTGGTGCAAGATCAGTTGACGTATTTGGTATCTTCTTCAATGAATCATTGATTATCGCATTTATTAACTTTGTATTATCATCAATTGCTACATTTGGATTTGTATTCTATATAAACAATATGATGAGAAACAAGTATAATATCACGTTAACAATTCTAAACTTTGGTATAAGACAAGTTGGTTTGATTTTATTAATTGCGGTTGTGGTAGCAGCATTTGCATCAGCAATCCCAGTATTCAACATAGCAAGGAAAAAACCAATCGATGCTATCCGAAGTATTTAAGGATAAATACAATAAAGAAGGAGCTGAAAAGCAGCTCCTTCTATTTTTGATGTGTTAACTAAATGATTAATTAACGACGGAATCCAGGTTGTCCATCTTCTCCAGCTTCATATTCGAACTTTGAAGTATCATTTACGTGGATAGAGTTCTTGTAAGCTGCACATCCTTTACCAGCGCCGCCAACTGTTCCGCTGTTTCCAAATTGTGAAGCACCGTTTCCGCCATTACCACCTTTAAGTGTTAGATAACCTGCATCTCCAATGATAATTTGAGCATTTGATCCATCAAATGCATATCCGCCATGTCCGCCATCAAATCCGATTAGGCCAGGGATGTATGCTCCATCTAATCCTTTTCCGCCTGTGATGTCTAGAGTTGTGTTAACATATACTTTTTTATTGCCATTAACTTGTAAACCAGTGTTACCATAGTGAAGATTTCCAAGATATGTTGTTGATGTAAGAAGGCCAGATCCTTTAATTTCGAAACCAGCTTCTCCAGCAAAAGAAATGTTTCCCTTTGTGTATAAGATACCGCTTATTCCTAGACCATCTTCAAAGCTTCCAGAATTTGTTCTTGTGCCACCTGTAATAACAACTGGGCTAGTACCATTGTTAATGAAGTTAACAGTTCCGTTAGTTGACTTGTTGATAATAGCAGTTGAGTTGTCTTTTGCTTCAAAATCAAAACCATCAATGTAAACATTTAAATCTGATGATCTTTGATTGATTGTGATTTTGGTATCATAAAGTTTAATATTTTGACCACCATCAGTAAATATGATGTTTTCAACAGTGTTCAAAATAATTACTTCAAGAGTAGGATATGGACGACTGATTTCAGAGATATCAACAAGAACTGTTTTACCCCATACGTTGAACTGATTGTTGTAAGTTACATATACTTCTTGGTATTCATCTACTTCATCAGCGTGAGCAAATGAATTGTTTGCTAAAACGCCAATGAATAACATAGAAGCTAGAATAACAAGAACTACAGTAAGCAATAAAAATTTGTTAGTAAGTTTCTTACTCATTTAAATAACCCTCCTAAGTTAAAATTTTTTTGAAAAATTCAACCTATAAAAAGATAGCAAAATAAAAGGGTAAAATCAAGAAATTTGTTAGGGAAGACTAACAATTTTTCAGATGGGGGATTAATTTGAGTTTTTTAGCCTAGAATCAACGTAAGATTGAAGGTCTTTTAATTTATCTTGATCCATTGGCGGAACATCTTTAAGTGGATTATCTATACCAAGATTTTCGTATTTAAAAAAGCCCATTGTGTGGAAGGCTAATAATTCATATTTTTCAATAAATGGATACAACTTAAGAATTTCAATATATTTATCTAATGCTTCTTTTGAATCGTTAATCCCTGGAACAATAACCGTTCTTATCCAAGTTCTTTTTTGAATGGCATTTAAAAAATATAGGGTAGTTAAAGTCTTTGCCATAGTCTTTCCTGTGTATTTAAAATATGAATCATTGTCCCAAAACTTCAAATCAAGAATGACAAGTTCAGAATTTGTAATAGCTTTTTTAGTTTCTTCATTCATGTCAACTTGTCCAGATGTATCTAGTGCATAATTAATGTTAGCTTCTTTTAATAGGGGAGCTACCTCATTTATAAAATGTGCAGAAAGAAGTGGCTCGCCACCAGAGAATGTTACACCTCCATTTTGGCCGAAATAAGGCTTATAACGTTTAATCTTGTTAAATAGGTCTTCGGCTGAATAATCTTCGCCAGAAACGCCCCAAGTGTCAGGGTTATGACAATATACACAACGAAGAGGGCAACCATTTAGGTAGATGGCGTATCTAACGCCATCTCCATCTAATGTTGCTAATGATTCAAAAGAATGAATTCTCATATTACATCTTTTCGTGGAATGTTCTAGATATAACTTCCTTCTTTTGTTCTAAAGATAGTTTATTGAAGTTTACTGCATATCCAGAAACTCTTATAGTTAGGTTTGGATATTTTGTAGGATTTTCCATAGCATCAATAAGCTTTTCTCTATTTAGAACGTTAACATTTAAGTGGTGAGCATTTTGAATGAAGTAGCCATCCAAAATAGATACCAAGTGATCAACTCTATCTTTGTTTGTTTTACCAAGTGTATTTGGAGTGATAGAGAATGTATTAGAAATACCATCTCTGCAGCAGCTATATTCAAGTTTTGCAACAGAATTTAGTGAAGCTAAAGCACCTTGAGAATCTCTTCCATGCATTGGGTTTGCACCAGGAGCAAATGGTTCACCTGCTTTTCTTCCATCTGGAGTAGCACCAGTCTTTTTACCATACATAACATTTGATGTAATAGTTAAGATAGATAGTGTATGATGAGCTCCTCTATATGCCTTTGTCTTGCAAAGTTCGTTATAGAAGAATTCTGTTACCCATTTAGCAATTCTATCTACTCTGTCATCATCGTTACCATATTTAGGGAATTCGCCTTCAGTCTTGAATTCAGTAATAATACCTCTTTCATCCTTAATTGGTGTTACCTTTGCATATTTAATAGCAGATAGTGAATCAACTAAAACAGATAGTCCTGAAATACCAAATGCCATTAATCTTTCAACGTTTGTATCGTGAAGAGACATCATTAATCTTTCATATGCGTATTTGTCATGCATATAGTGAATAACATTCATTGTATTTACATATAACTTAGCCATCCAAGCTGCGTAGAATTCGAAAGATTCTAATACATCTTCATATTTTAAAGGTTCTTCGTCATATACTTTGCCTTCTGGAGCAACTTGTATTCCATGGATTTCATCCTTACCACCATTTAGTGACATAAGTAGAACTTTTGCCAAATTACAACGAGCGCCGAAGAATTGCATTTGCTTACCAACTTTCATTGCAGATACGCAGCAGGCAATAGCATAATCGTCGCCATAAGTCTTTCTCATAACGTCATCATTTTCATATTGAATAGAATCTGTATCGATAGAAACTTGTGCACAGAATTCTTTAAATGGCTTTGGCAAATCTTCTGACCACAAAATAGTGATGTTTGGTTCAGCTGATGGTCCAAGGTTGTATAGAGTTTGAAGCATTCTATAACTTGTCTTTGTTAAAAGTGGTCTACCATCTTCTCCGATACCACCTTCAGAAGTTGTAACCCATGTTGGATCTCCAGCAAATAGTTCGTTATATTCAGGAGTACGTAAGTGTCTTACAAGTCTTAGTTTTACAACTAAGTCATCGATAAGCTCTTGAGCTCCTGCTTCTGTTAGAGTTCCTTCGTTTATATCTCTTTGAATATAGATATCTAAAAATGTAGTAATTCTACCAATTGAGTTTGCAGCACCGTTTTGTTCTTTAACTGCGCCAAGATAACCAAAATACAACCATTGAATAGCCTCTTTAGCATTCGTTGCTGGCTTTGAGATATCATAGCCGTATAGGGCAGCTTGATCTTTTAAAGCTTGCATGAAGTCTAATTGCTTTGCAACATCTTCAATTAGGTGAATGTTTTCTTCGCTCATTTCATTAAGACCAAGATTTGCTTTATCTTTTTTCTTTTGCTCCATAAGATAGTCCATACCATATAGGGCAATACGTCTATAATCTCCAATGATTCTACCTCTTCCGTAAGCATCTGGAAGACCAGTTAAGATACCGCAGTGTCTAGCTCTTTTCATATCATCTGTGTATGCTTTGAAAACAGCTGTGTTATGTGTTGTTCTATATTTGAATTCGTCTCTGATATTTTCACCAATTTCATAGCCATAAGCTTTACAAGCTTGTTCACTCATTCTAAAGCCTGCGAATGGAGAAATGGCTCTCTTTAGTGGTGCATCAGTTTGAAGACCAACAATGATGTCGTCTTCTTTAATAACATATCCAGGTTGGAACGCAAAGACTGTAGATACAGTATGTGTGTCTACATCTAAAACTCCACCTTTTTTAAATTCTTGACGAAGCAAATCGTCTAAACGTTTTGAAACCCTCTTAGTTCTTTCAGTTGGTCCTTGTAAGAATTCTGGACCATCAAGATAAGGGGTGTAATTTAATGAAATGAAATTTCTGACGTCAATTTCATTATTCCAATTGCCTTCAATAAAACCTCTCCAAGCTTCCATAGATACCTCCAATTAACAAAAATCGACCCGAGCTACAATTTTGCCCAGACGGTCGACTGAAAACTTTCTTGCTCCCCTGTGGTATCCCACAATTCCGTCAGTTACAAGAAAGGATATATTCGGATGTCAATATTATATTACCATACTTCATATAGAATATGAAACTAAATAATTGTAAAATTTGCATGTAAATTGTCTGTATTGAAATTATATATAAAATAAAAGTATAATTAAAATGCCGAAAGGTAAAGGGGAAAGTTTATGAAAAAAGGTTTAAAAATCTCGTTAATTACCATAGCAATAGTTATTGGTTTGATAATAGTTCTAGCTGGTGGCTATGTAGGGTATATCTTTTTAAGTTATTCAAGATTAGGCGATATGGACCTAAGTATTGATTCGAAATCAACGCTTGAGTATGTAGATGTGAATACACAGTATTCATGTACAACATATAACATAGGGTTTGGTGCATATTCTCAAGATTACACATTCTTTATGGATACAGGCTACGATGAATATGGTAACGAGACTTGTGGTAAATACGGCAAAGCGTTTTCTAAAGAATATGTAGAAACAGACACAGCCGGTGCAATAAATGCCGTTAAAGAATTGAGCCCAGATTTTATGCTATTCCAAGAAGTAGATACAAAATCTTCTCGTTCTTACAAAGTAAATCAACATGAAAAAATAGTTGAAAACTTTGAGGCATTTGATTCAGTTCATTGTGTAAACTTCCATGCTCCATTTTTACCATATCCACTAAATGATATGCATGGTTATGTTAATGCAGGATTAACATCTTTATCTAAATATAAGATTCAATCTGCTCAAAGAAAACAATATACAGTTTCAGATTCATTCTCAAAACTATTCGATCTAGATAGATGTTTTTCTGTATGCGTAGTAAAGGTTACAAATGAAAAGAATTTATATATTGTTAATTCTCACATGTCTGCATACGATAAAGGTGGCACAATTAGAGAAAAGCAAATGCAAGAATTAAATAACTTCTTAAAAGCTTGCCAAGATGAAGGCCACTATGTATTAGTAGGAGGGGATTTCAACCACGACTTAATTACATATAACCCAATGTATTCTTACACATCAGAAAACAAGCCACATTGGTATGAAAACGCAGAAACTCACTCAGCAATTTGGCAACAAAAGAAAGCTCCAGATTGGGTAGCATATATGTTTAATGAAGAGGGAAAATCTCCAATTATTGATGGCTACACAATTTATGCAGCAGAGAATAATCCAACATGTAGAAACAATGATATGGAATGGGTACCAGGTTCAACATATGTCTGTGCTGTTGATGGTTATATTGCTTCAAACAATATTAAAGTAAATAAGATTGAAGCTATTCAAACTAAAAATGGTGTAAAGGGCGTTGATGGTTATGCATTTTCAGATCACGAACCAGTATACATTGAGTTTGAATTAATTGGATAACAATAAATCCTAGGATAGAAGGCGCCACGATTGTGGCGCTTTTTGTGTTATAAATGGCATTAAAAAGGCTGGGAAAACCGCAAAAAATTGATTTAGAGTCGCGCGCGATATATAATAAAGTTGTAATCAATTTTAAAGGAGATTTTAATTATGGCAACAAGAGCAGAATTAAAAGAGAGAGCAAAAGATCAATTAGGCCATAAATTATTTGGAGATCGTTGGTTGAATATGCTTTTAGCATTCCTTATTTTGGGATTGCTACTTGGCGCAGTATCAGGATCTGTTCCATATAATCTAGATGGCTTAGATGGTATTAGAGTATCATTTAATGTAATTATTTCTATCGCAGCATTAATAGTTACAGGCCCATTAACATATGGTGCAGCAAGAGTAGCGATAACTGCTGCAAGAAAAAATGAGAAGGCAGATTTGTCTAATCTATTTGATGGATTCAAAGATTCCTTTGGAGATGCAATTTTATTGCAAGTATTATCTTCGATTTTTGTATTCTTATGGGCATTACTTCTAATTATTCCAGGTATTATTAAATATTATGCTTATTCAATGGCTTTCTATATTCAACAAGACCAACCAAACAAGGATTGGAAATATTGCTTAGATAAGAGCCAAGCAATCATGAAAGGACATAAGTGGGATTTATTCGTACTTGATTTAAGCTTTATTGGATGGTGGATTGTCGGATTTTTATGCTTATTTGTTGGTACACTTTGGGTAAGACCATATTATGAAATGACAAAAGCAAACTTCTATCTAGAATTAATAAAGGGTGAAGAACCAGTAGCAGAAGAAGGCGAAGTAATTGAAGGCGAAGTAACAGATAAAGAAGCTGAAATCTTCGACGAAAAAGCTGAATAATTAATAAAATAAATTGTTGAAATATTTGGGCTAGAGCATAAAAGCTTTAGCCCAATTTTTTATTGATAATAAATAAAGGAAAGATTATAATATAAATCGTAGATTTAAGGAGCTAAAAATGAAGGCGGTATTATTTGATTTGGATGGCACACTTTTGCCAATGGATGAAGACAAATTCGTTAAAGGTTATTTTGGATATCTTTACAAGTTTATGGCCCCATTTAATTTTGATAAGGACGAATTTGTAAAAGCTATTTGGATAGGCACGGATGCAATGAGAAAAAACGATGGAAAATTGACTTGCGAAGAAGCTTTTTGGAATGCGTTTTCATCGTTATTTCCAGATAAAGACAAAGAAGCCTTACACAAAGGGTTCCATGACTTTTATGCAACGGAGTTTAAAAAAGCAATTCAATTTTGCGATGCGCCTCATGAAAATGCACAAAAAATCATTGATTCAATAAAGAAGAAAGTAGATAAGATTGTGCTTGTAGCAAACCCAGTTTTCCCAATGGTAGGGATGTTAACAAGAATTGGATTTACAGGAATAGATCCTAAGTCTTTTGATTATATTTCATGCTATGAAACAGCACATTACGCAAAGCCAAATAAGATGTTCATAAAAGAAGTTCTAGACAAACTTGATTTAAAAGAAGATGAAGTTATATATTTTGGAAATTCTGAAAAAGAAGACGGAAAAGCTGCAAGAGAACTTGGAATAAAGTTCTATTTAACAGGAAATATTGTAAGAGATAAAGACAATTTAGAGCCTTTTGATGAGGTATTATTCAAAGATATTGAAAAATTATTGTAATTTTTGTTTATTTTAAACATGAGTGTTTAGTATATAGGGGAAGCGTTGTGATATATTATATTGCGCGCGCCCCTATTTTTATCTATAATAGAAAAATGCGAGCGCAAGCTTATCTAGAAAGCACGGCAATTAAAATATTCGCAATCAATGAAAAACTAACGAACTAACTATATTAAAAAAGAGAGGGACTAATGTTATTTGATCTTATTGAAATAGACTATTTCGTCGGTCTATTTGCCGCATTATTCATAGTTATGCTTTCATTAAACTTTTTCGTATACCCAAAGAAGTTCTTCATGAATAAGAAAGTGTTTAAAGATCCAGATACTATGATTAAAGACGACAGAAGTGTAGATGGAAGGGTCATGATTTTCCAAGTAAATGATGAATTATCTCAAAAGTACATCAACAAAGCCGTTGTAATGACAAAGGGAATCAATTGCTATTTAAGAGCAATATTGGCAACAAAAGTTGAACGTATTGTTTACGAAGTTACAATGTTTGATGAAAAAGAAGAAGGTTTTGAACCATTTAAGACAATTATAGTCACACAAAGAGAAGTATCTAATAATGAATTAGATTTAATTCGTTTATCTGAAAGAACGAAAGCAATTCAAATCAAAGTTTTAAATGTAGACGATGTAAAAATTAACGAGCACAGCATTGCAAAAAAGCAAATTACATCATATTCATTTGTAGCTTCTTTAACTATGCTTCCAGCTGCATTAACGACTATTGGGTTTTTAGCTCTTGGAATATATGGTAGTGATTCATCTTTTATGGTTTTGTGGAATAAGAATTATGAACTAACATATAGCATAGCGGCGCTAGTAGTCCCAATACTTTCATATTTTGCCTGCGTTGGAATTATGTGGGCTTTTACAAAAATAACATTTTGTCCAAAGATTAAATATAAGCAACAAAAGGGGGTAAAGAAGAATGGCTAAGATTATTTATAAAGCCTGCGTGCTTAACGCGAATCCTAAAACCCTTTGTGCAACAAGATATGTTATCTATACAGAAGATGACAAAAAAGAAGTTTTAGTAGAATTTAGAAACGGATTACAAACCCCTGTATATGGCGTTTCATACTCACTTGTCGTAAAAGATTCAACAGGTAATGTTATAGAAACAAAGCAAGTAACAGTTGAAGGCCAATATGCAAAAACAGGAGAGACTTTTGGAAAATCAAAAATTATTAGCGTTGATCCAAATTGCGAACAAATAGATGTTCAAAATGTTAAAGAATTAAAAACAAAGAAAGCAAGTTCAGCTAAAGTCCATGATTCTTCAAATAAAATGTGGGCAGTTGTTGGAGTGTTTGCAATATTACTTTTAGTTATAACGGGGGCAATATACTCTATCTATTTACCATTCTATCAACAAACTGAAATTTGGATAGGGAATAACACTGGTGAATCTGCTTATTATCAAGGAGTAACTCTTCAAGAAGTTTCAGTTGGAAAGTTGTATATAAAGAAAGTTGCTTCATATGTTAGCGGAGGTTTAGATTTTACGAATTCGGCAACTAAGATTAAAGGAATTAAATCGGAAGCATTTAGTAATTCTAATGTGCCAACGGTTAGAATCTATAACTTAGATAAAGTTGAGTCTTTAGCATTCTATAACGCAAGAACTTTATATAGTTTGGATATAGAAGCAAAAAATATTGAAAGCAAAGCAATAGAAAGTTGCAGCAATTTGCAATCAATAATATTAGATACAAGCAAAATTAAAGCAAACACAGTAGAGAGTTGTGCAAATTTAAAATATGTGCAAATCTACAATGCAAAGAAGATTGCAGCAAATGCGTTCCTTGGTTGTACAGGAATTACAGAAGTAAGATTTGTGCATAGCAAACCTACTATAGAAAAAGGTGCGTTCCAATACCCAAGCAACATCACCTTCTATTATGAAGGGCAAAGAATTGATTATGATTCTTTAGTTAAATAGGAGGTATAAAGTATGAAAGCATATGTTTCTTATAGAAGATCACCTCTAAAAACTTACGATAAAGGTTGGAAGATAGCTTTATTTATCTTATTAGCTGCAGGACTTGGATTTTTATTTATCCCAACTATAGACAAATTAGCAACAGGAAAGGGTGATTTATCTACAGTTTGGGCATTTACTTGTTTAATTCTAGCTGTTGTAAGTTTTATATTATTCATGGTATTTGCATGTGGAGCGCATGCGTTGAGGAAAAAGGTAGCAAAGCATTCAAAAGATAAGATTGCACAAATAGAAATTACAACATCAAGATTTGCCCAAAAGAGCAATTCAAAAGCAATTGATGAATTCTTTGATTCAGCATTTAATGTTTCAAAGAGAGAAAGAAAGAATGCAGTAATCATCAAAAATTATGTTGAATTTAGCCAAATTAAAGATACTTATATCTCTAGTCTAAAAGCAAATGGCGTTGCAGTTGAGGAAAAGGATGCAATCAATATTATTTCTTCAATATTTGCAAATAAATTCATTACCATAAATACATCAGATATTGCTTTAGGATCAAAAGCCATAAAAGCATTAACTGCACTATCTTTAGAAGTTAAAGAATTAGATTTTGTTGATATAAGCAATGTTGAATCTTTAGTTAAAGCATTAGAACAAGAATTAGGAATAGAAGAATTGAGAATTATTCTTCTAAAGAATTTCAGCGCAGAAAAACAAGAAATATTAGCAAACGCAATTCCAGTATTAAATATTAGATACAACGATATTGAATTGAAATACAGACACCAATCATTGATGGTGCCATCTCACATTGTATTTGTTGCTGTTGAGAACTTAGAAACAGTTAAGACTTATTCACAAGAATTAAGAAGAGCATCAACAATTTTAGATATTGCCTTTAGCAAGACAACATCAACAGATTTGCAATTGCCAGCATGCGATGCTGTTTATGACTATTTATATAGAATCGATTCTATGAAAGGTTCATATAAGCTAAGCGAAGAAGATTGGAAAGCGATAGATAGCTTAATGGCAATTCAAAACGATTGTAAGCTTACAAATAAAGAATATGTCGAAATTGAAAGATACATAACACTATTAGGTTCATTTGGAATAGATTCTTCAGAATTTAAGAATCTTGTTATAGCTCAAAGAATATTACCATTAATTGCCCCAATTATTAGTAGCTCTAAAGACAAGGATGCAACAAAGAAGTTAAAGCAATTGATTGGCAACAAGAATGAAACTTTAGCAAATGTCTTAATGGATTATGTATATGAAGAACAAGAAGTAGTCAAAGACAAGGTTGAAGATGCGCCAGTCGATGAAATAGATAATGAAGAGTTGGAGGAAATAGATGGATAATTTTTTAGAAATATTAGTCAACGTCTTGACTTCAACATATGCAATTATTATTTATTCAACGTTAATTATTGCGTTCATAACAATAATGGTTATTTTGCTTATTGTTCAATCAAGACAAAATAAAGACTTAAAGAGCGTATCTCAAATAGCTGTTGAATTCGAACCAGATAAAGCATTAGCTAAAGGAAAGGAAAAGAAAGTTACAACAGACACAAGATTTAGTATTTTAAAGCAAATAGACAAAAAGAAGGATACGTATTCAAAAGAAGATTACATAAACAACATCACCTTAAAGATGTTTTGCGATGATTTTAGAAACTATGCAGCAAATGAATTAGGCTTGTTCTATAGAGAAGAAGACATAAGAGCATTCATAGCAGGACTTGGAGTTTCACACATCATGATACTTCAAGGTATGAGTGGTACGGGTAAGACATCACTTGCATATGCATTTGGAAGATTTGTAGAGAATCCATCAACAGTTATACCAATTCAACCTATGTGGAAGGAAAGAACAGACTTAATTGGATACTACAATGAATTCACAAAGCACTTTAATGAAACAGCACTTCTAAAGAAGATGTATGAAGCAAATTATTCAGAAGATATCTATATAACTGTGTTAGATGAAATGAACATTGCAAGAGTTGAATATTATTTTGCTGAATTCTTATCTTTATTGGAATTGCCAAGATCAGATGAAAGATTCATGGAAGTAGTTTCAGACAAATGGGGAACAGACCCAAGCAATCTAAAAGATGGACAAATTCAATTACCAACAAACATGTGGTTTATTGGAACAGCAAACAACGATGATTCTACATTTGCTATATCCGACAAGGTATACGATAGAGCCATGATATTGAACTTAGATAACAAGTGTGAACCATTTAAAGGACAAAACACACAAAACATACATTTAAGTGCAAAGGATTTCGATAGATTAATATCTAATGCACAACAAGAAAATTCTCTAACAGAGAGAAACAAAGCAAAGTTAAAGGAATTAGACGATTATCTAACGAAGCATTTCCAAGTTACATTTGGTAACAGAATAATGATGCAAATAAACAAGTATGTACCAATCTATATAGGATGTGGTGGAGAAGAGTTAGATGCGCTAGATGATATGTTATCTAAGAAGATATTAAGAAAGTTAGAGATGAAGAACCCAATCTATGTAAAAAATGGAGCAGATGGGTTAGTAGACAAATTAAACGAGCTATTTGGAGACGAAGCAATGCCAAGATGTAAGCAATACATTAGAAACATTGTTAATAACGCATAATGAAGACAAACGATTATTACTATAGAGCGTTTATAGAATATAAGAAAATTGCGCTTTCAGATAAGGGCATCCAAGATTTTCTACGCCAAATTAGAACGCTTGGATCAAATAAGAAGGCAAGATTAACAATTGAAAAGGTTAAATGCGAAGTTAGTGAAGATTGGATAAGTGAAATTGAGAATAATCTAAAATACATTGAAAAGGCAATTTCTCAAGAAAGACAATTCATTAGAACTAATGGGGAAGTAGTATTAATTGAAAAGACTAAGAGCATTTCTAAAGAATCAATTAGCCATTTAGCAAAGCATGCATCTTTAATTAAGGAAGTTGACGAAGAAACTGATCAAGTAAAACCAGAAAAGATTTATACAGTTGAAAAGCTAAGTGATTATGCAGTTTATGAAAATAGATTCCTATATCTTCTTTTAACTTATCTTAGAGACTTCACAACAGAAAGATATAACAAAATCACTCAATCATCTGGAAAGTACTATACAGTTTTAGATGTTGCATCGACATATAAGACAAAGCAAAGAAATATCAAATATACACTAAACATTGAAGATGAGAACATGTCTTTATCTAAAGATAGCGACAATGCAAAAGTTGTTGAAAGAATTGAAGATGTTTTAAATGCTATTTTGAAATTGCTATCTACGCCACTCATGGTTGAAGTTTCAAAAGTGCCTATGATAAAGCCACCAATCACAAAGACAAATGTCTTAAAGATGGAAACAAACTTTAAATATGCACTAGCTTTATATGAATATATCTCATCATATACAGCACCAGGATACACCATAACAAGAGAAGCTTTTGAAAAGCAATTAGATGCAAGCGCAGAAGACGATATAAATAACGCAGTGCTTTTATTGTTATTTATGATGCAAATGCACTCGTTAGATTTAAAAGAAGGATTGCAATTAGAGCTTGAAAAGCAATTAAAGCTTGAAGAAGAGCAAAGAGCAGAAGAATTAAAAGAAAGACTTGAATACCTAAAGAGCAAGGCAAAACTAAGCGGAAAGAGCCTTGATGAATATTTAGTTTCACTAAATGAAAGAATTGAGCAATTAGAAGCAAAAGAAGTTGCTCTAAAGTCTGCAAATAGTTTAGCTGCAAAACAAACAGAAAAGATAGATTCTCTAAAGGGCGAGATTGTAAGTTTAAAAGATGGGGCTAAAGCTAAAGAAAGAGAATATCTTGAATCAATGGCTAAAAAAGACAAAGCACACGCAGATGAAATTGATGTAATGACATTCGAAAAGGAAGATTTAGAAAGCAAGATTCAAGAGCTTGAAGAAAATATTGCATCGCTAAATCAAAAGCTTGAAGAAAATACTAAAGAAAAAGATCAATTGATGACTCAAAACAATGCTTTTAGAACAAAGCTTGGATTAGCTGTGAAAGAAAAGGATTATACAGACGAAGATAAGTTTAAGTTAATAGAGAAGGAATACAAAATAGTTGGCGACTACTATAAGATGGCTTGGAAGAAGACTAAAAAGCGTCTAAAGAAAGAAATACTATTTGGGGAGAAGAAAGATGAAGAAAAGTAAGCAATTTGACCCAATTAAGTTAGTCCTTATCATTGCAATAATCATTGCGATTTTGGTTTTCGTTTTAGAAGTTGTTTTAGTTGCCAAAATGGACGAGATTAAACAATATATCATCGATCAAAACATAATAGACTTTGCATATCTAATTGCAATGCTTATTGGCGTTCCAATTTTCTTAGCTATTTTAATCATTGTCGTATATAAGAAAGTTAGAAAACAAAGCAATCTAATTTATAGATATGAAAGAAGACACGGAGAAATAGGTGTTCCTCAATCTACTTTAAATCCAAAGAAGATAACAACAGACACAAGGTTTAGTATTTTAAAGCAAATAGACAAAAAGAAGGATACGTATTCAAAAGAAGATTACATAAACAACATCACCTTAAAGATGTTTTGCGATGATTTTAGAAACTATGCAGCAAATGAATTAGGCTTGTTCTATAGAGAAGAAGACATAAGAGCATTCATAGCAGGACTTGGAGTTTCACACATCATGATACTTCAAGGTATGAGTGGTACGGGTAAGACATCACTTGCATATGCATTTGGAAGATTTGTAGAGAATCCATCAACAGTTATACCAATTCAACCTATGTGGAAGGAAAGAACAGACTTAATTGGATACTACAATGAATTCACAAAGCACTTTAATGAAACAGCACTTCTAAAGAAGATGTATGAAGCAAATTATTCAGAAGATATCTATATAACTGTGTTAGATGAAATGAACATTGCAAGAGTTGAATATTATTTTGCTGAATTCTTATCTTTATTGGAATTGCCAAGATCAGATGAAAGATTCATGGAAGTAGTTTCAGACAAATGGGGAACAGACCCAAGCAATCTAAAAGATGGACAAATTCAATTACCAACAAACATGTGGTTTATTGGAACAGCAAACAACGATGATTCTACATTTGCTATATCCGACAAGGTATACGATAGAGCCATGATATTGAACTTAGATAACAAGTGTGAACCATTTAAAGGACAAAACACACAAAACATACATTTAAGTGCAAAGGATTTCGATAGATTAATATCTAATGCACAACAAGAAAATTCTCTAACAGAGAGAAACAAAGCAAAGTTAAAGGAATTAGACGATTATCTAACGAAGCATTTCCAAGTTACATTTGGTAACAGAATAATGATGCAAATAAACAAGTATGTACCAATCTATATAGGATGTGGTGGAGAAGAGTTAGATGCGCTAGATGATATGTTATCTAAGAAGATATTAAGAAAGTTAGAGATGAAGAACCCAATCTATGTAAAAAATGGAGCAGATGGGTTAGTAGACAAATTAAACGAGCTATTTGGAGACGAAGCAATGCCAAGATGCAAGCAATACATTAGAAACATTGTTAATAACGCATAATGGAAAAACAAAAGAAGGGGAATAATAATCTAATAAGTATTTATGGTGCAGTAGTTATACTACTTATCATACTTCTTGCAGGATTTATGATTCGCTTCTTTGTTAATTTTGGCGAAGGTACAAAAAAAGCTGGCGCCAACGATTTAATTGACGCATTAGATAGATCTGGCGAATTCAATGATATAAATGGAGCAGAAAAAGATGAATCCGTTGCCTATAGAGTAACAGCTACATCAAATGGTCTTATTTATTTAAAGAGCTTTGCTTTTGGAGATATTTTAAATAACAAATGGAGAACACCTAAAAAATATGATGGATTATTAGATGGTCAATATTCAATGGACTATCTAACTTCAATATATTGTTCTTTACATGGCGCAAGTGAATATGACATGACAATTACGCCTGTTAGAAAAGATTATTTAGTCCCATATTATCATTCAATAAATAGTGAAGCTAAATCTATTCAAAAGAGCGATATAGAATCTATTGGTTCAGTAAGTGATACATACGCTATGAAATATTATGGAGCAGGAAAGTTTACTGCAGATTCGCTAAAAGCCTTATATGGGTCTTCTTCAAGAACAGAGCATGTTCAAGAAGAACAAGCCTATAGAGAATTTGTTTATGCAAACTATATTAACGTTCCTGAATCAACAATAACGCTTATGAGACAAATAATTCGTGAGCAAGGTTGGTCAAAAAATACAGATGGAATATATAAAAAAGTCAGTACATATATATCAAATCAAGCAGAATATAATCTAAACTTCAATCCTGCAATGAACAAAGAAAGCGATGTTATAGTTGCCTTTTTAACTAAATATAAAGAAGGTATTTGTCAACACTTTGCATCATCGGCTGTGTTGCTATATAGAACTTTAGGTATTCCTGCAAGAAGAGTTGAAGGATATTGTGCAGAAGTAGCTGCAAATGTAGAAGTGGAAGTAACAGGTGGTGATGCGCATGCCTGGGTTGAAGTATATGTAGATGGAGTTGGCTGGGTCCCAATAGATCCTACAATGACAACTCCAAACAAAAGCGATGATAAACAAAAGCAAACAAATGAAATAGTGCCATTTGATTCATATGTGCCAAGAGATGGCGCGGATGGTTATTATTATCCTTTAAACACAAAAGTTGAAGGAGTCTTACTTGATTCTAGAAATGGTGGATTCTTGAGCGGAACTACTATTGAGCAAATATACGAAAAAGGCTATTATTACACAGCAAAAGTCTATGGATATGCACAAAAAAATGGAAGTTATATAACTTTCCAATACCATAATTCTGAAGAAACAGCACTTGGAAGTGCAGGTGCAACTAAAATACAAGAATTTAGAATATTTGATGAAAATGATGTAGATATAACATCAAGATTCGATTTTTCATTAGGGGATGGATTATTTAAACAGGTTTGGACGGAACTTACCATTGTTACAGAAAACAAATCTAAAAAAGGTGATGGAACTCCTCTAACAGGTAAAGGAACGTCAGTTCAAGTTTTAGGCGATTTACAATCATTCCACTCAGTTGTTGGATATGATTACGTTGGAACAATTACAGAATATGGATATGTCAAGAATATGATTTATCCAATAATTGAAGATAACACAGGAAAAGACGTAACTGATCAATATGGTATAGATGAATCAAAATTTGGCTATTTACATGTTTATGAATATTTAATAAGCATTTCAAGTTCAAGCAAGCTGGTTGAATACACAAATGAAGAATACACCTTTGATGACTACACAATTTCTGGCGCAAGGAACTCAAACGATGTATTTACATTAGATTTCTCAACATTTAAAAATGCTGGAACATACGTTAATTATTATCTAGTAACAGTTACAAGAAACGGCAAAGATGTCACACAAAACTATGAGATAGATTATAACTTCGGGGTTATTACTATCGATAGAGCTTATATGTATATAACGGCAGGATCTGCACAAAAAGCATATAATGGAGAACCACTTGAGTGTCATGAATATTCAATTGATACGGAAATTTTAGGTCTTGATGTTGAAGTAGAAATGCCAGCGATATTGACAAACAAGGGTGTGGCTGAAAATTATATACAAAACGTAATAATAAAAGATTCAGATGGAAATGATATTACTGCAAACTTTAATATCACGACATATTCTGGAACATTGAGAGTGTATTAATGGGAATGACATACGATTCTTATAAGAAGCGTTTAGAAACGCTAGCATCGATTAAAGCATCAATAATCAAACATAGATTATTAATAATCGCATGCCTTATCGTCGCTCTTACAATTGTTTCAGTGTTCTTAGGAATCAATGGTCTAATTACAGATGTAGAACTTAATAAGGCAGAATATACATATGGTGAAGATGTAGGATTTTTTGCAAAGAGTATATTTAATAAGACAAATTATGAATATCATACATTAAATGGGCAATGGCAAGAAGGTCTACCTCAAACACCAGGTGAATATGAAATAAGAGCTGTATCTAATAGATCTTTTGGTGCAAAAGAATATAGTAAAGCATCAAAAGTGGTTATTAAGAAAAAAGACTTATACATCACAATAAAGAACGATTCAATAGTTTATGGAAATAGCATTTATTTGAATGCAGAATTATCTTTCAAAGACAGACTTATCTGTGAACAATATGACGTAGATTATATTGATGATAAAACAATCAATATGACACCTGATCTTGACACGCTACAGATATTAAATAGCGAAGGAAAAGACGTTAAAAACGCGTATAACATTATCGTAGAAAGTAAGCAAATTAATTATACAAAGCAAAACATAACGATAAAAACGGATGATTTATCAAAAACCTATGATGGTAAAGAAGAAGTATTAGATAAAGCTAGAATAACCTCTGGGAAACTTGGATATGGTGACAAAGTTGTAGTAACTCCAAAGTCATTTGGATTAACGGCTGGCAGATTTACAAACAATTCAGAATCTAAAATCGTTAATAAAGATGGCGAAGATGTAACTTATAGATATTACAATCCAACATTTACTTTTGGATATGTTGATATAGCGAAGATAAATATTGAATTTAAAACAAAAAATGCTACAAAAGTTTATGATTCTCAACCTTTAACAAATGAAACTGTTTTGTATGATGAATCTCTAATCCCAAGTGGCGAAGGTTTTATATTTAGCAATTTTGCTTCAATTACAAATGTTGGAACAACATATAACTATATGCAAGTGAGCGCTAATGCAAATACTAATTTGAACAACTATTCTATAACAGTTAATTATGGCCAATTAAAAGTTGAAGAACAAGAAATTATTATAAAGACAGGGTCAGCTTCTAAAGTATTTGATAATAATGCGCTTGCTGTAGATAGCTATGAAATATTAGCAGGCACTTTATATGGCGGAGATTATCTAGTTAAATATGCAAATCTAGGATATGTAATACCAGGTACTTATGATAATCCATTGAATTTCTATGTAAAGCAACAAAACGGATCAATAAGTGGCAATTATTTATTGACAATAAAGCCTGGAACGATACAAATCGACAAAATAAACATTAAAGTGAAAACTTCATCTCAAACAAAAGAATATGATGGAATGCCTTTGTATACAGGTGGAGCAATACCAACGCCTCTAAACACAAATTCTTTACCATCATCAAAATTTCCACAATTAGATACAACAATACTTGATGGGTGGGATGTAAGTGCCCCAAATGAGGCATGGTTAAAAGATGAATCTGTTCCATATTATGAAATAACAGAAACTGATTTTGGCACCTTAAGAATTACAAAAAGAGATATTGAAATTAGAGTATTATCATCAAGCGTTACATATAACGGAGAAGAACAAATACCTCAAATAGAATATGACACAAATAGATTGTTGCCAGATTCTAACGATATAGTGTTTGTAGATTTATATGCAAAAACGGATGCTGGTGTATATCAAACAGATATAAGCGATATTGGAGTTGGCTTAGAAATTAGAGCAGGCGGATCTAGATATTATGTATATCAGGACTATTACAATAT
This sequence comes from Clostridiales bacterium, assembly GCA_015055975.1. Classification (GTDB taxonomy): domain Bacteria; phylum Bacillota; class Clostridia; order Christensenellales; family UBA3700; genus UBA3700. Next base: position 13,639 of record SVHF01000004.1, on the reverse strand, counting down.
AATCGTTCCTCAAGAATATTCAAAAGCAACATTTACTATTAATAAAAAAGCATTAAATCTATCGCTTTTAAGTTTTAATGGAGATTATGATGGACTTAAACATAGCCCAGCATTTAGCACAAGCGGTCTTTGTACAGATCATATATTACGAGATGTTGTATTTGACAACTACCAAACAAGAGTTGGCGCGTGTCAATCAAAGATTATAAGTCTAAGAATCTCATCAATATTTGATGACACTAAAGACTTTACGGCAAATTATGATTTAGGACTTGATGCATTATCTCCAGTTGAAGTCAGAGTCAATGTTAAAACAATCGTTATTACTCCTATTCATGAAGAAATAATTTATGATAGACAATATCATCAACCAAGCAAGGATTATCAAATTACAAACGGTAAGTCATTGGCACAAGAGGATCGAATTGTAGTGTCTCAAGTATATGGCTCATTTAGAGATATTGGCACATATAAAACATGGATTCAAGCTGCTGATATCTATGCAGGCGATACAATAACCCCAAATAGAGATTGCTATAACCTTGTGTTTGGTGAAGATTATAAAGAAGATTTTGTTATAAACAAACGACCAATTGTAATTTCTCCACAATATGTCGAAGCGCAATTTGATAAACAAGAACATAAACCAACAGATATTGACATTTTGGGCTCAGGCTTATTAGAAGGAGATCATGTTGTAAATGTAACAATTGACGGAAGTCGAACAGAAATTGGGGAAACGGAAAGTTCTATAAGTTCAATCATAGATATACTAGATGCAAATAATGTTAGCGTTAAAGATGTATATAATATTACATATGCAAAAAGCGCTATCAAAATAATTCCAAGAGTATTGAAGATTATAACAGGAAGCAAAGAAAAGATATATGATGGCGAACCTTTGAAATATGATCATTATAGATTGGATACATCAGTATTTGAAAATCCAGTATTTGAAGGTGACATAGTTGAAGTAACAGTTATTGGCCAAAGAACAAATATAGGTCAATCTCCAAACCACGCAGTTGTTAGAGCTTATTTTGCAAACCCAAGTTATTATACTGTTACATTTGAAGTCGGGACATTGACAGTAGTGGACCCTGCCGGCGGCGGTGGAGAAGGTGAAGGATATGGCGATGAACCACTAATTATAGCGGCTGTACAATCAAGTGAGGTTGGAGCTTTCTATTTGAAGTCATATTCATATAGTCAATATCAAGGCAGAGTCTTTGATATCATAAACCCTGAATCAATTGTGTTAGATGGTTCTCATACACAAGAATATATAACAGGTACTAACCTAAAGAATATTGAAGCTCAAGCAAATAGCATGATTATCAATTCATTTACATACATGCCATTTAGACCTTATTATCTATCAACAGATACAGAGCATTTAATGGATGGTGATTTGATAGATTTAGAGCAATCTGTTGATGGATATAGCTTTAGTCACTTTATTACACAAACAGATGTTGCAATAAGATTGGACAATCATTTAACAGGCGTTTTAGCAAATAACGAAGTTATATATAGAGATTATGTTAACGCAAACTTCTTAACACTAGAAGAAGGCAGATTAAAAACATATTTGAATTCAATTATTGTAGAAAACGGATTTACAAAAGAAGATCCAGCAATTATTAGTAAAGTTGCTAAGTTCATTCAAAGCTCAGCTAAATACAACATGGATTATGATAAATCATTAGATTCAGAATCAGATGTTGTAATAGCATTCTTAAGAGATTACAAAGAAGGTGTTTGTCGTCATTATGCAACGGCCGCAACAATGCTTTATAGAGCATTGGGAATCCCAGCAAGATTTATAGGCGGGGCTTATGTATATATTGATGAAGCAAACAAAATTACAACAATTACAGATAAGAATCTTCATGCATGGGTAGAAGTATATATTGAAGGCGTTGGCTGGGTTATGGTAGAAGTAACAGCCCCAGATGGTAGAGGCTCTGGCGGTGCAGGCGGATCAGGCAGTGGTTCTGGCGGTGAAGGCGGCGAATCGGGAGAAGGCGGCGAAGCAGGAGAAGGAGAAATTGTACCTGGCAATCATGCTGGCATAAAAGATTATTATAGTGTGAAGAATTTGTATATTCATCCTGTAAGAACTTATGCAAAATATAACGGAACAGAATTGGTTGCAAAAAACGAAGTTGAAACAGAATCTGGACATGGCTTATTTGAAATGTTATTGAGCCAAGGATATACATATTCTTGTGAAGTATATGGAAAGCGTACAGAGGTTGGAACAAGTGAAAGTGAGATTCGGTCGTTTAGATTGTTCAATAAAAAAGGCGAAGATGTTACAGAAAAATATAACATCATAACATCTAAAGGCGAAGTTATAGTTACAAGCAAAGATATTATTGAATTGATGGTTTATGCATCATCGAGAAGTTATAATGGGCAAAAATACGAGGTTGATTATTATTACTATAACTACAACTATGAAATAGTTGCCGCAACAAAGCCATCTAATGTATATAGAGTTGAATTAATTGACACATTGGAAACTTTAAATGCTGGAATTGTATATGGTAGAGATTTAGAGCAAAACGCACATTGGATAGTAAAGAATTATTCAAATCAAGATGTAACAAATAATTATGTTGTATTTATAAAGGGCATCGCTTTGCAAACAAATCCTAAAGTTATAACAATAACAACAAATTCGTTTAAGCAAATTGTTGGCGATGAAATAGTTGGAAGATATGCAAATGTAACTCAAGGTTATTTACAAAATGGCGATCGCATAGAATGTACATTCAAGGAAATACAAGTAACAATTGGAGAACCTGCATATAACGAAATAGAAGAATTGAAAATCATCGATAGTAATAATCAAGATGTTACGATGAATTATTCAATTAGATTGATAATGGGAACAATTGAGTTTGTTGAACACAAAACAACGCCTATTTAAATATGGGCCATAAGTAGCATATAAAAGCTCATAGAATCTATCTTATAAGAATTTGCTTTAATATTTGTTTCTATTAATTCACGAGAAGTCTTTGGAGATTTATCTAATTTATCTCTTAATCTAAAAGTTTTAATCTGCGATTCTCCGCTTGGTCCTTCGTTTTTGATGAACCAATTAATAATTAAATCTTTTTCGTCTTCGTTCAGTGGTTTATTTAAATCTTCCATAGCCTTATTATACTTAAAGTATGGTATTATTGAAAAGGGGTGAAATTATGATATACGTAGTATGTACAAATAAATTAGAAGAAAAAGATGTTCCAATATTTATGGAAGCAGCAATTGAACATGCAAAAATGTCTAAAGATGTTGACAAGGGTTGTATTGCTTTTGATATTTCAGAATATAACGAAGAAGATAAAGAAATTGTATTTTTTGAAAGATGGGAAAACAAAGAGTGCTTAGAAAAGCATGCATCAAGATGCAAAGAATTAGCACTTTTGGATGTTTTGAATAAATCTAGATTTGATAAATCCCTTAAAATATACGAAATAGTTTAATATTACTTATATGCTTTATTGTATTGTGGCTAAATGTGTGCTATAATTTAGACACACAAAAGGAACTGTGAGCAGTAGGGAGGATAAAAAATGCAAATAGTACCAATGAGAGATTTAAAAGATACGGTAAAAATAGAAGAGATGTGTCACGAAAAAGAGGAGCCAGTGTTTGTTACAAAAAATGGATATGGATCTTTAGTTGTCATGGATATGAAGTATTATGAAAAAATAATGAGAGATGCTTATGAAGCGGTAATGTTAGCAGAAGGCTTAGAAGATATAAAGGCTGGAAGAATTGAAGACGGAGAGTTAGTAATTAAAGAAATCAAGGAGAAATATGGCCTATAAATATAAATTTGCTAGCAGGGCAAAGAAAGATTTAGACATAATAGTGAATTACATAGCGAATACGTTGTGTAATAAAACTGCTGCTATAGAGTTTATACAATTATTCGAAGAGAAGATACAAATTATTTGTGAGTATCCAGAAAGTGGAATGTTGTTAGATAATACTATTCTAAAAGACACGATAATTAGAAAAATTTATATTGATCAATATATTGCTTTTTATAAAATGGTAAATAAGAGAATTGTTATAGTTAGAATATTATTTGGAAAAAGAGATTTAGGAGAAATAATTAAGAAACTATAAAATAATACAAAACATTATTGACAAAATTAAAGGATAAAAACTATAATTACATCGATATGAAAACACGTTTATTTAACATCTATACATGGAACTTTTACGGCTATTATTATAGTTGTTAATTTGTGCGCGGTTTTCTAGATTAAATAATACAAGGATAAAAATTATTAAAGCCGCCACAAAAAAGTTGGCGGTTTTTTATATATGGAGAAGAGATATGATTATTATTGTAAAACAAGATTATGAAAAGGAACAGTTAGATTCCCTAACAAAATGGATTAAATCACAAGGCGTTAAAATCGACGTTTCAAAAGGTGAGAAGAACCTAATTTTAGGTTTGGTTGGTGATACATCAAAAATAGATATTGATCTAATTAGATCATTAGATATTGTTGAAAACGTAAAGCGTATCCAAGAACCATTTAAACTAGCAAATAGAAAGTTCCATCCTCAAGATACAATAGTTGATGTATGTGGCCACAAATTTGGCGGCAATAGCTTCCAATTAATTGCTGGTCCTTGTTCTGTTGAATCAGAAGAACAAATCATCGGCATTGCAAAAGCTGTAAAAGCAGCAGGTGCTAATATCTTAAGAGGCGGTGCATTTAAACCTAGAACTTCTCCATACGCATTCCAAGGATTAAAAGCTGAAGGATTAAAATTGCTTCTTGAAGCAAAGAAAGAAACAGGCATGCCAATTTGTACAGAACTTATGGCAGAAAAATATATTGATCTATTTGCTGATGTAGATATCATTCAAATTGGTGCAAGAAACATGCAAAACTTCGATTTATTAAAAGCTGTTGGTAAATTAAATAAGCCAATTCTTCTAAAGAGAGGCTTAGCTAATACTATTCAAGAATGGTTAATGAGTGCTGAATACATCATGAGCGAAGGAAACGAAAACGTTATTTTGTGCGAAAGAGGTATAAGAACATTCGAACCAGCTACAAGAAACACACTAGATTTGTCTGCTATTCCACTTGTAAAAGAGATGACTCACTTACCAATTATTGTTGACCCATCTCACGCGTCAGGTATTGCAAGATTAGTTGAACCAATGTCACTTGCATCTGTTGGTGCAGGCTCTGATGGTTTAATTATTGAAGTTCATAACGATCCACCACACGCTCTTTGCGATGGTGCACAATCACTTCGTCCAGAACAATTCGAAGAAGTAGTAAAGAAAGTAGACGTTATGCTACCACTTGTTGGAAAGGTAAGAAACTAATATGAATATAGGTATCATTGGGTTAGGACTAATCGGAGGCTCATTAGGAAGAGCCATCTCTAAATATACAGACAATAAGGTTTATGGATTATCTTTACATGAATCTACAATGCAAAAAGCTGAGCTTTGCCAAGCAATTCATGCGCGTTTATCAAAAGAGAATGCAAAAGAATTAGACATGCTTATTATAACTTTATACCCAAGAGCTATTGAAGAAGCTTTGGATGAGTGGGTTCCACTTTTGAAAAAGGGTTGTATAGTTGTAGATTGTGGTGGTACAAAGAGAGGCATCTGCAAAAAGATGTTTGAAATGCATGAAAAATATCCAGACATTATATTTATGGGTGGTCACCCAATGGCAGGGAGAGAGTTTAGTGGCTTTTCTCATTCACAAGCAACATTGTTTGAGAAATCTACTATGCTTATTGTTCCAATTAAAACTCCAATCGAAGCTTTAGTTACAATGAAAGAATTTGCACAAAGCATTGGTTTTGAAGGTATTGTTATAACAACTCCAGAAGAACACGATGAGATGATTTCATTTACATCTCAACTTGCACATATCGTGTCTTCAAGTTATATCAAAAACCCACTTGCAACAACTCACTATGGTTTTTCTGCAGGTTCTTTTAGAGATATGACAAGAGTCGCAAGATTGAATCCTCAAATGTGGTCAGAATTAATGCTAGAAAATAGAGATTACTTGGTTGGTCAAATAGACAATCTACAAGAAAATCTATCTGCATTTAAAAAGGCACTTATGGATAACAATTGCGAAGAATTAGAAAAGCTTTTGGATGAAGGAAGAATAGCAAAAGAACAAGTAGAATCACTAAGAGCAAAGAAATTACAAGAGAGAATTAATAATGGTAATTAATGTAAATGCATCAAAATCTTATGATATTGAAATAGGAAGAAACCTATTATCTAAAATCGGCGAAGATATCTTAAAGATAAAATCTTTATGTAATGTTTGTATCGTAACAGACGATATAGTTGCATCACTATATGGAGATATTGTTTTCAATTCGCTAAAAAAAGCTGGATACAATGTTTGTATGTTCACAATTCCTCACGGCGAAAAGAGTAAAAACATTAAATCATTTTCAGAAATACTTGAATATCTTGCATCACAAAACTTTAAAAGAAACGATCTAATCGTAGCTCTTGGCGGTGGAGTCGTTGGAGATTTGGCAGGCTTTGTTGCTGCATCATATATGAGAGGTGTGGATTTTGTACAAGTTCCAACAACACTTCTTGCTATGATAGATTCATCAGTTGGTGGTAAGACCGCTATAGATTTACCAAATGGTAAAAACCTTGTTGGTGCATTTTACCAACCAATTAAAGTCATTATAGATTTAAAGACACTTGATTCACTTCCTTGTACGGAATATAAAAACGGTATGGGAGAAGGAATTAAATACGCAATGCTTATGGATAATGAATTAGAAAGCATTGTAGGAGAGGGCGTTACATGCTCATCAAATATAGATAGATTCGTAGAATTATGTATAAGATACAAAAAATACATAGTTGAGGAAGATGAAAAAGAATCTAATTTAAGAAGATTATTAAATCTTGGTCATACATTTGCTCACGCTATAGAAAAATTGAGCGGATATGAAATCCCTCATGGGCTTGCGGTAGCTAAAGGGCTAAAGATTATTTCAGATATATCTATAAAGCAAGGAAAGCTTGCACCATGCGCATATGAAAAGTTAACAACACTTTTAGATAGATACGATATGCATATAGATAAAGAATATTCAATGCAACAAATGATAGATGTTATAAAACTAGATAAAAAGGCAGAAGGTGAATATATAAATGTCGTAATGCCATATGCTTTTGGAGATTGCAGAATAGAAAAGTTAAAGATTGAGGACTTAATTTAATGAAGGCTACTATAACTCCTAATTTAATGGGCGGAAAGATAAACTCTATACCTTCAAAATCATACGCACATAGAATGCTTCTATGCGCTATGCTTTCAGGTAAAGAAGTTGAATTAAATGGAGTTACAGGATCTAAAGATATAGAAGCTACAATAAATTGTATTAAAGCTTTATATGGCGATGTTGAAATAAAACCAAATAAATATATAGTAAAGCCAACAAATAAAGAAAGAAACGATATAGTTTTAGACTGCATTGAAAGTGGATCAACTCTAAGATTTATATTGCCAATTGCTTTAGCTCTTGGTAAATCTTGCAAAGTTATTGGAAAAGAAGGGCTTCAAAAAAGACCTCTTAAAGATTTGTTGGATGTATTAAGAGAACATGGGGCAACAATTGATGCAGATTCTTTACCACTTAATATATCTGGGAAACTATTACCTGGAGATTACAAGATAAATGGTAGCGTTTCATCTCAATATATAACAGGTCTTATGTTAGCGCTTCCAATACTTGAAAAAGATAGCACTATAACTATTCTTGGAGATGTTGTTTCATCAAAGTATATAGAAATAACTCTAGACGTATTGAAATATTTTGGTATATCTATTGAGAAAGTAGACAACAATTCTTATTATGTCCCAGGCAATCAAAAGTATTTAAATAAAACAGACTTGCATGTACAAGGCGATTGGTCAAATGCTGCTTTTTGGTTAGCACTTGGTGCATTAAATGGAGAAACACAAGTAAATAACCTATACTTTGATTCAGTTCAAGGGGATAGAGAAATATTGCAAATCATAATGGATATGGGAGCAAAGGTAGCAATTAGAGGAGATAACGTAATTGTTTCAAAAAAGAAGCTACACTCAATTGAAATAGATTGCAAAGATATCCCAGATTTAATGCCAATAGTTAGTGTACTTATGGCTAGTGCAGATGGAATATCTGTAATAAAGAATGTAGATAGATTGAAGATAAAGGAAACAGATAGATTGAAAGCTATTATGGAGAATTTATCTAAGATGGGAATACAAACAAGATATCAAGCAAATGAATTATTAATCTTGGGTGGCAAGATAAAAGCATTCAATGTAGATAGCTTTAATGACCATAGAATGGTTATGATGGCAGCTATAGCTGCATCAATTGCAGATAAAGAGTGTACAATAGATAATATCGAGGCAGTAGATAAATCTTATCCAAACTTCTTTGAAGATTATAAAAAATTGGGAGGAAAGGTAAATGTTAAATAACTTAGAAAAATTAAAGATAGACATTTTAGGTGCATCTCACGCAAGTAGAATCACCCTTATTGTCGATGGCCTTCCAAAAGGAAAGAAGATTGATCTAGACGAATTACAAAAATTCGTAGATAGAAGAAAAGCAACAAACAGTGCTTTTTCAACAAAGCGTCTTGAAGGAGATATTATTCATATTGCATCAGGATTAAAAGATGGAGTGTTGACTGGCGAGAGATTTGAAGCATATGTTGAAAACACTAATGTCAAATCTCAAGATTATTCAAATCTACAGGATACTCCAAGACCATCTCATGCAGATTATGTTGCATATGTTAAATGGAACGGAAAGCAAGATATGAGAGGCGGTGGAAAGTTCTCAGGCAGAATGACTGTTGCTATATGCATACTTGGTGGTATTGCTAAACAACTATTAAGAGAATATGGTATTGAAGTTGAAGCATATGTTTCATCAATTGGAAATATTAAATCAAGTTCATATAAAGATACTATCCCAAATGTTGAGGATATTAAAAAATTAGATTCTCATTTTAGAGTATTTAATAAGAAAGATGAAATCAATGCGCTTATTGAAAAGACAGCTCAAGATAAAGATTCAATTGGCGGTGTTATAGAGTGTATTGCATACAACGTAAAGCCAGGGCTTTCAGATACATTATTTGATAGTTTAGAAGGCAAGATTGCATCGTGTGCTTACGCTGTACCTGCAGTTAAAGGCGTAGAGTTTGGCGCAGGCTTTGATATAGCCAAAATGACGGGATCTTTAGCTAACGACGAGTTCTTTTATGACGAAGATAAAAACGTTAAAACATACACGAATAATAACGGCGGTATAAATGGTGGAATTTCTAATGGTATGCCAATAACAATGGCAGTAGCAATTAAGCCAACTCCATCTATTGCAAAAGAGCAAAGAACAATTAATTTAAAGACAAAAGAAAATACAACTATTGAAATTCAAGGAAGACACGATGCTTGCATCGTTCCAAGAGCTGTAGCTCCTATTGAATCAGCAATGGCAATAGCTATTTTAGATAGTGTAATTAGCGAGGGTTAATATGATAGAGCAATTAAGAGAACAAATAGATAATTTGGATAATGAAATAATTAGACTTTTGGACGCAAGATTCGATTGCTCTAAAGCTATTGGCGAAGAAAAGAAGAAAATTGAAAAGGCCGTATTAGATTCAAAGAGAGAAGAAGCTATATTAAACAAGGTCGATAATTTATCTCAAGAAGAGCATTCTGAATATATTAAAGAAATCTACAAAAAGATTATGGAACAATCTAGATTATATCAAGGTAAATAATGGCAAGTTACGGACTTATAGGGAAAAAGTTAGGACATAGTTTTTCAAAGATAATCCACGAGAAGATGGGTTATGAATATGACTTAATCGAATTAAAAGAAGATGAAGTCAAAGACTTCGTATTGTCTAAAAAGTATCTAGGATTTAATGTTACTATCCCATACAAAAAAACAGTAATGCCATATTTGGATTATATAGATGAAGGCGCTAAAGCTATTGGCTCTGTAAATACCATTATCCAAAAAGATGGGAAATTATGTGGATATAACACAGATATCTTTGGTATGGAATATGCTTTTTCTTGTGCAGGGATAGAGCTTAAAGATAAAAAAGTTATAATTCTTGGTTCTGGCGGCACATATGAAACTGCAAATTATCTAGCAAAAATAAAAGGTGCAAAAGAAATAGTAAAAATAAGCCGTGAGGGTGAAAATAATTACGAAAATATTTCTAAACACTTTGATGCAAATGTAGTTATAAATACAACTCCAGTTGGAATGTATCCAAATAATGAAGGAAGATTAATTGATCTTCATAACTTCAAAAATCTAGAAGGATTTTTTGATGCTATATATAATCCACTAAATACAAATATGCTTTTGGACGCAAAAGAAATTTTGGGTGAAAAAGGCTATTCAAATGGGCTTAAAATGTTAGTCGCTCAAGCTAAAAAAGCAAGGGACTTGTTTTTTGATACAAAAAAGAACGATAATATTATTGATAAGATAGTGGAGGAAATCAAAATGAGTAAAACTAACATAGTTATTATTGGAATGCCAGGTAGTGGAAAATCTACAGTAGGTAGAGCACTTGCTCAAAAGATAAATAGACCATTTATTGATACAGATGAAGCAATCATCGAAAAAGAAGGAATGCACACTTCAAAAATTATTCTAGAAAAAGGCGAACCATATTTTAGAGATGTTGAATCTGAAATGGTTAAAGAAGTTTCAAAATTACAAGGATATATTATTGCAACAGGTGGCGGAGTAGTTTTAAGAGAAGAAAATATGAAAGCACTAAAGCAAAATGGCTTTGTAATTTTCTTGGATAGAAATATAAATAATCTATCTTTTGAAGGCAGACCTTTATCTCAAGGCGAAGATGCTATAAAGAACATGTACAAAGAAAGAATTGATCTTTATACAAAATATGCAGATGCTGTAGCAGATAGCAATGTTCCAGTCGAAGAAGTAGCAGATAATATTATCGCTGAGCTTTGGGATAAGATTTAGTAAAATACAAAGCTGATATGAGATGGTAGCTTTAAGGCTGCTATCTTTTTTTTATTTACCAAAACAATATAATAGCAGAATTAGTAAAGAAAACCGCTTGAAACTTTACTTAAAAGGTTGTAAAATACAAATAAGTAAAGAAAACGGCAAAAATTTTTACTAATTAAATAAAAACATACGAATAAGTAAAGGAGCAAGAATGAAACTATATTCTAAAAGAGCGGGAGAGTTGTATCATGTGCAAAGTGGATACGATTGTTTTGTGCCTACAAAATTAATTAATGTGTCCATAAATGAAGATGAAGAATTAAAAGATCTTCTAAATAGAGCAACATATGCTTTAGGGAAATTAGATGGTATAGCGAGCCAAGTCCCAAATAGAGATCTATTTTTAGCAACATACGTGCAAAAAGAGGCGACAGTATCTTCGCAAATTGAAGGCACACAAGCTTCTTTGTCTGATGTATTGCAAGCGCAAATAGACAATGGGGATAAAAGAAAAGATACTCAAGATATAGTTAACTATGTTAAGGCCTTAAATAATGGGCTTTTGTTGATGGACAAATTGCCACTTTCGGTTAGATTTCTAAAAGAAGTTCATAAGGATTTGCTTGTAGGCGTTAGAGGCGAATATAAAAATCCTGGCGAATTGCGCAATTCTCAAAACTGGATTGGGCCAGCAGGCTGTGGATTAAATAGAGCTTCATTTGTGCCTCCTTGCGTAGAGAAAATGAATGAAAGCTTATACGATTTAGAGAATTATTTAAATAATGATTTAAATGTTAACGCACTTATTAAAATAGCACTAGTGCATTATCAATTTGAAACGATACACCCATTTTTAGATGGCAATGGAAGATTGGGTAGATTGTTAATTGCGTTACTACTTAAAAATGAAGGTTATTTAAAATATCCATTGTTGTATTTAAGTTTGTATTTTAAACAAAATAGGACAGAATACTATGGGCTTTTAATGGATGTCAGATTTAAAGGCAAATATGAAGAGTGGATAAAATTCTTCTTAAAAGGAATAATTGAAACGGCGAATGATTCAATGGAAACAATAGAAAAGCTTTCCTCAATAAAAATAGAGGCGACTAATAAAATAGAAAGCCTTGAACAAATAAACAAGCAAATGTATTTGAGTGCATTAGATTATTTGTTTGTACATCCTTATGTATCTAGTGTTGAATTAAGAGAAGAATTGAATGTGTCAAAACCAACAATATCAAAATTGCTATCTACACTTGTTGAGAATGGGATATTAAAGCCAACATCATCAAAGCAAAGAAATGTTACATATAGGTTCACAAAATATGCTGATGTTTTAGAAGAAGGCACAGAATCTATCTAAAAGACGAAAGAGAATCCAAACACTACGCCAACGCACACAACCGCAACAAGCGCCATATTGACTTTAAAGAATGATAAAGCAAGAGCTACCACTGTTCCAATAATTGCAGTATATAGATTTCCGGTAGCATAGAAGATTGCAGGGAATGTTAAAGCTGCTAAAACTGCATATGGCATGTAGTATAAAAACGATTGGACATATCTTGATTTAATTTGCTTTTTCAAGAAAGTAATAGGAATAAAACGAGGAATATAAGAGGCAAGAGCCATTATGACAACACAAATTATTTGGTATTGCATGCTTCTTCCTCCTTTACTTCTTCCTTTTTCTCATCGTCATCAGTTTTAATTGGGAACAACCATGCTGTTATTGCAGCAGAAATAATTGATGCAATAATAACTCTTATACCACTAGATATATAGTCCTTTAGATATGGGGTGTAATAAAAGATGCAAGTAATAACAACAGAAATTGCTATGCAAGCAACTATACCTTTAGATTTCCTTGCAGGTGGGATAATTAATGCTATGAACATACAATATAGAGCAATTGCTAATGCATTTTGTAAAGATGCAGGAAGAGCGTTATTTATAAGGCCTCCAAGTAATGTTCCTAGCGTCCATCCTATAAGTGGTAACACAGAAATTCCCATGAAATATTTGAAATTTAAACTTTTTCTAGACATTGAAGCTACGGCAAAGATTTCATCAGTGATGAAATAAGCCATAATCAATCTTTTCCAAGCAGGAGTTTTTTCATCTAATTGTTGAGATAAAGATAAACTCATCAAAAAATATCTAGCGTTAATTACAAGTACGGTAAAGAATATTTCAACAATAGCAGCCATTTCAGCCATCATAGTGACACCTGCAAATTGTCCGGCAGATGTGATGTTTGACGCAGAAAGAATAGTAGCTAGCCAATAAGGCATGCCATGTTGTACAGCATAGATACCAAAAGAAAAAGAAACCGCAAGGTATGCAAGTCCTATTGGTAATCCATCTATAAATCCACGTTTGAAATCAAATTGTCTTTCCATACGCAAAAATTATAATATTTATAAATGCAAAAAACAACAAAATAATTATTGCAAAAAGCTTATATATGTTTTACAATAACTTCGCAAAAAGGAGCTAACTATATAAGAGTCAAGTAGTATTTCGAAGATTCTTAAATAATTGGCAAATATATAAAAACAGCGTG
>SVHF01000003.1 GCA_015055975.1 Clostridiales bacterium | reverse complement strand
ACTCCGGTTGAATTCCGAAGCCATGCATAATTTTATTTTTTATTTTTTAATCCGTCCACTTGACAGGGACCAGTTCATATTTATAAAGGGCGCTATTTTATTTATTGACAACAACATATATGTTTGATAAACTAATAACAGAAATAACAAAAATAACAAAAATTGAATAATAACAGAAATAACAAAAATGCGAGGTAGATATGGATAATAATTTCACAATTTCTTTTGGGCAACAGCCATCAAGTTATATTGAAAGACACGACATCGCAAATCAAATCTATGAAGATTTTTCATTAGATTTTCCTGTTTCACATATTTATATTATCAGTGGAGTAAGAGGATCTGGGAAAACGGTGCTATTAACAAATGTTGCTGATAAAATAAAAAAGAATGAAGATTGGATTGTTGTAGATGTTAACCCAAATAGAGAAATGCTTGAACAGATTGCGGCGCAAATATATGAAAACGCAAGTGTAAAGCATTTGTTTTTGAGTAAATCGTTTTCTATATCTTTCCACGGATTTGGATTTTCGATTGAGGGAAAGGAACCTGTATCTAATGTTAAAACTGTCTTAGAGAAAATGTTGACTTTAGTTCAAAAACAAGGGAAGAAAGTATTAATTACTGTTGATGAAGCTTCTAATAATACTCATATGCGAGCTTTTGCCCATGACTTTCAAAGTTTGTTAAGAGATAATTATACAATATTTACTCTAATGACAGGATTATATGAGAACGTAAATTCTTTACAAAATAATAAAAATTTAACGTTTTTATATAGAGCTCCAAAGGTAGAACTAAAGCCCTTAGATTTAGATTTAGTAGAAAAAGAGTATTCAAAAATATTTAAAGCATCGCCAAAACAAACAATTGAAAAATTGGCACAATTAACAAATGGATATGCATTTGCATATCAAGTTGTTGGATTCTTGTATTCAAAATACAATGACATTGAAAAGATAATCCCAGAGTTTGATAGATATTTATCATCATATGTTTATGATAAGATTTGGGAGGCTTTGCCTACAAAAGAAAAGGATGTGTTGTTTGCTTTTAAGAGTAATGTTGCAACAGTAGCTGATTTGCAAAAGATAACGGGATATATTAATAGAGAATTTTCTGTTTATAGGGACAGGTTAATCAAGCGAGGATTGATTGCAAGTTCAAGTTACGGAGAATTATCGCTTATTTTACCAAGATTCTATGAATATATTCAAAAGCAAATATAATAAGATGATAACTTGTTAATTTAATGTGTGCAATATATAATATAAATATGCGTAAGGTTGGGTTAATTTTTGTATCAATAATTCTACTTGTGACGATGTTATCGTTAATTGCTTGTGCGCAACCAACACAAAATGATCCTGACGCTATAGAGATTATTCCAGATCAACCACATTCTATTGAATACAAAGAAGGTTTAGCTGATTGTAAGATGGAACTCGATGGTGAGGGCCATTGTACAATCAAAAAATCATACGCATTTTCAAAAGAAACAAATGACGAAGAAACAATAAGTGGTTCGTATATTTCTAATCAAAGAAGCATTTATATTAACTACAAAGAAGACGTTTTAAATTTCACAGGCAACTATTCATTCACAAAAGATGATAAATTAGTTTACTATTCTTCAGCTTCAACTCCAGAAGATGCATATAAGACTTTCCAACAAGCAATTGGTAAAACTTACGAGATGTCTTATCAAGTAAAGATAGATAATATGAATGCAACTTTAACTTTAAAATTAAAGCCAGTTAAAGTTGATTATGGCGACTATAGAGTAGCAATTGGATACACAATTAACGTTCCAGAATATACATATGCATCAGGTGATTATTCTATCGTTAATGGCAAGTTTATTAAACTTAAGTTTAATTATTCTAAAGATGACGCGCCAACAAATGGTCTTGCAAATTACCAAAACATGCCACAAGGCGATAATTATTCTACAGCTTTAATTGAAGAAGATGATGGAAGAAAAAATGGCCTTGTAAGAATTGTTGGAACAAGTTCTGTTCACTTTGTTCAATTAAAAGATGACGGTACATTTACATTTGTTAGAGCAGCTACATCAATTGCCGATGAAGTATGCTTCACAAAAGAATCTTATTTTGGACAATCATTTACAACAAAGATGGATGTAATGGACGATAATGCGATTTATTGCTATACATATAAAATCACATTTAATGACGCAGGAAAAGCTTCATATGAATGTGTAGAAGCAACAATGCAAAAGAATTACGTTGCTACAAAAGACGGTACATTAAATCTAATTGCTTATGATATCGAAGCATACAATTCATTAATCGGTACTCATAGACAATTGGGAACAAGCAATAATTTATCGCTTGCAAATAACTATAAAATCTATGCAGATTATAACTATTCAAGATATGAATTTGAAGGCGACCTAAACATTAGAATGTTTAAGTTGACCGATTATATATATCTAAACGCCGTAAACGATAAAGGCGTTTCAATTTCTGCTAAATTCTATGAAGATGGAACATGGGAATGGATTGAAAGTGAATTTAGAGGCGTAGATTTTTCTGATCATTCTGAAGATTTTGAATAAAATATTACTATAATATATGATTTTAAGATATTTTTAATATTGTATTTCTAAAATTAAGGCAGTATAAGGAGAAAGTTTATGATCAAAAAACTAATTATATTGATTTTATTTATTGCAATTACATTGCTAGCAATAGGGTTTATAGCACTACCAAATTTTGGTATGGCAACTCAATTTAAAGTAGGAGAAAAAGCAGTTGAACTAGAAGCAGCTAAACAAGCTACTGTTATAGATGTTCCAATTGTTGGAGCATTTATGGGTGGAGATATACAAGTTGTTATAGCTTTTGATGAAGCAGCTGGTTATACTGAAATTCTACAAAACCAAGGCGATACAGTAATGAACTATACACAAGCTCAAGCAATTTCTGCTGGCGCAACATATATTTCAGGTGTAGCAGTTCTATTCTGGATTTTCTTCCTATTAATGATTATCTTGTTACCAAGAAAGCACAGCAAGAAGAAGATTAAGAAGATCGCTGATGAAGTAGCTTACGAAGTTGTTAAGGATGAATTAGATAGATCTTACCAACCAGCTCCAAGAAGAGGTGGCGGTAGAAGAAGACGTGACGACGACGATGATGATTATGATTATTAATATCTAAATCAAAGAAAAATTAGGGGCTCGGGAAATCTCCCGAGCTTTCTTTATATATAAATATGCTTGCGTAAAAATACATATTTAGATATAATCAAATACGACAAAGAAAGGAAACATGTTTATATAAAAGCGCAAAAGAGATCTTTCCTCAGCGGCTGAAAGGGAGAGAAGCGGAAAATATAAAGAATTCGTCCTGGAGTCTTCAAATTGAAATAGTAGTAGGTTTGACGTTATGCTTCGTAAAAGCTCAAATGAGGCCTAATTTTAGGTGAAAATAGGTGGTAACGCGTAATTAGTAATTAACGCCCTATGGTTAAATCCATGGGGCGTATTTCAATAAATGAAATAAACGAGGTCAAAATGAAAGAGAAGATTAATCAATTAATTGAACAAGCTACTCAAAGAATTAAAGAATCACAAGATGTGAATTCTATTAATGATTTGAAAGTTCAATACCTTGGTAAGGCTGGTGAAATCACAGCACTTTTAAAAGGTATGAAAGATGTTCCAAATGAGCAAAAGCCTGAAATCGGTAAGTATGTAAATAAGGCAAGAGATACTATTACTGATTTAATTCAAGCTAAGATGAATGAGCTTCAACAAAAAGCTATGAATGCAAAGATGATGAAAGAGCAAATCGACATCACATATGATGAAAAAGATGCAACTCGTGGTTCATTACATCCTTGTACATTAGTTATCGATGAAGTATTAGACATCTTTACAGGTATGGGATTTACGGTTGCTAATGGTCCAGAAATCGAAATGGATAAGTTTAATTTCCAATTGTTAAACATTCCAAAGGATCACCCATCTAGAGATATGCAAGATACATTCTATGCAGGAGAGGATTTATTGCTAAGAACTCAAACATCTGCAGTTCAAGCAAGAACTATGATAAACACTAAACCTCCAATTAAGCTTGTATGTCCAGGTAAGGTATATAGACCAGATTACGATGCAACTCACTCTCCAATGTTCCAACAAATCGAAGGTCTTGTCGTAGATAAGCATGTAACACTTTGCGATTTAAAGGGACTTTTAGAGTTATTTGCTCAAAAGTTGTTTAATGAAAAGACAAAGGTTAGATTCCGTCCATCATATTTCCCATTTACAGAACCATCTGTTGAAGTAGACGTTACATGTTCTGTATGTCATGGTGTTGGATGTAGAATCTGTAAGGGAACTGGTTGGATTGAAATTTTAGGTGCAGGTGTAGTTAATCCAAAGGTTTTGGATAGCTGCGGTATCGATTCAACAAAATATTCTGGACTTGCATTTGGTTTAGGCGTAGAAAGAATCGCCATGATCAAATACGGTATTCCAGATATCAGAATCTTATTTGAAAACGACTCACGTTTTCTTAAGTCATTCAAATAGGAGGTAGAATATGAAAGTTTCATTAAAATGGTTAAAAGACTTCGTTGATATAGATGTAGATTTACAAACACTTGCAGATAAAATGGTATCTGTAGGCTTAGAGATTGAGGAAATAATCGATGCTTCTCAAAATATGAAGAACGTAGTTCTTGGAAGAATAGATAAGCTTGAAAAGCATCCAGATTCAGATCACTTACAAATTTGCCAAATAAACGTTGGTAAACCTGAATTAATTCAAATTGTTACAGGTGCACAAAACGTACATGAAGGGGATTTAGTTCCAGTTGCTTTACATAATTCATTATTGCCAACAGGACAAGAAATCAAAAAAGGTAAGCTTCGTGGTGTAGATTCATTTGGTATGTTATGTTCAGGTGAAGAATTAAAATTAACAGAACAAGACTATGAAGGCGCTTCAGTATATGGAATTATGATAATGAACAAGGAAACAGCACCACTAGGCACTGATTTAAATGAAATCCTTGGAAATACTGATGTAGTTTTGGATGTAGGTGTTACTGCAAATAGACCTGATTGTAACTCAATTTTAGGTATTGCAAGAGAAGTTGCTACAGTTTTGAATAAACCTCTTAAAATGCCAGATATTAGCTTTACACCAACAAAAGGCGTAAAAGTTGAAGATATTGTAAAGGTAAATGTTCATGATAAAGAACTTTGCCCAAGATATATGGCAGGTGCTGTTACAAATATAAAGATTGCACCATCTCCAGAATTCATTCAAGAAAGATTAAAATCTGTTGGCTTAAGACCAATCAATAATATCGTAGATATTACAAACTTTGTTCTTATCGAAATTGGGCAACCAATGCACGCATTCGATCAAGATTTCTTAGCAAAGCATGAAATTAATGTAAGACGTGCCGAAAACGGAGAAAAGATAGTAACTTTAGATGAAAAAGAAAACATTCTAAACGATACAATGTTAGTTATTGCTGATGGTGAAAAGCCTGCATGTATGGCTGGTATCATGGGCGGTATGAACTCAGGTATCAAAGATACAACAAAAACTGTTGTTTTTGAAAGTGCTAAATTCGCAAGAGATAACATAAGAAGAACTGCTAGAGCTTTGAATCTACATTCTGATTCATCATTCAGATTTGAAAGAGGAATCGATTTTGATTCTCAAAGACTAGGTTTATATAGAGCACTTCATTTAATTCAAGAATTAAAGTGTGGAGATATTGCTGAAGGAATTATCGATGAACTTGCAAAGGAATTAAAGCCACAAGTTATTGAAACAACTCTAGATGCTATAAATTCAATCTTAGGTATTGAAGTTCCAGCTGATGTAGTATCAAAGATACTAAACGGTTTACAAATTGAAACAAAGATTGAAGGAAACAAGGTAACTTGCGTAGCTCCATTATTTAGAGATGATATTGAAAACGCAAACGATATCGCAGAAGAAGTAATTCGTTATTATGGATACGATAAAGTAGAAAACGGAACTTTAGCTGGATGCAGCCATACTCAAGGTGGATTAAATATAGAGCAAAAACTACAAAAGATGGTTAAAGAAATCTGCGTATCTAATGGATATTCAGAAACATTGACATATTCATTTATCTCACCAAAGGCATATGATCAATTAAGATTGGAAGAAGGAAACGAATTAAGAAATTATATAACACTTCTAAATCCACTTGGCGAAGATATGTCTGTTATGAGAACAACACTAGCATATTCTATGCTAAATTCACTTGCTTCAAACTATCTAAAGAATATTAAGCAAGCTAAGCTATTCGAAATAGCAAACGTATATCTACCAAAGGCATTGCCTCTAACAGAGTTGCCATTTGAAAGACAAAACTTAGTTATTGGTTCATATGGTGCAAATGAAAGCTTCTATACAATTAAAGCTGTAGTTATGGCTATACTTGAAAAGTATCAAATAAATGGCGTTACAATTAAGCGTGCTGAAATCCCATATCTACATCTTGGTAAGAGCGCTTGTATCTATAAAGGTAATATGCTACTTGGATATGTTGGCGAAGTTCATCCAGAAGTTGCTAGATCTTTCGATGTTAAAGATAGAATGTACATTGCTGAATTGAACCTAGAATTAGTAAATAAAGTAGCAAGCTATAAGTACAAGTTCGAAGAAATAGGAAAATTCCCACCAATTGAGCGTGATATCGCCGTTGTAGTTAAAGAAGAGCTACCAGTTGGGGATTTGCTTGGTTCTATCAAAAAGAGCTCAGGAAGCGTGCTAAAAGAAGCTAAGGTATTTGATATCTATAGAAATCCAGTAACAGTAGGCTTAAACAAGAAGTCTGTTGCTATAAACATGGTATTCAGATTACCAGATAAAACTCTAACTGATGAGGAGATTGCACAAAAGATGGATAAGATTATTTCTAATCTTAAGTCAGAATTTGATGCAACATTAAGACAATAATAAATGGAATTATTAGCTCCAGCTGGTTCATATCAAGCATTACTTGCAGCAATATATTCGGGAGCGAATGCTGTATATCTTGGTATGGACAAGTTCAATGCTAGAGCTAAAGCAGATAATTTTAACGAATCAAATATAAAAGACGTAGTAGACCTTTGCCATTTGCATAATGTGAAGGTCTACGTTACTTTTAATACATTAATCAAAGATAGCGAATTCAAGGAATTCGAAGAAGAAGTTAAAATTGCAGTTAATGCAAATGTAGATGCATTTTTAGTAACTGACTTAGGAACATTATCCGTATTTAAAAAGTATAATATACCGCTTCATGCATCAACTCAGATGGGTATTCATAATTATGAGGGCGCAAAAATCGCAAAAGAATTGGGCTTTTCAAGAATTGTTTTATCTCGTGAAGCGCTAAAGGAAGATATAAAGAAGATTAAGGAACTTGGTCTTGAGATCGAGTTTTTCGTCCATGGAGCGCTATGTGTATCTTTTTCAGGTGGATGTTTATTAAGTTCGTTTATGAGCGGAGATTCGGGCAATCGTGGGCTTTGCAAGCAACCATGTAGATTGCCATATACATCAACGCTTTCTAAAAAAGACAAGTTTTACTTGTCTCCATCTGATCAATGCTTTATAGAATCACTAAAGCTTCTAGAACAATGGGGTGTAGATTCTTTAAAGATTGAAGGTAGATTGAAAGCTCCACATTATGTGGGACAAGTTGTAAAAGAATATAGAGATGCTTTGGATGGCAATGTGAATCCTAATGCGCTTGAAAACTTGAGACGTGCGTATAATCGTGGTTCATTTACTAAAGGATATAACTTTGATAAAACAAAAGATTTGATGAGTATCGATGTTCAAGGTAACATCGGCGAATATATGGGCAAAGTTGAAAAATGCGCAAATAAGACTCTATATTTATCCCTAAATAAAGAATTGAATCTAAATGATGGTGTGAAAATATTAAATAACGGCGTAGAAATAGGTGGATTTTTAGTAGATAACATCAAAAGAGAAGGAAATCTATATCTTGTTAAGACAATTAAGGTATATCCACAAGGGTCTGATGTTTATCTAACTTTGGATAATTCTATGGTCGAAAGATACAAAAATCCAGATATACGAATCCCTATAAATATTGAATATTTTGCAAATGAGGGCAAAAATTTCAAAATAATAGCATCTGCAAATAATTCAAAAATTGAAAAAGAATACGATCTTGTAGATGTAGCTGCAAATAAACCTGTAGATGAAAATACCATTTCTCAAAAATTATCTGAGCTTGGAGAGACAATATTTAGGGTAGGGCAAATTAAAGGAGAAGTATCTTCAAATGCATTCTATCCTATGTCTAAGATAAAGAACATAAAAAGAGAAATTGTAGATTTATTACGAGACGAGATCCTAAAAGACTACGAAAATATAAAGAAAAAAGAAGTATTCACAAAAACGACTATTTCCGTAAAACAATTTAAGGCTAAAAACGTACTTGTTGAAATAGACAAAGATGTTGATTTAGACATCGATTTTAATTCTGTTGATTTTGTCATTAAAATAGACGATTATTCTAAAACTAATATAAAAAATTGGTTAATTTATAATAAAATAGACAAATATTTACTAAAAGTGCCAAAAATATTGAGAGCAAAAGACTTGGATGTTGTAAAAGAATTTATCAAAAATGATGATAAAATAGCTGGGATTTTAGCTGAAAATATTGGTGCTGTTGAACTTGCTAAATCTATGGACAAAGCGTGTGTATTTGGCATGGGTATGAATATGCTAAATAGCAAAGTTTTAGACACATTTGATATTAAAGAATATGTTCAATCTGTAGAGCTTTCAGCAAATGAGAATATAAACGGCGCATATATTTATTCTTATGGATATATACCATTAATGACTCTTACGCATTGTCCTGTACAAGTAAACACTGGATGCAATTGTGCTACATGTAAATATCCTGGAGACTTTGATTATATTAATAGAAATAATCATTATATGTTAACAAGAGAAAAGGTAAATAACTGTTATTTCACACTAAATTCGCCAAAGATTCTAGATCTTCGAGGATTTAATTACGATAAAGTGTACATTAATTTATGCCGCATAAAGGACAATTTATCTGAAATCATTAACGATTTTATAAAAAAAGCCCCTCAAAAAGAGGATAATCCATATCTTGGACACAGCTATTTGCCAATCAAATAACTTATTTTGCCAAACTTACTGAAATATTAACTATAAGTATTGAAATCCTAATTTAAACTGGTATATTAGAAGCAGATATAGTTAGTTTAGTTCTACTTATAGGATAACCTTTTAGAAGATAAGTGACGTTTTCAAAGCGCCACTTATTTTCATTTATATTATCTTGAATCCATTTTACTCCAAAATTATGGACTCCAAAATTATGGAGTAAATTTGCGCCCTATGTGTTGATTGTTGCTATTTTGTTGTTCAGACTAATAAAACTATTTGTGTTTTGAAATAAAACTAACGAAATCTGTATAATCAAACGTTGCGTTAGATTGTATTCCAGAATTAAATACTTCCAAGGCATTATTTAACCAATTCTTGTCAACTATTGTATCAATAATAGGATTATCAATGTTTCTTCTTCCAATAGAATCTATAAAATCCCACATATTTCTTTCTTTTTCGTTATAATCCTTTAAGAATTTTGGATCGTCAAAACTTTCATAATTGTTTAATATATTTTCAATAAATATCTCGCGTAAATTAATTCTCATATTATTCGCCTCTATACGATATATATTTTTATTTTATAATAAATTTTGCTTGTGGTAGTAGATAGCAATTATTCTTGCTGCAATATTTTTATGTATATGATAGATAATGTATAATATATTTTACATTAATTTTATTAGTGATATAATTTTAGTATGAATAAGATAGAAATCGGTAAAATAATTAAGAGCAAAAGATTACAGAAAAATTTAAGAATGGATGATGTAGCTAGGGAAGTTGGTATCACTAGAGTTACTTTATGCTCCATTGAAAATGGAAAGGGTAATTATTCAATTGATGTTTTATTTAAAATATTGAACTATTTGAACATTTCTATCAATTTCGAAGAGCAAGCGAAAGAGACTAGAAGAAGGGCGACAAGGGTAAATAGCGTTTTAGACAAAAAGATTAATAGATTTATTGTTATGTGTGTCGAGCAATATGCTTATAGCGTTAATCAAAGTAGCAGTTCTGTATACAGTAAATTAAATGAAATTGGTGTTATTAAAGAATTGAAAGATGATTATGAAGATATGCATGGTATGTCTACATATTCATTAAATGAATATATTGATAAAAGATTATCTAGAGGATGATATGAAACACGTTCTTTCAAAAACAATCTTAATATCACAAACTATCGAGCTAATTGCAAACAAATACAAAATTAGTATTGAAGAAGCGCGAGATAGATTCTATGCATCAAATGTTATAGAGCTGTTGGACGATGATGAGACTGGTTTATATGGGGAATCTGCTTTATATTTACTTTCTTTATACGAAAATCAATTAAATAAATAATCAAGCACGCATTTTATATACGCACAAAATATTTATAAAAAATATTAATTATGCTAATATTATTTACGTGATTAGCGAAAATACATTGAACGTTTTAGAATATCAAGAAATCTTAAAACTAGTATCTAGTTATGCGTTTTCACGTCCAGCAAGAGAGCAAATTCTTAAAGAAATGCCTGAAAATGATATAGAAAAGGTTAAATATCTGCTAGATTTGACAGCTGATGCAGATAAGCTTCTATATGAAATGGCAGTAAATATCTCACTTGCTTTTGACGATATATCAGAATCATTAGAACTTGTACATCGTGGAGTAACTCTAAATCCAGATCAATTATTAAAAGTAGCTCGTGCTATAAAAGTTGCTAAAGTTGCTAAGAAAAATATATTATCAGCCCCAGATGGCGAGGTACAACTCCTTAAGGAGTTAACTAATCATATATTTGTTGCTACAGATATCGATGAAAAGATAGATTCTTGCATTGTTTCTGAAACTGAAGTATCTTCAAATGCATCATCAAAGCTTTATGAAGTTCGCCAAGAAATTGCAAATACAAATAGAAAGATAAGAGAGAAGTTACAAAGTTATATTTCATCTTCTCAATATGCATCATATTTGCAAGATAATATTGTAACTGTTAGATCTGGTCGTTATGTAATCCCAGTTAAAACTGCATATAAGGGGATGGTTAAAGGTTTAATTCATGACCAAAGTTCAACTGGTTCAACTACATTTATTGAGCCAATTGCTATTGTAGAATTAAATAATGAATTACGTTCTTTAGAGATAGAAGAGCAACAAGAAATCGAAAAGATCTTAAGAATGCTATCGGATACTATCGATGCTAGCTACTATGAAATAGTAGAAACATATCAAACTATCATAAAATTAGATATTATATTTGCAAAAGCTCAATATTCAAGAGTTATAAAAGGTATTTATCCAGACTTAAATACAAATGGCCAAATCGATATTATTGAGGGAAGACATCCACTAATTGACAAATCTAGAGTGGTAGCCGTTTCAATATCGTTAGGCGAAAAATACAATACGCTTTTAATATCTGGACCAAACACAGGTGGTAAGACAGTTTCTATTAAACTTGTTGGCATTCTAACCCTTATGGCGATGAGTGGAATCTTTGTCCCAGCACGTGTTGGCACAAAGATTTCTATATTTGAAGATATTCTATGTGATATCGGAGATCAACAATCAATAGAGAATAATTTATCTACATTCTCAGCACACTTAATGACAATTATTAACATTGTTAATAAGGCAAATGACAAGTCTTTAGTTCTTCTAGACGAGTTGGGCTCTGGAACAGATCCAGTCGAGGGAGCTGCGCTTGCTATTGCGGTTATCTCATATCTAAAAGAGCGCCATGTAAAAACTATAGTTACATCTCACTATAAAGAATTGAAAGAATTTGCATATTCTTCAAATGATGTAACAATTGCTGGTATGGATTTTGAGCCTGTAACATTTAAGCCTACATATCGCTTAATTATGGGCCAAACGGCATCATCAAACGCGCTTGAGATAGCAAAACTATTAGGATTAAAAGAAGATATCGTAAATAACGCGAAATCTTTGATTTCGGATGAAGATAATAAATTCAATAACATAATCCGTGGTGCTGAAAT
The DNA here is from genome assembly GCA_015055975.1 of Clostridiales bacterium. Taxonomy (GTDB): domain Bacteria; phylum Bacillota; class Clostridia; order Christensenellales; family UBA3700; genus UBA3700. The sequence goes on along the minus strand of SVHF01000003.1, from coordinate 61,266 downwards.
TACAAGAAAGGAAGCTGAAGATCTAAAACAAAAGGCACTCGACGAATTAAAAGAAATAGACGAAAAGCTAGAATACTACAACAAATTAATTGAAATTGAAGAGCAAAAGAAAGCAAAGCTTGAAGAAAAATTACAAAAGAGCGCTAAAGAAGTATTAGGCGATTATCTAGATGAAGCTGAAGAATTAGTTGAAGAATTGAAAGAAAAAGTCCAACAAGGTGATGAACAAGCATTATTTGAAGCAAGAAAACTAAAGAAACAATTAGAAAAGATGCAAGTTCAATCTAAAGAGACGATGCATTACAACAAAGTGAGTGGCGAAATTCAAGTTGGCGATGATGTATTTGTTAAGGCTTTAAATGAAATAGGAAAAGTATTGAGCATAGCTCAAAATAAAAAAGAAGCTCAAGTTAAAGTTGGCGTTCTAACTATGAACGTTAAATTAAAAGAGCTTGAAAAAGTAAAGGTAAATCAACCAAAAGAAGAAAAGAAAAAGAATGTATCTGTAAAGTTTGCAGGAGATTATTCTTTTGATATCTCAACAGAATTAAATTTAATTGGCAAAAATACAGACGAAGCTTTATATGAACTTGAATATTATCTAGGAAAAGCTAAGGCAAAAGGATACGAAACGGTTCGAATTGTGCACGGAAAAGGTGAAGGAATACTTCGTAAAGCAGTGCAAGAATATCTAAAGAAGTCAAAATATGTGGCATCATATAGATTAGGTGGATACGGTGAGGGCGATGTGGGTGTTACCATCGTTACAATGAAGAAATGAGACATTCATATACTTATCAAAACAATAAATTGAATCCACTTCGTTTAACAATCTTAGCAATAGCATTGCTTACAGATTTAGTTAATATCTTCATGATTCCATCAGCAATTATTGACCATATGTATATATTATACATAGCTTTAATATTTATAGGCTTTTTGGGTCTTAGAATCTCAACTATTTATATGACATATCAAGTTGAGTTTTCATATTATAAAGGCGAATTAAAAGTAGATAAGATTTATTATAGAAAACCAATTACATTTATTAATGTAAAAAAGAGTGAAATTAAATCAATTTCGCTATATAATGGTGAAGATGTTGAAGCAAAGAACATTTATTCAAAAACATGTATCTTTGATAAATATCTTGTAGAACTAAAAAATGGCGAAAAGTATATCCTATCTTTGGATGATACTATGTATGCAGCTTTAACTTGCGAGGAGAACTATGATTTATTTAGATAATGCAGCTACAACAAGAATGTATAAAGAGTGTATGGATGTGTATGAAAAATACGCATGTGAACTTTACTACAATCCATCTGCTTTATATTCTCAATCTATGATTGGTGGCGAAGCTTTAAAACAAGCGAGATTAAATCTTGCCAAGAAATTATCTGTAAATCCTCAAGAGATTTATTTCACAGCGTCAGGATCTGAAGGAGATAATATGGCATTTATCTCTTCAATTAAGCAAAAGAAAGGGAAAATCCTTATATCTTCTGTTGAACATGCTGCAGTGTACAATATGGCATGCCACATGAAAGAACAAGGATTTGACCTAGATTTTGTAGATGTAGATGCTTACGGACGTGTAATCTTAGCCGATTTTAGGGCGAAAATGACGAAAGATGTAATCTTTTGCTCAATTATGCATGTTTGTAACGAAACAGGCGCTATTAACCCAATTAGAGAGCTATGCCAAATTGCAAAAGAAATAAACCCTAGATGTATATTCCATTCAGATGGTGTACAAGCTTTTGGAAAGATTCCAGTAAATTTAAAAAATTTAGGAGTAGATGTTTATACAATATCTTCTCATAAAATTCATGGGCCAAAAGGCGTTGGGGCAATATATATTAAAGAATCTGTTCATCCAAAGACATTTATCTATGGTGGCGGTCAAGAAAATAATATCAGATCCGCTACAGAAAACGTTCCAGGCATTGCTGCATTTTCTAAAGCTATAGATATGAAGATTCCAAGTGTTTTAGATGAAATGCAAGGCGCAAAAGAAAAGCAAAAATATATCATGGACTATATATCTAAGTTTGATGATTGTATTATCAATACAAATATTGAGAATTCATCTCCATATATCGTATCGTTTTCTCTAAAAAATGTTAGAGGAGAAGGTGTGGTACATACACTTGAAGCAAAAGACATTATAATTGGGACTGGGTCTGCTTGTTCTGCAAAGAAGGGGTTAAAGAGAATCCCACAAGCACTAAATCTAGATCCAGCTTATCATAACGGAATGCTTCGTATATCTTTTGATACTTTTGATAGCTATCAAGATATTGATACGGCTTTAGATGAATTAGCAAAGGCAATAATTATAGAAAGGAATTTACAAAAATAATGGAAAAGGTAATTGTTTTACGGATTGGCGAGATTTTCCTAAAAGGAAAAAATAAGAGTTATTTTGATAACATGCTTATAAACAATCTAAGAAAAAGTTTAACTGGATTAGATTATAAGTTCAGAAAGAGCCAAAATAGATACTATTTAGAAGAATTCAAGGAAGAAGACTTGGATACGATTGTCGATAGAGTAACAAAGGTATTTGGGCTTCATTCGCTATCTATTGCCACAAAGGTTCAAACATCAGAAGAAGAAATTGCTAAATATATCTTAGACTATGCGCCAAATCCTGGACAAAGCTTTAGAATTACATGCACAAGAGCAGATAAGACTTTCCCATATAAATCTTTTGAATTTGCAGCAAAGATGGGAGGAGTTATTCTATCTAATGTTAAAAATGTTACCGTTGATTTGCATGAGCCTCAAAAGGTTATATCTATAGATATAAGAGAGCAAGGATATACATATATCTTTGCAGATAAGATTATGTGTGCTCAAGGTATGCCAGTTGGCACATCTGGAAAAGGTATGCTTTTATTGAGCGGCGGTTTTGATTCGCCAGTTGCTGGTTGGAGAATGGCAAGAAGAGGTATGAAGATATCTGCTATCCATTTCCATTCTTATCCTCATACATCACTTCAAGCAAAAGAAAAAGTAATCGATCTTGCTAAAGTTATGACTGAATATTGCGGAGAGATTGAACTATTTATAGTTCCTTTTACAAAAATTCAAGAAGAAATCCATAAAAAATGCAAAGAAGATTTCATGATAACCATCATGCGTAGAATTATGATTATGATTGCTGAGCGTATCGCAAAGAATAATGGATGCGGTGCTTTAATTACAGGAGAGAGTTTAGCACAAGTTGCTTCTCAAACTGTTGAATCTATTACATCGACAAATCAAGCAGTAGAGTTAATGCCAGTATTTAGACCATTAATTGGTATGGATAAGATGGAAATTATTGAAACTGCTGAACATATTGGAACTGCAAAACTATCTGAGCTTCCATATCCAGATTGCTGCACAGTATTTTTGCCAGATTTTCCAGTTATAAAACCAAAATTGCAAGTTGCAATTGACGAACAATCAAAGATTGTTAATCTAGAAGAATTGATACAGGATGCTATTGACAACACAGAAGAAATGAAATTAAAACCAAATTATGTGGAGGAATAGTTTATGCCATACATTGAAATTAGAGCATATCCAAAGGACGAAAAAATCAAAAAGAGCGTAGCTCAAAAAATCGAAAACATTTTTCTTGAAGAATGGGGATGCAAAAAAGAAGCTATCTCTATATCTTTCGAAGAAGTTGACCCAAGTAATTGGGTAAATGATGTAGAAAATGGAGTAATGGCTAAAAATAGCGACAAAATGTACATCAAAAACGGAGAAGAAGTATGAACTTAAAAGAAGCTATTAATTTAAGAAGATCTACAAGAAGATATCTAGATGTTGCAATTGAGCAAGAAAAAGTAGATAAATTAAATGAAATAATAGACGAATTAAATAAGACTTTAGATTTACATATTCAACTTGTGTTGAATGATACCGCTGTTTCAACAAAAAATGGTAAACCAAAATACGGTGCATTTGAAAATGCATATAACTATTTCGTTTTGGCAGGGAAAAGATGTAAAAACCTAAACGAAAAGTTAGGCTATGCAGGAGAATGTCTAGCACTAAATTGCGTAACAATGGGCCTTGGAACATGTTTTGTTGGTCTTTCATATACAAACAATAAAGATAAATATTCATTAGAAAAGGGCGAAAGCTTAGATTTAGTTCTATATGTTGGATATCCAAATGGAACAAGAGGCGCTAGAAAGTCAAAAACATATGAAGAAGTAGCAAAAGGTGTAAATGTGCCAGATTGGTTTAAAGATGGGGTTGAAGCAGCGCTAAAAGCTCCAACAGCCTTAAATCAACAAAAGTTCTCATTTGAATATGTTGATGGTAAAGTTAAAGCAAGATATGGTCTTGGCGTATTTACTAAAACTGATCTTGGTATTGTTAAGTATAATTTTGAAATTGGATCTGGTAAAGATTCATCAATTTGGGCTGATTAATCTAAAATCGTAATCAATATAGGCTATAGTGTAAAAATGTGCATTATAGCCTATTTGTTTCTAAAATAGCCCTAAATTATTATAAATTAAAGCGATTTTTATAACGTATAGCCAAAAATAGGGTATAAATAGACACAAACACAAAGCAGCATTTTGTGTCTATTTTCAAAATTGACTTGTTATGTGCGCGCGAATTATTTATAATATTTGCGTATGAATAATTTAAAATATAAGATAATAACCTATGGATGCCAAATGAATATACATGAGTCTGAAAAGGCTGCAGGTATTTTGGAGAATTTAGGGTATAGTGAAACAAATGATGAAAAGCAAGCAGATTTAATTTTATTTAATACTTGCTGCATAAGAGATAACGCCGAAAAGAAAGCTTTTGGAAATATTGGCGCCATCAAAAAGTTAAAAAAGGCAAAAAAGAGCCTAATTATCGTGGTTATGGGCTGTTTAGCTCAAGAAAAAGGAACTGTAGATACAATTAAAGAGAAATATCCATATGTAGATATTGTTCTTGGAACAAATAATCTAAATATGTTAGATAAAGCCGTAACTATAGTTTTCAATACAAAAAAGAAACAATATTTAATTGATCCTAATGAAAAACCAGATATCATCGAAGATGAAAGAGTTCTAAGAACCTCTTATCCAAATGCTTGGATTAACATTACATTCGGTTGTAATAATTTCTGTACATATTGTATTGTGCCATATGTAAGAGGAAGAGAAAGATCAAGAAAAATGGAAGATATTTTAAAAGAATTTGAAAATCTTCTAAAAGAAGGGTACAAAGAAATCACATTTTTAGGTCAAAATGTTAATTCATATGGTCATGATTTACAAGATGGATCAACTTTTGCAAAGCTACTAGAGGCTGCAGATAAGTTTGATGGTAAATATAGAATCCGTTTTATGACATCTCATCCAAAGGATTTAACAGACGATGTCATAGACATAATCGCTTCATCTAAGCATATTTGTCATAACATCCATTTGCCAATTCAAGCTGGTTCAAATAAGATTCTTAAATTAATGAATCGTCACTATACAAGAGAGCATTATCTTGAAATTATCGAGAAAATCAAGGCAAAAATCCCAGATTGTGGAATAACAACAGATTTAATGGTTGGATTCCCATACGAAGAGGAAGAAGATTTCCAAGATACTATGGATATAGTAAGAAGAGTTGGATATTCTTCAGCATTCACATTCATTTATTCAATTCGTCGTGGAACAAAGGCTGCAGAAATGCCTCAAATTCCATATGAGATATCTCAAGATAGAATCATGCGTTTAATAAAAGAGCAAAATTGTATGACAAAACAACTATCTAAAGATTACGAAAACAAAGTTTTCGAAGTTTTAGTTGAAGATACAGTTGAGAAAAAACCAGGCTTTGTATGTGGTAGAACAGATTCTGGAAGATTAGTAACATTTGAAGGGGATAAAGAATTAATTGGGCAATTTGTTAATGTAAAGATTAACAGATCTCAATCAGCTTCTTTATTTGGTGAAATAGTTGGAAATAATTAAGTCTAAGCTTTCTCCTATGATGCAAGGTTACTTCGAAATGAAGGAACAATACAAAGACGCTATACTTATGTATAGACTAGGGGATTTCTATGAAATGTTCTTTGATGATGCAAAAGAAGCATCTGAAATTTTAGACTTAACGCTAACTGGAAGAAATTGTGGACTTGAAGAAAGGGCTCCAATGTGTGGAGTTCCATATCATGCAGTTGATGCATATGTTCAAAAACTTATTCAAGCAGGAAAAAAAGTAGCAATTTGCGAGCAAATGAATACACCTGAAGAAGCTGGAAAAGAACTAGTTACAAGAGAAGTTGTCAGAGTTATAACTCCAGGAACCGTTATCGAAGATAATATTTTAAAAGAAGACCGGAATAATTATCTTGCTTGTGTAGATTGCGACGATACTAATTTTGCGGTTTCATTTGTTGATGTATCAACAGGTGAGTTCAATACAATGCTTTTGCCATATAAAAATGCTCAAAACATTGAAGAAATCTTACTTCAAATAAAGCCAGCTGAAATAATTGCATCAGAGCGTGTATATTACATGTGCAAAGATTTGCAAACAATCGAGATGGATAAATTACCTAGAATTCAAAAATATCCATCTTGGCCATTTGATCTAAAGACGGCTAAAGATAAATTACTTCGTCAATTTAAGTGTATATCTTTAGATATATTTGAAATTTCAGATAAACCTTTGTGCATTCAAACTGCAGGGGCTTTAATGCAATATGTCGAAATGACTCAAAAAAGAGATCTATGGCATATTTCATCAATTAAAGTAATTAAAAATAACGAAAATCTTATTATAGATTCTATAGCACTTCGTAACTTGGAGTTAGTTGAATCTATGAGAGATGGCTCAAAAAAAGCAACGCTTTTAGGAGTTTTAGATAGAACAAAAACTGCTATGGGTGCAAGAAACTTAAGAAAGTGGATAGAGCGTCCTATTAGAAATTCTAAAGAAATCAATAGAAGATTAGATGCAATTGAGGAGTTAACTAAAAACACAAAGCTTCGTTCAAATCTAGATGAAGCATTTAAAGATATAAGAGATATTGAACGTATGGCAGCAAAAGTTGTATATGGAAATCCTAACCCTAGAGATTTTCTTGCAATTGGCGTATCGCTTAAAAATATGCCAAATATTAAAAATCTTTTAGCTTTAGCTAAATCTAGCTTACTTCAAGAAATCGACTCAAAAATAAACCCATTAGAAGATGTATGCAAATTGATAGAATCATCTATAGATGAAGATTCATCAATTGTCATTAGAGAGGGTGGATTTATTAAAGATGGATTCAATAAACAATTGGACGAATATAGAGATGCATCAAGACATGGCAAAGAGTGGCTAGCTAAAGTTGAAGCAGACGCTAGGGAAGAAACAGGAATAAAGACGCTAAAAGTTGGATACAATAAAGTCTTTGGATATTATATCGAAGTATCAAAAGGCGCTTTAGATAAAGTTCCAGCAACATATATAAGGCGTCAAACTCTAACAACTGGCGAGAGATTTATAACAGAAGAGCTAAAAGTTATCGAAGATAAATTACTTTCTGCTCAAGATAACGCAATAAGATTAGAGATTGAATTATTTGAACAAATAAAGGGCGTTATTCAAGATAGAGTTCCAACGCTTTTGATATTATCTCAAGCAATTGCAGATCTAGATACGCTTTTATCGCTTGCAAATGTTGCCCTAAAAAATAAATATGTAAAACCTATCATAAATGATACGGTAGATAAAATAGATATAAAAGATGGTCGTCATCCAGTTGTAGAGCAAATTGCAAAAGAAGCATTTGTACCAAACAATACGCTTTTAGATAACACTTTAAATAGAACCATGATAATAACTGGTCCAAATATGAGTGGTAAATCTACATATATGAGACAAGTAGCTTTAATTACAATCATGGCTCATATGGGTTCGTTTGTACCCGCAAAGAGTGCAGAAATTGCAATTACAGATAGAATCTTTACAAGAATTGGAGCTTCGGATGATTTAGCATTTGGTCAATCTACATTTATGGTAGAAATGTTAGAAGTTGCAAATATACTTCATAATGCTACATATAAATCACTTCTTATTTTGGATGAAATTGGGCGTGGAACATCAACATTTGATGGCCTAGCTATAGCTCGAGCGGTTATTGAGGAGATATCTCAAAAGATTAAATGTAGAACATTGTTCTCAACTCACTATCATGAACTAACAGAGTTAGAATCGCTTTTATCTGGAGTTAAGAACTATAAAGTTCTTGCTTGTGAAAAGGACAAAGGAATTGTATTTTTACACAAGATCATGCAAGGTGGTACAAATAAGAGCTTTGGTGTAGAAGTTGCTAAGCTTGCAGGGCTTCCAGATAGCGTTATAAAGCGTGCAAAAGAAGTGCAAAAGCTTTTGGATAAGATTTCTGTATCAACTCAAGCAAAGGTTGAAAAAGAAGGCGACGATTTATTAGATATAGCAAAGACAAATGAATTAAAGTCAATGCTTAAAAATATAGATATGGATACTTTATCTCCAATTCAAGCATTTGCAAGATTGCAAGAACTTGTGGAGTTAGCAAAGAGGGATAACTAATGGCAAAGATAAATAAACTTGATCCATCCATATATAATCTAATTTCAGCAGGTGAAGTTGTTGAAAATCCAGCATCTGTTATAAAAGAGCTTGTAGAAAACTCAATCGATGCCGGCGCTACTGAAATTAATATCTCAATAATAGATGGTGGTATTAAGGAAATCAAAGTCCAAGATAATGGTATTGGTATGGATAGAGAAAATATATATCTATCTTATCTTCCTCATGCGACCTCGAAATTGAAGATTGCAAGCGATTTAGACAACATTTCAACTCTTGGCTTTAGAGGAGAAGCTTTAGCTTCTATTGCGGCTGTATCGCACCTAAAGATACAATCTTCAGACAACCAAGGCGGCCTTGGATATGAAGTATTAGTATCATCTGGCAAGATTGAGGAAGAAGGGGAAATCGGATTTAATCAAGGAACAACAATTACTGTTTCTAATTTGTTCTACAATACGCCAGTAAGACTTAAGTTCTTAAAAAATCCAAAGCAAGAAGAATCACAAGTAAGATTTAGAGTAACTCAGCTTATATTTGCAAATCCAGATATTAAATTTACATTTGAAATTGATGGGGAAACGATATATCAAACATCAGGAGGACTTGAAGATGCAATATATTCTGTATATGGAAATGATATTGCAAACAATCTAATTCCTTTTGAATATGAAGATAATCAATATAAGGTATACGGATATACTTCAAAAATAGATCTAGTTAAGCACAACAAAAACTTCCAAACAATTATCGTAAATGGCAGAGCAATTGAAAATCAAAATATACAAGTAGCCGTTATGCAAGCATACGGAGATAGATTGATGAAGAGAACATTTCCAATCTATATTCTAAATATTGTTATGCCTTTTGATAAAGTTGATGTAAATGTGCATCCAACTAAAGCTGACGTTAGATTTGAAGATAATCATAAAGTATTTTCTGTAGTATACAGGGCTATATCATCAGCTTTTGTATATGAACAAACAAATCTAGATTTAACGAAAAACGCCGAAAATACCGAAAAAAATTACGAACAACAATCAATGTTAGCGTTCGAAAACCGAACATTTGTTCAAAATAAAAACGAACAAATGTTTGCATCGAATAATCCATCTGATTTTGACCCTAATTTCAATTCTAAAATTGACCCTAATATAGATAAAAATTTGGGCTCTAATCATAGTTCTAAATTGGATGATCTTCAAAATTGGGTCGATTCATACAATTCTAAATTACAAAATACTTCTAAAAATGACGAAAAGCTAAGTTCTATTTTGAGCGGTAGTCAAAATATGGCTGATACTAAAACTTCTAAAATAGGAGATATCAATTCTAAATTTAACGAAATTGAAGATAATCTTATTGACATGTACCAAGTTGTGGGTCAATTGTTTGATACATTCTTAGTTGTACAAAATGGTTCGTATGCATATTTGATAGATACACACGCATGTCATGAAAAATTCCTATATGAAAATTGGATTGACAAAATCAATAGAAGAGAGATTGTATCACAACCTCTAATGTTGCCATATGTTTTGGATTTAACATCTAATCAATATGAAATTATGTTGCAAATAAAACAAAACCTTGAAGATTTAGGATTTGAAATTGAGGAATTTGGAAAGCTTACATTTAAGATTTCAGCGATTCCTGCAGATTTATCTAATATCAATTTGGCAGCATTCTTTGAAAACGTATTGCAAGACAAATACATATCACAAAATATAAAAGCATCAGATTTAATCAAATCAAAACTTGCTCAATGGGCATGCAAAGCAGCAGTTAAAGCTGGAGATACATTATCTGAAGCACAGGTTAAAGAATTGTTTAGACAAATGAAAGCTGGGCTTCCAATGCAATGTCCACACGGTCGTCCTTGTATCTTTACATTTACAAGAACGGATTTGGATAAGATGTTTAAGAGGATTGAATAATGAATAAGATTATCATAATTGCTGGACCTACTGCATCTGGGAAATCTAAGCTTGCAATTGAAGTTGCAAAAAAGCTTCATTCTGAAATCATTTCATGCGATTCAATGCAAATCTACAAATATATGGATGTAGGAACTGCAAAGATTATGGAAGATGAGATGCAAGGAATCAAGCATCATATGATAAATATCGTAAATCCAGATGAAGAATATTCTGTATCAGATTATGCAAAAGAGGCTAAAGCAATTATCGATGATATGCATAAAAAGAATATGATTCCAATTATTTGTGGTGGAACTGGATTATATGTAGATGCGCTTTTATATCCATTACAATTGGGTGCAAAAGATGATGCGGTTCGTGAAAGACTTCAAGAAGAATACGAAAAGCATGGCGCAAATTATATGCATGATAAACTAAAAGCTATCGATCCTAAAGAAGCTGAAAAGGTTCATGCAAATAATGTTAAAAGAGTATTGAGGGCGCTTGAGATATATGAACTTACTGGAAAAACAAAATCTGAACAAGATGATCGTGAAAAAGAATTGAATTACGATGCGCTTTTGATTTGTTTAAATCCAGATAGAGATGAATTATATGAAAGAATAAACGATAGAGTTGAAGACATGTTTGATAACAAATTAGAAATTGAGGTTCAAGATTTAGTAAACATGGGATATAATTTCAATCTTCAATCTATGCAAGCTATCGGATATAAAGAATTTAGAGACTTTATTTCAGATAGAAAATCGCTTGAAGAAGTAAAGGAAGAAATAAAAACTAATTCAAGACATTATGCAAAAAGACAAATAACTTGGTTTAAGCGTTACGATTTTTGTAAGTTCTTTGAACCAAATGATAAAGAAAATATATATAAAGCAATTGACGAGTTTGTAGGTAAATAAAATGAATGTAAGCGAAAATATATTAAAGTTTGTAGAAAAATGCGAAAAAGATTTAAGCGTAGAATTTAAACGCGTAGATGATATCGCATTATATAACGAAGATAAGGTACTTTCAGCCTTTAGAAAATACGAGGTTGGACAAAGACACTTTGCTCAAACAAATGGCTACGGATACGACGATATAGGCCGTGATACGCTATGCAAGATTTATGCTGATGTATTTAAATGTGAAGCAGCAATCGTATCACCATTAATTGTATCTGGCACACACGCATTAACTTTAGCATTAATGGGAGTATTAAGACCAAATGATGAATTAATAGCAATATCTGGCGCTCCATACGATACTTTAATGGAAGTTATAAATGGAGAAGGAAATGGTTCGCTAAAGGATCATTTGGTAACATATAAACAAGTTAATTTAGTAAATGGAGATTTTGATTATGATAAGATTGCTCAAGCAATTTCTCCAAAAACAAAGATGATATTTATTGGTCGTTCTCGTGGTTATGAATGGCGTGATGCATTATCATTTGAACAAATTGAAAAGGTATGTAAATTTATCCGTTCGAAAAAACAAGATGTATGCATTATGTGTGATAACTGCTATGGCGAATTTATGGATATATATGAACCAACTCAAGCTGGTGTTGATTTGATGGCTGGTTCCTTAATTAAGAATCCAGGTGGCGGAATAGTTCCAACTGGTGGCTATATTTGTGGTAAAAAGCAATATGTAGATTTAGTCGGATTTAGGCTAACATCTCCATCAATTGGTATGGAAGTTGGATCATATGCTTATGGCTATAAAGATTTCTATCAAGGATTTTTCTTAGCTCCACATATTGTAGCTCAAGCTGTTAAAGGATCTTTATTATTTGGTAAGGTATTTGAAGAATTAGGATTTGATACAATGCCTAAAGTTACATCAAAACCAAATGATATTATTCGTTCAATTAAGTTTGATACAAAAGATCAACTAATTACATTCTGTAGAACCATCCAAGAAATATCTCCAGTAGATAGCAATTTAACGCTAGAACCTTGGGATATGCCAGGTTATGAAGATCAAGTAATAATGGCGGCTGGTTCGTTTGTAGCTGGCTCATCAATTGAGCTTTCTGCAGATTCGCCAATTAAAGAACCATATATAGCATACTTACAAGGCGGGTTAACATATGAGCACGTGAAACTTGCATGTATGTATTGCGTACAAAAATTAAAACTAATGTAATAGTCAATTTGTGACTATGGTAAAATAATAAACGAGAGGGAGTTTATGCGTCAATTCGATACTAAAGTTCAATACATTAAATACAAAACCATTAAAGAAATGGCAAGATTAGCTTGGGATGACAAATTAATGGATAACATATTGGACGTTCCAAAGATTATTGTTCCTGGTAAAGTTCCAACAATGAGATGTTGTGTATATAAAGAAAGAGCCATCTTAACAGAAAGAGTTAAATTAAATCTACAATCTAAAGAAGAAACAGCAAACGTTATTAATGTTATCGATATTGCTTGTGAAGACTGTCCAGCATCTGGATATGAAGTTACAGCATCATGTAGAGGTTGTTTAGCACATAGATGTTTTGAAGCTTGTAAGATGGGAGCAATTTCTTTTGATCAACATCACCAAGCACATATTGATAAAACAAAGTGTGTAGAGTGCGGTGCTTGTTCAAAGGTATGTCCATATTCAGCTATTATCAACAGAAAGCGTCCATGCCAAACAGCATGTAAGGTAAAGGCTATATCAATTTCTTCTGATGACTCAGCTGTAGTAGACGATTCTAAATGTACACAATGCGGAGCTTGTGTATATCAATGTCCATTTGGTGCAATTACAGATAAATCATATGTACTAGATGTAATCGATATCATTAAGCAAAGTAAGAATAATACAAACTACAAGGTATATGCAGTTGTAGCTCCAGCAATCGCTGGCCAATTCGTATATGCTAAAACTGGTCAAATTATTACAGCCATAAAACGTCTAGGATTTGATAAAGTATTTGAAGCAGCTCTTGGCGCTGATATGGTTTCTTTCAACGAATCTCAAGAATTACATGACAAAGGATTCTTATTAAGTTCTTGTTGTCCTGCATTTGTACAACTTGTAAAGCAACAATTCCCAGATTTAGTTCAATATATTTCACATAACTTATCACCAATGGCATCTGTTGCTAAATACATCAAAGAAAAAGATCCAACATGTAAGATTGTATTTATTGGACCATGTACAGCTAAAAAGCAAGAAATCAAATTAGATTCAGTTGGACCATATATTGATTCAGCAATTACATTTGAAGAATTGCTTGCTATGATTGATAGTAGGGACATTATTGAAGAAGAATTGCCAGTTAGCGAATTAGATAATGCATCATTCTTTGGTCGTATATTCGCAAGATCTGGCGGTTTAACTGAAGCTGTTCGCCAAGGATTGAAAGAACACGGTTATACAGATTTCGAATTTAAACCATGTACTTGTGATGGTATCGAAGCTTGTAAAGTTGCTTTAATGAAGAAATCAAAGGGACTTTTAGATGCAAACTTCATTGAAGGTATGGCTTGTGTTGGTGGATGTATTGGTGGCGCTGGATGTTTAACTCATGGTTTATCTAACGCAGCAAAGATTGATATGTACGGAAAGCAAGCTTCAAATCAAACAATATCTGGTGCTGTATCAGAAGAGAATCTAAAAAACATTTAAATATATTCAAAGCATAGAAAAAACCGCATTTGTGATATGCACCCCAATTGTTGGACAACAAGGAGGTGCATATTTTTATGGCAAAGAAGGGACAAAATTTAAGACATTTGGGGTAAAAAATTTAAGACATTTGGGATATTTACATTTTAATACTATTTTAAATGCAATGATTCATATATTGTCTAACATTTTAGATTCACGTAATCTGATTGCGGCTTATTTTTAATTAATGGCAGTCGGTTATTGGGAAAGGTATTCCTTTAATCTCGATGCATTTCTTTAAAAATAGAATTACCGCTTCTTCTAAAGTTAATCCATTTTTAGCGCAAATATCTTTTGCCTGTTCTAAAATATCGTCTTCGATTTCAACTGTAATAATTGCCATATTTTACCTTATACAATATGATTTCTCATCAATCCTTTAGCAATACCTAAGATTCTGAAAGATTGATCAGGAGTTACGATAATATCGTCGTAATCGTCATTTTCAGGCTTTAATTTGATATATGAGCCGCAATTGTAGAAACGCTTAAGTGTAACTTCGTTTCCATCTATTTGAGCTACAACGATTTGACCATTGTTTGCTGTAGGTTGACTCTTAATTAAAACGATATCGCCATCCATGATTCCAATCTTTTCCATAGAATGTCCTTTAACTTGTAGTAAGAACATTTCGTTTTTGATTTCGAAATAATCATTTGGAAGTGTATATGATTGGCTATCTTCAACGGCTGCATATAAAGGTTGTCCTGCAGCAATATTACCAAGTAATGGGATTCTTGTAGCATTTACAGATGATAAAGAATCGTCAGCCAATGGTTTATCTGGAACAGGTTTCTTTACATCTACAACTTCGATAGCTCTAAATTTAGATGCTGATTTGATAATTTTGCCATCTTCGGCAAGTAAATCTAAATATTGTTTAGCTGATGCAGTAGATTTAATACCACATTTTGGATTATCTACGATCTCTCTTACTGTTGGTGGATATCCATATTTCAATGTATATTCACGTAAGAAATTGTAAATAATATCAGCTTTTTCGATTGTTTTATTTAATCTCTTAGTCTTTTCTGCCATAATTTTCTCCTATAAAAAGTGAACAAAGTTTTGATTTTCGCAATGTTATTATAATAAAAGAAAAAATTACTTGTCAATATAAAAACGAAAATTTGTTTGATTTTAAATTATAAAAATAGGACTTGACAAATGAAATAGGGCGAAAATGTCAAGAATTATCTTCATTTTCTTCGTTATTTCTCAAATGAATCTTAGTTGAAGCTGCTTTTTTGATTTCTTCAGAAATAGCAGCATAATGCTTTTTAGTAGTATTTACATCTTTATGGCCTAAAACTTCAGCTACAACGAATATGTCTTTTGTTTCGTTATAAAGATTTGTACCAAATGTAGTTCTAAGCTTGTGAGGCGTAATTTTCTTTAGCGGAGATGCGATTTGCGCATACTTTTTAACCAATACTTGAACATTTCTGACACTAATTCTTTTGTTTTTTAGCGAAATAAACAAAGGAATGCCTTCTTCATCTTCGCTTTCTTGGCCATTTGCGAATCTTTTATCCAAATATTTATTTAGAGCATCTTTTACCTCATCATTGAAATAAAGGATAGCTTGGTTTCCACCTTTTCGCGTGATTTTAAACGCATTGTGCTCAAAATCTACATCAGATATATTAAGACCTACAAGTTCTGAAATTCTTATTCCTGTGCCTAAAAATAAGGTCATAATCGCTGAATCACGTTCTTTAAGGGTGTCATGGAAGGCTCTAGATCTTTCAGATAAACCGTCTCCAGATTCAACAACATCCAAAAAATCGGTCATTTCGTCTTGAGAAAAACGAATGATAGGCTTTTCGTGTATCTTTGGAGATTTAACACGAGCTGCAGGATCTCTAAAGATATAATCATGTTCATAACAGAATTTAAAGTAAGATTTTAGCGTAGATAGCTTTCTGGCTTTAGTTTTTATAGTATTTTTGTATTCAACGCCATTGAATGTATACAAAGATAGATAGTTTAAAAACATCTCAATATGGAATGTTTCAACCTTATTGATATCATCATAAGTCAACGTACGAATGTTTTTGCCAACAAAATAATCAATTTCTTTAGATAGAAAATCAAAGAAGATTCTTAAATCTAAAGCATATTCAAGTCTGGTTAATGGCGATGTATATGTATCTATGGCTATAAAGAATTCATTACAAACCATAGGCAAATCCTGAAGAACCTGTCTAAGCTTTAATATGGTATTTTGTTCGCGTTCGTCGAAATAAGATTTTTTCATCGCAACCATTATACCATAAAATTATTGCGCATAATATATTGATTTTTAATATTGTAAAATATATGTGGGATGACCAAATGTATTCAAAAATTGTTATTTTTACAAATCAGACGAAATATTCAAAATATGTGTCAAAGTTAAAAAATAAAAGATAGGGATTTATATTACTAAAAACCGATTTTTACAAATGAGAGCAAATTTGAATATCAGAATAATTGGTCAAAAATCAGCCAAAAACAATAAGTATAGTTATAAAAATCGTATAGTAAAAATGTGGCTAAAATTGGTTTTGATAATTGAAAACATTTGTAATTCATAATTATTTCGCCTTATTTTTACTCATAGGTGTAATTTTGCGCAATAATCATTATGGCACGATATCGGACTCAGAATCTTATACTCTCCAGGGCGAAATAAGGCGAGAATTCTAAAAATTGAGCTTCTAAGTTAATATGAATTCTAGACAAGTGAAAATATGGATTATTTAGTAAATATTTGTTCACTTTTCCCTACACTTTGTTCATTTTTCTATTTTCTAAACTTCCCTATTTTGAAATTAAACTTATAATTTTGGGTATTTATTGAAATTTCGCGCGCAATATAGTATTATATTTATTGTGAAAGGAGTTAAAGTTGGATAATTCTTCAGTAAATATCGATTTAATCAGAGATCACGTAGACACAATCATATTATCTACTCTTGCAAATGGAGATAGATATGGATTGGAGATTCTTACTGAAATCAAAGATAAGTCAAAAGGTTTATATGAATTAAAACAACCTACCCTATATTCATGTTTAAAGCGTTTGGAAAAGCTTGGATATGTAACTTCATACAAGGGCGATTCTTCAAATGGAGCTCAAAGAGTTTACTATTCTCTACTTGATGATGGTAGAAAATTCTTAGAAAATGACCAATATCAATGGGAATATTCAAGAACAATTATCAATGGATTATTATCTGATAAGGATTTTGATCCTACATCTACCCCACCATTCCAAGCATCTGATTTAAGACCAAGAACAAAAAGACAACCTCGTTCTGAACCTTCAGCTGCAGAATCTGCATCGGTTTATGATAATCAAATCGTTTTAAATGAACCACTAGAAGATGCTGAAGAAGGACAAATGGCCTTCAATTTAGACTCTCCAAGCGAACAAAGCGATAATTCTGCACCAATTCATGTACAAGAAGTTCCTGCAGATTATCAACAAACAATTAAAATTGTTAATCCAGATTTAAAAACAGTTATTGTAAATAAAGATAGCGTAATATATGAACAAGATGTAGATTATGTTGGAGTTTTAGGAGATATTTTCCATGGATCAGTTGCTCCAAAACAACCTACTGGAAGCTATGCTTCATATTATGCATCTCAATTCGGAGACAATTCTGGGGCTGATTACAAGGTAAACGATGCTGAATACGCATCAAATTATTCCCTTGAGTCAATTAGCTCTAAATTCGCCTCTCAAGGCTTTACAATTAAACCTTATTACAAAAAGAACACAACAGAATTCTATGTTAACAAGTATATCTACATAAATAAGATATTAGCCGTTACATCTTTATATTCATATGCTGTATTTGCAATATTGCTTACAATTTTGCATTTATCTACTATGAATGTATTTGGAACACCAGTTAGCAGCTTCTTAATTCCACTACTTGTAGCTTTAGCAGTTCCAGCTGCACTTGGACTTAACTATGTTATAGATCCAAATAAAAAGATTATTGCATCGTTTGATTTGAAAAAGACGCTATCTACTGCATCAATATTCTTAGTAAATGCGTTTTTATTAATTATATTAATAGGATTTGTAGGATTTAAAGCTAACTTTGTAGATTTATCTACAATTGTTCAACCAATTGTATTCCCTACAATTATGATATTAACTATTCCAGTATCTATATTAATCTATTCATGGTTATATAGTTCTACACATTATCACGTTAACTAATTATTTATTGGAGGCATATATATTATGACAAAAGAAGGAAATCAAGATCTTTCAAAAATTCTCTCATTTGCTATTCTACTAGTATTTGGAGTTCTATTCTGCTGTTCTTTAGCTATGGGCATTGCCGCTATTTCATGGACAGTAGGTATTTTCCTAATTGTAGCTGCAATATTATTGCTTATTTCTTGTTATTTAGAAACAAAGTCTATTACAGCATATAACGGAATTGTATCTGCAGCTGTAGGTGCTTTTGGTGTATATTTCATCGTAGATCACCTAGCTGGCATTATTATTGGATATATTCCATATCTTTTAATATTCATCGGCGGATACTTAATTATTGACTCTATTTTGTACTTAACGGTAAGACATGGAAAAGATAATTTAATATTCGGAATCGAATTAGCACTTGGTGCTGTATCTTTAACACTTGGATTCTGTTTATTATTCATTGATGATTTTAAAGAATATGCATCATTAATGTTCGGTATTATTCTTATATTAATTGCTATTCAGCAAATCATTATGTTTATAATGTCAAAACAAAAAAGTTCTAAATCTAAAAAATAATTAATAAATTAATTAAAATAAAATAGGACTCAGTTTTTTTGAACTGGGTCCTATTGTTATTGATATCATTTTGACTATTTCAAAGACACGTAGTTTAGCATTGATTTTGCAACGTTCATAGAGTGGTCACCGATACGTTCCAAATTACCAATCATTGAAATAAATACACTACCAGCTTCTGCATTACATACACCTTGGTTTAATCTTACAATATGGTTTTCAGATAACTTATTGTAATATGTATCAACTAAGTCTTCGTAAGCTTCTATTTCGTTATAATCTTTTAATGTCTTATTTCCAAAAGCAAACTTAACAGATGCAATTTCTTGATAAACAGCATTTGTCATGTCTTTTAATTCTTCTTTGCAATCTTCTGAGAAATCTACGTTTGCTTTAATTAATTCTTCAGCGTATTCTACGATATTTTCAGCATAGTCACCAATACGTTCAATGTCAGAGACATTGTGGTAATATGCGGCGATTTCTTGCTCATTTTCGTATGTAATATCCAAGTTAGAAACTTCAACTAAGAACTTAGTGATTTCTTTATTAATAAAGTTGATGTGTGTTTCCCTATTTTCAAACTCCTCTTTCTTAGAAAGATCTTTCGTCATTGCAGCCTCTACTGCAAGTTCTAAGTTAGTTTGAGCATCATCCATCATTGCAGATATTTCTTTTCTAAGCATAGCCATAGCAATTGATGGCGTAGATAACAAACGGTTATCGATATATCTGAATTTGTAAATAAGATCTTGAGGGTTTACATTCTTGTTCTTAGATTCTGGAACTATTAGCGAAGCTAATTTTGTAAATTGCTTCATAATAGGAACAAGTAATATTGTTGTTGTTACGTTGAATATTGTATGGAATAAAGCAATTTGCATTGAAATTATAGTACCATCATCTGAACCAATTCTAATTGATTTGATGAATTTTATAATATAATCTCCAGCAAATGCTAATACTATACCGAATATTATTGTACCTATAACGTTAAACAACAAGTGAACAACTGATGCTCTTTTAGCGTTTGTTGTAGCACCAGCTGAAGAAACAAGGGCCGTCAAACAGGTACCAACGTTCATACCTAGTGTAATATATAGTGCTGGCTCTAATTCCATAGCACCTGCCGAACATAAACCAACCAAGATAGCTGTTGTACCAGCAGATGATTGAACTATGATTGTTAAAATTGCACCGAATACCATTAAAATGATAGGTGCGCCTGGTAAAGTAGCAAGCTTAATAATCCAAGTTTGAATTAACAATTCACCATCCGCTGTAGTAATAGATGTAACACCACTCATAGCGTTACTCATTACATACAAACCTACGAATAACAAACCTACGCCGGTAAATATTGTACCAATATTTTTAACTTTCTTATTCTTTTTAACCATCTGCATAAATACACCAGCACCAGCTAATGCTGAGAAGAATGCAGCTACTGGGATTTTTTGTAAGGCAATTAAATATGCAGTAATAGTTGTACCGATGTTAGCACCCATGATAATTGCGGTTGCTTGAATAAGTGTCATAACACCTGTGTTAACGAAACCTACAACCATGACAGTTGTTGCTGTTGAAGATTGTGTCAATACAGTTGTAACTGCACCGGTAGCAATACCTAAGAATTTATTATCGCTGATTTTAGTGAATAAAACTTTTAACCTGTCTCCGGCTAGGGTTTCAAGATTTTCACCCATGATTTTCAAGCCGATTAAGAAGGTTCCTAAACCTGCTATTAGCATTAAAAATGCTTTTAGTATATCTAGTGCGTCCATTTAAACTCCTCTTATATTTTCTTGAAATATAATCGTCATTATCTATTCTATAGATATTTACAATTTATTGCAAACAAATTAATCCAATATATATAATATAGGCATGAGAATATTATGTTATGGCGATTCAAATACATGGGGATATATCCCAAATGGCAAGCATGAAAGGTATCCAGAAGATATAAGATATCCTATGGTTTTGCAAAAATTGCTTGGAAATGATTATGAAATTATAGAAGAAGGTCTATGCTCAAGAACCATTGCAAATCAAGATCCAAAGCATTCAGGCGATGAGTATATTGCAAAAAGACATTTTGAAAATTGTTTTAAATCTCATATGCCTGTTGATTTATTGATATTGTTTTTAGGTTCTAACGACATGAAAGACTACTTCACTTTTAACGCTTTTGATGCAGCGCTTGCTTTAGATGAGCTCATAATTGGCAAAATTAAACAAATTTCACCAAATACTAAGATAATTATCGTAATTCCTAAAGAAATTGAAAATTCGAACTTTGAAGGCTTTGAAAACGCAAAAATTAAATCAAAAGATTTCGAAAAAGCCTATGAATATCTAGCAAAATTAAATAATTGTCAATTTGTTCCAAATAATATCTTAGATGTGGGTCAAGATGGATTACATTTAACAAAAGATGCTCATCTTAGTTTAGCTAACGCTTTATATAATTTAATTATTAATTCAATATAAAGAAAATTAGCTGACTCGATGCCCTCAAAGTCAGCTAATAGTATCTCGATGCCTATTGCAATCGATTCAAAGTAGAACTAACTACTTTAATAATACATAATCAAGTGCAACAAACTTGCCACAAATAGCAAAAAAAATACAAAAAAAATATGCACTTCCTGCAAAACAAGATGTGCATATCAAAACTTTTGGTTTTAAATTCTAACTAAGCGTTTTCTTTTTCTGCTTTTTCTGTATTCAAAATAGAATATAAGCAAGCAGCTAAAGCAGCACCAGCTAAAGGTCCTACGATGAAGATCCAAATTTGAGCAAGTGCATCAGTTGTACCATTGTAAATAGCAGCAGAAATAGCTGTAGCGATACTTCTAGCTGGGTTTACAGATGTTCCTGTTAAATTGATACCAATTAGGTGAACAAGTGTTAATGTTAAACCGATAACGATACCAGCGATCTTACCATTTCCAGCCTTTTCATCAGTAACGTTTAAAATAGCATATACGAAAATACATGTTAAAACGATTTCTGTGATAAGTCCTCCAACGATTCCGCCAGCTGTTAAACCATTTGCACCAAATCCAACAGCATAGTTACAAGCATCCCCAAGTGGATTAACATTTGCCATCTTGAAGATACCAAATACTAATACAGCGCCTAAGAAACCACCGATAATTTGAGCGCATACGTATACGCCGAATTCTTTAAGTGTCATTCTCTTTGTTAAAAGACATCCTAAAGATACTGCAGGATTGATGTGGCATCCACTAACTCTTCCTACAGAATAAGCCATAGCAACGATTGTTAAACCGAATGCTAAAGATGTTGCTACTAAACTACCACCTGTTGCGCCAGCTACACCACATGCTACGAATACTAGCACGAATGTACCAACACATTCAGCGATAGCTTTTTTTAATAAATCATTCATTTTTGTGCTCTCCTTTTAAATGATATTTATTTTGTATATTTTGCTAAGAAATTAAATAATGTATTAAAATACATATCTTTTCCTTGTACATATGCTCCAACGTGACCAGCTTCTGGTACATATAGGATTTCTTTTTCTGATGCACATGCATCATATAATTCTTGACATTGTTCCTTTGGAATGAATCTGTCGGCTTCCCCATGTATAAATAGGATTGGAAGCTTTGCTTGTTTTACAGATTTTAGTGGTGATTTTGTTTTAAAATCGCAACCACAGCATCTTTTAAAATACATTTCTGTAAATTGCATAACTGGGAATGCAGGAACTCCAATTAGATATCCAGCAAGATGCTTAAATTCCGTTACCATTGAAGAATATGAACAATCTGAAACGATTGCTTTAACATTCTTTGGTAAATCTTGATTAGATAACATCAATACTGTTGCCCCACCCAAAGATGATCCTTGAAGTACAATTTCACCCTTTGGGAAGATTTTATTGATTTCTGCTATCCAAAGCTTAACATCTTCGCTTTCTTTTAACCCAAATGTACAATATTCTCCTTCAGAATCTCCACAAGCACGGTTATCTGGCATAAAGATATTGTATCCTGCATCTAAATATTTAAATCCAGTATAGCAATATTCTCTTGTACCATATGAGTTATATCCATGGATTAAAATAGCTGTTTTTTGAGAAGGTTTTTCATTTCTCAATAATCTACCAACCAATTTAATTCCATCTTCAGTTGTTATAGTTAATATTTCAAATGGCAAATTCGTGAACTTTTCTTGAGTTTCAATCTTTGTTGCCACATAATCATCCAAATGTGGGCCCATCAATTTGTTTCTTGTTGGATCTTCAATGTTGTTATCATTGTCATGATTTGCATTTGGATTTCTTTTAAACATCGTAAAGAATACTTTTCTACTAATTAAACACATAATTTCCCCTTATTTTATTGTTAGTATAGCTGATGTTGCTAATTTATCACATCTATTGTTGTACACGTTATCAGCGTGACCTTTTACTTTTATAAATGTAATTCTATGAAGTCCCATTAATGTAATTAATTCTTCCCATAAATCTACATTTTTAACATCTTTTTTATTTGAATTTCTCCAATTTTTTTGTTTCCAATCAAATAACCAGCCTTCATTTATTGCGTTACAAAGATATGCAGAATCAGAATATAAGTCCACTTCGCATGGTTCTTTTAGTGCACGAAGCGCAGAAATGGCGGCAAATAATTCCATTCTATTATTTGTCGTTTCTTTTTCTGCTCCAGACATTTCCTTTTCAACGCCGTTATACATCAAAACAGCGCCCCATCCACCAGGACCAGGATTTCCAGAACATGCACCATCTGTATAGATTGTAACTTTTTTCATTATTTAGAAAGCTCCTCACTTCTTATTCTACACTTATCGATACCCTCTATTATTTTATCATCTAGATCATAAGATCTAAAAGTATCAATTGCTTGAATAGTAGTGCCACCTTTTGAGCAAACTCTATCAATCATAGTGTCTAAATCATCATTAGAATGCTTTACCATCTCAACTGCACCAACGAATGTTTGAAGAGTTAATTCTTTTGCTGCTTCTTCTGAAAGACCATTCTTTATACCACCTTTTATCATAGATTGAATAAAGTAATATACATATGCAGGACCAGATCCAGATATTGCAGTTACTGCATCTAAATCAGATTCGTTTACAAATATTGCTTTACCAACTGAATCAAAAATAGCCTTAGTAAATTCGTTTGCTTCTTTTGATGCATTATTGTCCTTTGCAATGCCAGCCATTCCTGCGCCAACAGAGGCTGGAAGATTAGGCATTATTCTAATTACTTGAGCGTTAGGCAAAATGTTCTTTATTTTGGCCATTTTAACGCCTGCCATAATTGATATAACATTCTTAACTTTTGTTTCTTTTAGTTCATCTACAATTTGATTGAAAATTTGTGGTTTTACAGCAAGCAATACATATTCACAATCATTGAAGATAACTTTGTTATCATTTATAACTTTTATTCCAGCAACATTACCTGTTACAAATGGATCAGACATTACAACTTCGTCTGCTTTTAAAATGTTTGATTTTATGATGCCATTTGCAATAGCTTTAGCCATATTTCCAGCACCTAAAAACCCTAATTTATATCTATATTCCATTTTGTTTTTTCTTCTCCTTTTTCCCTTGACACTAAAAATCTTCGCATATATAATAATAATGCTCTTAGGGGAGTGGCCCAATGGTAGGGCTACGGTCTCCAAAACCGTCGGTTGCGTGTTCGAGTCGCGTCTCCCCTGCCAACAAGTACTAAGTTAACTTAGTACTTATTTTTATACGTTTACGACTCCTTGCGCACCTAGTATGTCAGCATTTTTCTTTAGAATTGGATTGATTTCCTCTTCTATAAATTCTAGTGTTTGTTCTTTAGCACGACCGATGAAGTTCTTTGGATCTAAGATAGAATCAATCTTATCTTTGATTGCAGCAAATGCTTCATCACCCTTAATTCTTTCGATTAGGTCGTTATCTTTACCTTCTTTCTTAACTTGCATAGCAGCTTCCATAGAATGCACTCTAATTCTTTCGTGTAAGAATTGTCTATCTCCACCAGCTTTAACGCATTCCATTAAGATAACTTCTGTAGACATAAATGGAAGTTCAGCCATTACACGCTTATTGATGATTTTATCATATACAACCATACCATCTACAACGTTCATGTAGATTTCTAAGATAGCATCTATAGATAAGAAAGCTTGAGCCATAACTAATCTACGATTAGCAGAATCGTCCAAAGTTCTTTCCATCCATTGTGTTGCTGCTGTTTGAGCTGCATTTCCTGGTAAATTCATGGCATATCTAGCAAGCGAACAGATTCTTTCAGAACGCATAGGATTTCTCTTATATGCCATTGCTGATGAACCAATTTGATTCTTTTCAAATGGTTCTTCTATTTCCTTGAAGCTTTGAAGTATTCTTACATCGTTAGCGAACTTGTATGCAGATTGTGCAATTTGAGAAAGTCCAGATAAGATGTTATAGTCATACTTTCTTGTATATGTTTGTCCAGAGACAGCAAATGTTTTATCAAATCCCATCTTCTTTACAACTAATTTGTTTAATTGTTTTACCTTTTCGTGATCCCCATCAAATAATTCTAAGAAACTTGCTTGAGTTCCAGTTGTGCCCTTTACGCCTCTTAATCTAGTGTTATCTAACAAATATTCTATATTTTGATAATCAAATAGCAAATCTTGAAGCCATAAAGCTGCTCTTTTTCCAACTGTTACTAATTGTGCAGGTTGAAGGTGTGTATATCCAAGTGTTGGAAGACCTGCATATTCTTTAGCAAATTTTGCAAGCTTATCCATAACGTTAACTAACTTGTTTTTAACAAGGACTAATGCATCATGATAAATAATTGCATCAGAGTTATCTGTTACATAACAAGATGTAGCACCAAGGTGAATAATTGGTTCAGCTTTTGGACATTGTTGACCATATGCATAAACATATGCCATAACGTCGTGACGACAAACCTTTTCTCTTGCCTTTGCGACATCAAAGTTGATATCTGTTACATGAGCTTTTAATTCGTTTACTTGCTCATCAGTAATGTTTAAGCCTAATTCTTTTTCGCTTTCTGCTAACGCTACCCATAGTTTTCTCCAAAGAATCATACGAGTTTCTTCTGAGAACATGTCTAGCATAGGCTTTGTTGCGTATCTAGTTGTTAGTGGATCTACGTAAGGTAATGCCATATCTATACTCCTTATATATTAAATATTTTTTTTCAATTCATTTGCATTCTTCTTCATTTCTTGAGCATGTGGTCTACCAAACTCTTTAGAGTTTATACCACCAATTAATCTCAATAATTCATCGATTAATGCTTCGTTTTCAAGACGAGTTACATTTGTTTTTGTTTTTCCATCTTGAACAGATTTCTCAATTAAGAAGTTTGCATCCGCCATTGATGCCAATTGTGGCAAGTGAGTAATTGCTAAAACTTGCTTATTTTTAGAAATCTTATATAACTTTTGTGCTACAGTATCTGCAATGTTTCCAGAGATACCTGTATCTATTTCATCGAATACCATAGTATTTATGCTATCCAAATTTGCAATTGTATTTTTTAAAGCTAGCATAAATCTAGACAATTCACCGCCCGAGATAATCTTTGTTAATTCTCTTACAGGTTGTCCTAGGTTTGCTGAGAATAAAAAATCCATTTCATCGAAGTAGATTCCAGATTCTGGTATTTCTTTGAATTTTGCCTCAAATTTTGCATTCTTAATGCCAAGTTCTGCAAGTTCTTTTTCAATTTTCGAAGATAATTCCTTTGCTACTTCTTTTCTTGTCTTTGTTAAATCTTTTGCAGCTTCGTAAAAATCTGATTCTAAATTTTCTAAATCGATTTCTAAATCTTTTAAAGCTTGTTCTCCATTTTGTAAGAAATCTACCTTTGCTTTTATGTCGTTTAGATAGTTTTGAATTTGTTCAAAAGAATCTCCATATTTTCTCTTTATTAATCTAACCAAAGATAAACGTTCTTCTACACGTTGTAAATCTTGAGGAGAAAAATCGAAAGATTGAACCATATCATCTAATGATGATGCAATGTCTTTCAATTCAATTTTCGTGCTTTCTAATCTATCTACTAACTCTTGAATTTGAGCATCTTCTGATGCCTGCTTTTTTAGCTCGTTTATTGAATTAGAAATAAGCGTTACAGCATTCATATCTGAATATCCATTTAAGCTTTCAAATGCGCCAGATATTGCCTCTACGTATCTTTCTGAATTATTCATCTTATGGCGAAGAGCTACTAATTCTTCCTCTTCACCCTCTTGAATATTTGCTTCTTCTATTTCTTTAATTTGGTATTCATATAGATCAAGATTTTTTGCTATATCTTGAGATGAACCAAATTCTTTAATCTTCTTTTGGGTTTCTTTATATTCGTCGTAGATTTTTAATAAATTAATCTTTTTTGGAATGATTTTATCTTGGCTAAAGTTATCTAATACATCTAAATGAGTTTTTGGATTCATTATAAATGCAGTATCGTTTTGGCCATAGATATCTACTAATGTTTCTGTTAATTCTTTTAACATTTGAAGCGTAACTTTTTGACCATTTATATTGCATGTGTTTTTGCCATCTTGTGTCATTGTACGCTTTATCATCAATTCATCATCTGAATCGATATCATATTCTTTTAGAATATCTTGAGCTTTCTTACAATCTGAAATATCGAAAAATGCTACAACTTGAGCACTATCTTTACCATAAGATATAAGCGTTTTATCTGCACGCTTACCCAAAACAAAGTTTAGTGAGTCAATAATAATTGACTTACCAGCACCTGTTTCACCGCTCAAGACGTTTAAACCTTTTTCAAAGTTTATTTCAAGCGAATCAATTATGGCGATATTTTTGATTTGTAACGAATTTAACATATTAGAAATAACTCTTTAGTGTTCTTGCTATATCTAGTGCTGCTTCTGGAGATGAAGCTACTGCAAATATACAGTCATCCCCTGCGATTGTACCTAATACTTCTTCAAATTCTTGCTTATCTAAAAATGCTGCAGCTGAGTTAGCACCACCAGATACGGTACGGATAACTATCATATTTCCTGCAGTTTGAATAGATAATACAGATTCTTTAAATAGATTGCCAAATTTTACAGATATACCATCGGTTGTATATTTAACTTGAGTATATTTAAACTTTTTCTTTGTGCCATGCATCTTAACAAGTCCAAGTTGTTTAATATCTCTTGAAACTGTAGCTTGAGTTGATGCAAAGCCCATTTCATTTAGCTTATCTACTAAATCCTCTTGCTTTTCGATTTCGTATTTCGTAATTAATTCGATAATTGCGTTTTGCCTACGATTCATAATTTATTCTCCCCAAAAACTTAGTTTTTGTAATAATTTTTGATAAAAGTTTTGATTATTCAATCTAACAAATGAAGCACAAAAACTTGCTTTTCTAATCTTAATTTCAGCATCGCCTACAAATTCATATCTATCCTTGCCATCAATAACAAGTTTCATATTACGAGAATTTGAAGATAACATGATTTCTGAACCATCATCTACAACAATTGGAACAGAATGAAGTGAGTGAGGACATATTGTATTTACAATAAATCCTTTTACAGATGGAGCAAGAATTGGACCATTGCATGCAAGTGAATATGCGGTAGATCCAGTTGGTGTTGAAACTAATACACCATCTCCTCTAACTGTTGCTGTATAAGAATCGTCAATGTTTATCTTTATTGATGATACTTGAGAATTCGATGAAGTTAATATTGCTTCATTTAAAGCATAGAACTTTTCGCCTGTTGGAACTTGAGCTCTTATAAGCGTTCTTGTTTCAATTTGATATTTGCCCGAAATTAACGCATCGACTGCTTTTTCAAGATTATCTTTGTCGATCTCTGTTAAAAATCCTATCTTGCCCATATTGACGCCGAGAATTGGGATAGCTTTATCATCGATATATGAAATTACATTAAGCATTGTACCATCACCACCAAATGCAATAACTATATCTGAATCATTAGATAAATCTTGAAGTGGAATTGCACCTTTTATATCGATATTTTCAGCGTTTGTTGAAAAAGAATAAGAAATACCCTTTTTGTCTAGGATATTTATCAAGGCTTTTGCTGCCACTAAATTATTGTCTTTGTGTTCATTTGAATAAATTCCGATTTTCATATTCATAATTATACATCAATTATGCATATTATTAAAATAAAATTTTAAATTTTTTAATGAAAAAGGCCAGGAGTTTTTTATGCACCCCTGGCCTAATGTATTATGTTGCTATATTAACCCATAATAATTTTCATTAATTCTGATAAGAAATCCATTGCATTTATTGCTTGAGCAGCTTCTTTTTCTTCATCAGAAATTGTTGGAATACCTTGTGTTGAAATCGTAGCATTTATAGTTGCTGAAGATGTATTTACAACTACGCCTTCTTCAGCATTTGCTAGCATTTCACCAAATCCAGAAGCTGTAACTGTTAAAGAAACATCTAACATAGTCTTAGCGTCAATAGATAAAACAACATCAAATGAACCTTTTAGATCTTCATTAAATTCAGGATCTTCACCTTCTTTTGGAGGGAAAGCTTCATTTAATTTTTTCATAGATTCAGCGTTAATTGTTGCAGAAAATGTAGCAACGCTTCCCTTTGTCTTTGTAATCTTAATATTGAATGCTTCTACAAATTTCTTAACATTTGCATAATTAAATTCAATATTTGCTTCAATAGAAGATGGATCTTCTGTATCTGTATCTGTATCTTTTGAATTTAAAGAATTAATTGCCTTTATGTAAGAATTGCTTGCGTTTTGAATTGTAGAATATACTGTAGGGATAGCATCATCCTTTAAGCCAAGCATACCTATAATCATAGACAAATATGAAGATAAATCAATCTTACCTGTCTTGTTGTTAACCATTGTAATTAAAGATTCAAAATCTGGCATAGCTGCGATGGCTCCTTCAGAAATTGCAGCTTTTGTATAGATTTTTGCTGTATCTAAATATAACTTTAATGATTCATTCAAATCTACGGTATCTGTTAAATCTGGGAATGGTGTTTCATCGTCATCATCATTTAGCGCACCAATATTCTTTGGAAGTTTTCCTTGTGCAGAAATATCTGCATATAACTTCAATCCATTTGCAAATTCTGCAACTTTCATGCCTTCATAATATTCAGGTAGCGCAACTCCAACAGTTGCAGAAGCCCCAAGATTTGCATCCCAAGCTTTATCTTTTTGTGTTCCTGCTAAACTTGCATTTACTGATGCTGATACCAATAAACTATATAATGAAGTTGTATCAATTTGTTTGTTTGCTAATGCGCAAACTGCTGCTGTAACCTTTTCTGGATCGTCTGTCTTTTTAACATTTGTTTTAACTACTTCACCATTTTCATTTGTATATTCCAATTTCTTTAATTCATCAGAATCGCATGAGAATAACATAATTGATAGCGAACATAGTAAAACAACTACTAATAAACATGCTAAAATCTTTTTCATCGTGTCTAACTCCTTTTTTGTGCTCTCGATGCACACATAATATTATAATATTATTTACATTGAATGTCAAAATTATGTAAAGTTAGATCTTCTTTAAAAGTATTAAATATTCTTTGTTTTTATCTGGTTTTATTGGAGCGTTTGTAACTTGAATTGGTTGTAAATTTATAGATAAAGCAAAAGCTTTTATATTTTCAATAGTTTGATCAATTACCTTTTGAGATTGAACAATTCCTCGTTTTGATAAATACTTCTTGCCTACCTCAAATTGTGGCTTTATAAGGGCTATAATCTCCCCATTTGGAACCAAAAGGTTCGACACATTTTCTAAAATATAAGTTAAAGATATAAAAGAAACATCAATGGAAGCAAATTCGCAGTATTCTCCAATATCTTCTACGGTTACATATCTTGCATTTAATCTGTCTTTTATAACTACTTTTGGATTAGATTTTAATTCATCGGAAAATGCACACTCACCTACATCTAGCGCATATACTTTTTTAGCGCCATTTTGTAGCATACAATCGGTAAATCCACCATTAGATGCCCCAATATCTATGCAAATTTTGTCTTTAAGACAATAATCGAAATCTTTTAAAGCTTTTGCAAGTTTATCTCCACCTAATGAAGCGTATTGAAATTCTTTAGCAATTTCTACATTATCTCCATCTTTTATATCTAATGAAACCTTATCTACTTTTTTCCCATTAACTAAAACAAAGCCAGACTCTATTAATTGTTTGGCTTTTGTTCTTGTATGATTAAAATTTTGAGAAATATACTGATCTAATCTCATTTTAAAGTCTTTATAAAATCTCTAACAGAATATGAATCAAGACCATTATCTTTTAACAAATCTGGTTGAGATGCGGTTTTTAGGATTTTATCATTTATACCTAACATATGTAATTTAACGCCATAGATGTTGTTTTCTACATAATATTCTGCAACTGCAGATCCAAATGATCCAGATAAAACATTATCTTCTAAAGTTACAATTGTTTTTCCTTTTATTTCATTTAAAATTTCTGAATCCAAAGGTTTTACAAATCTAGCGTTTATAAGTGTTGGATTAATTCCTTCTTCTTTCAAAAACTCTAAAGCATGAGATGCAACAGATACGCATGTAGCTCCAGTTGCTAAAATAACGATATTTGAATCATCATTTCTATTTAGATATTCCCACTTTCCAAGTTGAATTGGTTCATGGATAGAATATTCTATTCTAATGTTTCCTTTTGGATATCTTATAGCCATTGGTCCTTTGTGTGCCAAAGAAAAATCTAATAAATTCTCAAGCTCTATTGAATCTTTAGGAGATGCAATTACCATATTTGGCATTAATCTTAAGAATGATACGTCGTATATACCTTGGTGTGTTTCACCATCTCCAGATACGATACCTGCTCTATCTACGCAGAATGTTACATCAAGATTAGATAAACAAATATCATGAAGAATTGAGTCAAAAGCTCTTTGCATAAATGTAGAATATACCGCAAAATATGGTTTTTTACCACCAAGTGCTAAGCCTGATGCCATAGTTGCTGCGTGTGCTTCGCAAATACCAACATCTATAAATCTGTTTTTATGTGTTTTTTCAAATATTTCAAGGCCTGTTCCTTCTTCCATAGCTGCTGTAATTGCAAAGATATCTTTGTTTTGATTAGCCATTTTGGCTAATTTAGCACCCATGATTTTAGAAAAAGATGGCTTGTCCCAGTGTTTTGGAGAATATCCATGATATCCTTCAGGGTCAATCTCAGCTTCTGTAAGCCCTTTTCCCTTGATTGTTCTAACATGCAATACAATTGAACGTTTTGAATTTTTTGCATATGTTAATGCGTTTATAAGCTCTTCGATATTATGGCCATCGATATTATCTAGATAATTTAATCCGTATTCGCCAAATGCATCACCACTATGTACACCATTTAAATATCTTGAAATATATCCAACTGTTTTAGATATAGACATATCGTTATCATTTAATATGATGATTTGTTTTTGTCGAAGAGTTGCCATATCATTTAATGCTTCATATGAAAGGCCACCTGTTAAAGATCCATCACCAATCAAGGAAATTATATTTCCTTCTGGATTAGAACGAACAAGTCCACAAGCAATAGATAGCGCTGTTGAAGCGTGTCCTGTTGTCGCTGTATCGTATATACTTTCTTCAATTCTTGGGAATCCTGCTATACCATTTGTTTGGCGAAGCGTTGAGAAATCTTTGTATCTTCCTGTTAATAGCTTATGAGCATAACATTGGTGTCCTACGTCGAATATTAATTTATCTTTGGGTAAGTTAAATACGTATTCTATGGCGATTGTTAATTCAATTACGCCCAAATTTGATGCCAAATGGCCACCATTTTTAAAAACGGTATTTATTATAACATCACGAAGTTCTTGTGCTAAAGAATATAATTCTTCAACAGAAAGTGATTTTAAATCTTTTGGTGAATTAATATTTTCTAGTAATCCCATAGCTCTATTTTATATTATTTATTTTTTGCGAGCAATCATATTGTCTATTAGTTCATAGAAATACTCAGCTCCGTTAATCTTTCCTTCAATTGTCTTTATTGCAGCTTTAGCTTCATCTGCATAAGACATAACATCAAGTTTTGCTTGATCTATGCCGCCAACTGCATCAATATATGTGAATTTATCATTAGCTTCATCTTGATGTACATCTTTTCCAAGTTCTTCTCTAGTTGAGGTTAAATCTAGAATATCGTCTTGGATTTGGAATAAAATTCCAAAATTATCTGCAAATTTTTCAAAAGCATTTATTATATCTTCACTTGCTTCAAATCTTAAAGCACCAGCAACTAAAGCGCCTCTTAAAAGAGCTGATGTTTTTAATTTATACATTCTAATTAGATCAGATTTAGATGGATTTTTAGTATTTTCACGAATATCTAAACATTGTCCACCTATCATTCCGTTCATTCCAGAACATTTTAAAATGTATTTTGTAGCATTAACTTGTGCTTTATAGTTATCTTTTACAAATGGACATGACATATAAAAATCATTATCTAAAGCAGATAACATTTCTTCTGCAGCACCATTTAACATTGCATCTCCTGTAATTGTTGCCATGCCAGCCCCATATTTTATATGGGTTGTAGGTTTTCCACGACGCAATGAATCATTATCCATGCAAGGTAGATCGTCATGAACTAGCGAATAAGAATGAATTAATTCAATCCCAACTGCTAATTCTACAACCAATTCTTCTGGATTATAGAATTCGTTTCTAGGAGCAACTGCATATGCACCTAAGAAAACTAGTGATGGTCTAATTCTTTTACCACCATTTAAAATGGAATATTTATATGCATCATCTAAAGGTTGATACGAATAGACATGCTTTAGATATCCATCTAGATATTTATCAAATGATTGTTTAAACAAATCAAAGATATTAATCATTGCTTACCTCGAATGGAACTTCTTTAATTGATTCCATTTCTTTTTGCAAAATTGTAATCTTACCCTTTGCGTCTTCTAAAGCTTTTGAACAGTTTTTGCAAAGTTCGATACCTTTTGTAAATGCAGCAATAGATTCATCGATGGTTAAATTTCCTTGTTCCATCTTAGCTACAATTTCTTCAAGTTCTTTTAATGATTCTTCAAATTTCATAGTTTGTTAACCTCAATAATTTCCGCTTTGGCTTTACCGCCTTTGGTTGTAATTTCTATCTTATCTTTAACTTTTATGTCCTCAATTGATGTGATATTTTGTCCATCTTTTTGTGCATACAAATACGAACGAGAAAATACCTTTAATGGATTAACAGCATCTAATCTTACAGATAGATTGCCGAATTCATGTTCCTTATTTTTTAGTATATTATTGGCTAATAGCCCAATTTTGGCTGAATATAGTTCTAATTTATTTGAATTTTTAGAATATACACCATTAAATGCACCTATAATTCTCTGCATTTGCAAATCAAGCTTAGTCTTGGCATGATCAAGACATGCACTCAATTGTGAAGATAATCTATTTCCTAAATCTTGAATATAATTTTTATACTCTTCTACGTTATATCCTACAAGTTCTCCAGCTGCAGTTGGAGTTGGAACTCTTATATCTGCTGCTAAATCACAAAGGGTTGTATCCGTCTCGTGCCCAACAGAAGATATGATTGGAGTTTTAGCATTGTATATAGCATAAACAATCTTTTCTGAATTGAATGGCATTAAATCTTCAAGCGATCCACCACCTCTTGCAACGATTAAAACATCGAATCCTAAATCGTCAACTTGCTTGATTGCTTGAGCTATATCATCTTCCGCTCCTATTCCCTGCACTTTGACATCTTTTACTACGATATCGATTAAGTCATTAACTTTTCTAATAGTAGTGATTATATCGCGAATTACAGCGCCTGTTTTAGATGTAATAACACAAACTCTTTTTGGAAATTTAGGAATTGGTTGTTTATGAGCTATATCAAAATACCCTTTTTCTGCCAATTCTTTCTTTAATTTTTCAAGCATTGCTGCAAGTGCACCTGCACCATATGGTTGAATTTGAGTGATATTAAAGTTTAATCTACCGATTTTTGTATAGTAATCTACGCTCCCTTTTGCTAAAATTTGCTCTCCTTCTTTAGGAATGTATGTCTTTTGATAGTTAAAACAATTACATTGAATAGCACTTTCTTCGTCTTTTAAAGCAAAATAAGCATGTTGGCCTGAGATTTTAAACCCAGAAATTTCCCCCATAATAACAATATTATGCAGCATTTCCTCTGCATAAAATATGTTTTTAATAACATTATTTAGTTGTGATACCTTAATTATGTTACTTTCTGGCATTTTCTTCTCTTTGGTTTGCTGCCTCTAATGTGTTATATAAAAGCATTGATATTGTCATAGGGCCAACTCCACCTGGAACTGGTGTTATAAATGATGCTTTTTTCTCAACTTCATCGAAATCCACATCACCTACTAATTTTCCATCAACTCTATTAATACCAACGTCAATAACAATTGCGCCATCTTTTACCATATCTGCTTTTAGATACTTTGGTTTTCCGATAGCTACAACTAAAATATCTGCATTTTTAGTAATATCTTTGATATTTTGTGTCTTTGAATGGCAAACTGTAACCGTGCAATTTGCATTTAATAGTAACATTGCCATAGGTTTTCCAACGGTATTTGATCTACCAATAACTACTGCATTTTTACCCGCTAAATCCACACCTGTAGATTTTAGAAGTCTCATAACACCAAATGGTGTACAAGAAATAGTTCTTGGTGTATTCATAGCTAAAAGTCCAATATTTGATGCACAGAAGCCATCTACGTCCTTTTCTTCTGGGATTAAATCTAGTAAATACTTTTCGTCATAACCCTTTGGAAGTGGTAATTGAACTAAAATACCATCTACATTTTTATCTTTAACAAGTGTGTTAATAGTTGCAGCAATATCTTCTTGCTTTGTTCCGTTTGGAATCTCATACTTTAAAGATTTCATACCAACTTCTTCACATCCAAGAACTTTGTTCTTGACATATGTTTGAGATGCTGGATCCTCACCAACAATAATTACTGCTAAACATGGAACTCTACCATATTTTTTAGAAAATCCTTCTACACCTTGCTTAATTTCTTCTCTAGTTTGTTTAGATACTTCTTTACCTAAGATTAACATTTTATTTATTTAACTCCTTATACACGCCAGCTAAAACACCATTTACGAATTGATAAGATTTATCTGTAGAATACATCTTAACAAGTTCAACTGCTTCAGATATTGAAACATTTAATGGGATATCATCAATATATTGCATTTCACAAATTGCCAAAACTAAAGCTGCTAAATCTGGCTTGAAAATACGCTCAATTTTAAAGTTTGTTGCGTTTCTCTTAATTGTTTCAATGATATCGTCATAATGTGCTTGTACACCCTCATAAACGGCTGATATATAATCTGCGTCTAATTGAGTTAAATTTGGATCTTTAAAAATTTCACTTTTTGTAGGAGTAGATGCATCTTTATCAAAGATAAATTCAAATACTAATTTATATGCATACTCTCTAGCTGATTTTCTACTCATTTTCTATATACCTCAAAAAATAGGCCCTTTGTATATACAAAAGGCCGGATAATTACATAATTTATGCTGTTACGATTGATCCTACAACTGTAACGTTAACTTTCTTTACCTTTAGTGATGTAGCGGCTTCAAATTCTTTCTTTACTTTTTCTTGAAGGTTACATACAACTACTGGAATTACTTTACCATAATAAACATTTACTGAAATATTGATAGTAACTTGATCGTCAACGATATTAACTTCTACTGCAGAACCCTTTTTCTTTTTCTCTGTTGATGGAATCAAAAGTCCTGGTTCGTAAGTTATTGAAGCGATGCCATCTACTTGAGATGCAGCTCCTACAACGATTGAACTAGCAATACTTTCATACTTTTTGCCGTCAATATGCTTTTCCATAAATGTACCTCACATGCAATATTTTAGCATATATATTTAAATATATACAAGTTTAGTTAAAATAATTCAAAAAAATAGGTGCCCAAATTCTTGAGCACCCATCTATATATCAAAATGAAACTAAACTCTTGACATATATTCGCCAGTTCTTGTGTCAACTCTGATTCTATCACCTTCGTTAACAAATAGAGGAACTTGTAGTTCATATCCTGTTTCAAGAGTAGCAGGTTTTGTAGCGCCTTGTGTTGTATTACCCTTTGCGCCTGGTTCTGAATGTGTAATTGTTAATTCAACGAAGTTTGGTGCTTCAACTGAGAATGGATTGCCATCGTAGAAGTTAACTGTAACTTCTCCACCTTCAACAACGAACTTTAATGCATCTTCACACATTTCATAGTTAACTGGAATCATATCAAATGTAACTGGATCCATGAAATAATATAGATTTCCATCTGTATAAGAATATTGCATCTTCTTATAAACGATTTCAGCTGTTTCAAACTTTGCTGTTGGGTTGAAAGTCATTTCAACAACACCGCCGTTGATAACATCTCTTAATTTTGTTCTAACGAAAGCTGCACCCTTACCTGGTTTAACGTGTAAGAATTCAACTACTGTTACAACCTTACTTTCATATTTGAAAGTTACGCCCTTTCTAAAGTCACCTGCCATTACGTAGCCCATTATGTACCTCCAATAATTATATAATTATTAATTTTTTATCTATTTTTGCTAATGAATTAGCTTTATTATCTTTTATCAATACAGAATCTTCGATTCTAACGCCGAACTTATTTGGGATATATATCCCTGGTTCAACAGTAACTATCATACCATTTTTTATTATTTCATCAGTTGATCTTGGAGATAAAGTTATCTTTTCGTGGATATCTACCCCAACGCTATGACCAAGCGAATGTGTGAAATAATTACCATAGCCCTCTTTTTCTATTATATCACGAGCTATCTTATCTGCTTCATAACCACTCATGCCAACTCTAATTTTATCTTCTGCAGTTTGTTGAGCATTTAGAACAATGTTATAAACTTTAACTTGTTCATCACTCAAATGACCAAAGCCAACTGTTCTTGTCATATCTGCACAATAACCATTCCATTTAGCACCAATATCGATAGTAATTAAATCTCCATCTTTAAGTTTTCTAAATGTTCTATGAGCATGTGGTGATGCGCCGTTTTCTCCAAAAGCTACAATAGAATCAAATGCTAATCCTGCACCATTTTTCAAGAAGATATATTCTATCTTTGCAGCTATTTCAATTTCAGATACTCCTTCTTTTAAGTCCTTTAGGACTTCTTTAAAAGCAAGCTCTGTAATTTCTTGAGCTTTTACGATATTATTTATCTCGTCTTGAGATTTAATCATTCTAAAGCTCTCTATTACCTTTTGGATATCAAATAGTTTTTCACCAAATGTATCATGAAGCAATTTATAGGTATTGTAAGTTACATTGCTATCCCAACCGATTGATTTGCAATCTCTACAAATAAACTCAATTGTATCAATTCCGCCAGAGACAACTTTAAATCTATCTTTTAATACTATTTTCGCTTCATTTATATAGCGATCATCTGTAATAAAAAACTGATTATCTTTTGTTATAACTATTTGGCAATTTGAAGATTCAAACCCGCTCAAATAGAATGTATTTGAAGGCGAATACACAACAATAGCATCTAAATTTACTGAATTGTATATTTCTCTACAAATGTCCATAGCCTTTATTATATTATCATACGTTTTATTTTTATGTAAAGATTTAATCGCGCACACGTAAAGAATTTATTTGTTATATTTTACAAAATAATCCTTCATTGCCATAGAATCTCTAGTTTGCGTGCCAGCTGATTCACATACAACGTATGGTGACATTTTATAATCTGAAAATACTTCCATTAATGGTTCATAATCTGGCCCATAATAATTATCTTCAAATGTTAAATGTCTTAATTCCCCTTTATCTGTATATTGAATTTTTGAGAAATGGACATGCATATTCATTGTCTTATTCTCGCCAATTCCATCAATTAACCTATCGATTACTCGTTTATAGTCGTCTTTTGATTTAAAACATCCTTGAGTCCTTGCATTTAGATGGCCAAAATCAATGCAAGGAATAATATTTTCGTCACCTACGTTAATTATTTCGATTATTTCTTCTAAATCGCCTAATTGGGCTAATTTGCCCATTGTTTCAGGACAAAGATATAAATCTTTATATCCATTATCATTCTTAATTTGCACAATTTGCTCAAATGCTTTTAAAAGAATATTCATGGCTTCACGTCTATCAAGCTTAACTGGAGATCCTGGATGGAATACACATCTATTTCCTCCAAAGTCCTTTAATGCTTTTAGCGATGTTTCAATATATTTAATATTGTTCAATGCTTTATCTTCTTCAACTGTTGCTAAATTTATAAAATAAGGAGCATGAACAGATAGTTCAATTCCTTCTTCTTTAAATACTTTGCCATAGGCAATTGCTTTTTCTTCTGAGATATTAACGCCTCTTCCAAATGAATATTCAAATAGATCAACGCCTCTATCTCTTAACCATTTAGCGCCATCAGATGTCTTTTTAAAACCTTGTGCGTTAAATTCTTCGCATGCACCACTTGGACCAAATTTAATCATTAATATCCCCCGTTTTGATTTTTTACATAATCAATATCTTGCTTAATTTGTTTTTTTAATTCATCAACAGTATCGAATTTTTTAACATCTCTTATCTTTTCTTCGAATTCTACAACGATTTCTTTATCGTAAAGTTTTTTTGTATAGAACAAAATATATGATTCTATATTATATGAATCGATGCCATAAGTTGGCTTTGATCCAACGTTTGTTACCGCCCTATATCTCAATCCATCAATAAATACGTGAGTATAATATACTCCTTCTTTTAGCGGGATTTTATCTTGAGGAAGTAAGATATTTGCAGTTGGGAATAATTCTTTTTCTCCAACTCCTCTACCTTTTTCTACCTTACCAATAACTAGATATGGAGATACTAAAAGTCCATTTAATTCGTCAATATTTCCTGCTGTTACTTGTTTTCTTAAATATGTTGTAGATAATTTTTCATCATTTATCTTCAAAAGCTTTTCAACGTACAATTTAATATTCTTTTCTTTGCAGTAAGCTTTTAAAAATTCTACATCCCCTTCTTTCTTATATCCAAATGTATAATCTTCGCCAACAACAATAGCCTTTATATTCTTTTTAGATAATAGATTATCTAGAAATGTTACTTTATCTATTTTCGCAAAGTCTTCTGTCATTTTAGCATGGTATACATAATCTATTTGCAACTCTTCAAATACAAAGCATCTTTCCTTAAAAGTTAAGATTAAATCTTCTTTTTTAAATAGAGTTAATGGGTTGTTTGAAAATGTGAATATAGAAGTTAGATAGTTGTTCATAAAAGCAACTTGTTTTGCTTTGTTTATAAGCTTTAAATGGCCTTGATGAACACAATCGAAAAAGCCTAAGCAAAGAACTTGTGGTTCTTCGTTTTTAGCATCATATTCTTCAATTTTTATGTTATAAATCGTCTCTATCATTCTAAATTCGCTTGTGATTTATATATTCCATCTATATTTTTTGCAATAAACTTTAGTTCCCCATCTTTTGTGAATGCTAAAGTTTCTGCTTTATTTTCAAGTTTAATTCCAACGCCTCTTGCAACATCGTAGTATTCTTTATCGTTTAATTCATAAACATCCATTATTGAAGATATAACATCAATAGGATTTATAAATCCACGCTTAGGCGCATTTACAAAGTCTTCAATTGTAATTGCTTTTTCAATTCCAATATTTGCAAGCTTAATTCTATTAAGTGAAGACATATGACCATCAACATTTATAGATTTTGCTATATCAAAAAACAATGTTCTTATATATGTTCCAGATGAGCAGGCAACTTGTAGTTTAACATCTTTTACTTTATCTTTATCAAGCGATAAATCCAATATCTGAATATCATAGATATTCACTTGACGACCTTTAATTTCAAAATCCTTGCCTTCTCTTGCTAAATCATATGCCTTTTTACCATTGATTTTTATAGCAGAATATTTTGGAGGGATTTGAGTTATTGTTCCAACAAAATTCTTTATAGCTTTTTCTACATCTTCTTTTTTTGGCAATGAAGATGTTGAAACTATGTTTCCTGTTGAATCAAGTGTATCTGTTGATGTTCCAAATGTTAATGTTCCAATATATGTTTTATCTTTAGACAATAAATAATCGAATAACCTAGTTGCTTTATTAACACCAAGCAATAATACTCCTGTTGCCATTGGATCCAATGTTCCCATATGTCCAATCTTAACTTTTTCATTGAAGTATTTTGAAAGAACATTGCGAGCTTTTATAACGACGTCGCTAGAGGTCCAATCCTGCTCTTTATTAATAGCAATCAGTAAATTATTCGACATAATCCCTACAAGCTTTTAAAATGCGCTCCATGACGTCGTAAAAGTTTCCTTGGATAGAAAAGCCTGCGGCTAATGGATGGCCACCGCCACCAAATGAAGCTGCTAATCTATCTACTCTACAAGTTGGTACACTTCTTAAGCTTACTTTGTATTCAATATCATTCTTTTGAGTTACAGCAACAGCAATCTTTACTGTATCTACATTTCTAATTTCATTTATAATGCCTTCCGTATCTGACATTGATGTATTTGTTGCTTTGAAATCTTCTTGAGAAAAATAAATGATTCCAATTGTATTATTATCATAGAATTTAGTTTTAGCTAAAACTCTTGTTTTTAACATGAATACATCATAAGATACTTCGTTCATAAAGTGATTAACAATCTCCCCTGTATTTAAATCAAATCTTTCTTCAATTTCTTGAGCGATTTGTTTTGTTACATGAGTCGTATTGTTGTTCATAAAGTTTCCTGAATCTGTAATTATTCCTGAATATAGACAAATTCCGATTTCTTTATTTAAACATGGAGTTTTTGAATCTAATTCACAAAGTAGTTTATATATATTTTCACAGTTTGCTGCAGCGTTAGTGTTAACATAGTTAAGTTTTGCAAATTTAGTATTAGTTCCATGGTGATCAATACAAACGCTATATTTAGCCTTTAAAAAGGCGCTTTGGAATTTTCCAAGTCGTAATTCATCTGAACAATCTACAGCGATGTATAGGTCGTATTTCTTGTTTGCGTCGTATTTATTATATGCATCAAAACTTGGTAAGAAACTTAGCTTTGTATTGAAATCAGAATCACAAACAACTGCTACATCTTTACCTATTTGTTTTAGAGCTAAATACATGGCAAGAGCTGAACCACATGTATCACCATCTGGATTGATGTGAGAAATAATTAATATAGATTCACTTTTTTCAATTTCGTTTAAAATATTTTCAAACATTATTTTTTATCCGTTAGTTTTTGATTCATATATGCACCATATACTAAAGCATCATCATATATAAAATGAAGTTCAGGTAGCGCACGTAATCTCATCTTTTTGTTTAATCTACTTTTGATGTATCCTTCTGCTGAATTTAATCCATCGACAACTTCTTGTTCATGACCATCAGCACCAAGTACACTAATATACACTTTAGCATAGCTAAGTTCTGTATCAACGGTTACTCTAAGCACAGAAATCAAGCCCTTAACACGAGGATCTTTAACCCCGTCTTGTTGAATAACTAGTGCTAATTGCTTTGCAATTTCTGCTTCGATTCTTTCTATTCTACTCATGTTTTTCTTCCTCTAATAAGAATGTTTCTAAGATATCTCCTACCTTGAAGTCTGTGAAGTTATCTAAGCCAACACCACATTCGTATCCAGCT
Source organism: Clostridiales bacterium (assembly GCA_015055975.1). Classification (GTDB taxonomy): domain Bacteria; phylum Bacillota; class Clostridia; order Christensenellales; family UBA3700; genus UBA3700. The sequence continues at coordinate 18,444 of SVHF01000003.1, read as the reverse complement.
GCAACTTCTTTTGCATCATCCTTCATTCTCTTTAGAGAAGCTATCTTACCTGTATGGATAACTAAGTTATCTCTTAATAATCTATAACCACAGTTTCTAGCAATCTTACCTTCTAGTACATAACATCCAGCAATCATACCAACACCAGTGATCTTGAATAGGTCTCTAATTTCAACCATACCCAAAGCTGTTTCTTTATATGTTGGAGCGATCATACCAGATAATGCTGCGTTGATATCATCGATTGCATCGTAGATGATGCTGTATGTTCTAATATCAATACCATCTCTTTCAGCTTGAGCTTTTGCTTTTGCTTCTGGTCTTACGTTAAATCCTAAAACGATTGCGTTTGTTGTATCAGCAAGCATGATATCTGATTCATTAATAGCACCAACACCAGCATGTACAACCTTAATCTTAACGTTATCATCTACTCTTTCTTCATTAATCTTTAATAGAGCTTGCTTAACGGCTTCGCAAGTACCTTGTACATCTGACTTGATGATGATTGCAAGAACTTTAATTTCACCAGATTGTTCTTTTAACAAATCTTCTAGTGTTCTTGTAGATGTTGCTTGCATTGCGTTTCTTTCCTTTTCAATTCTTTCTTCAGCAACGTGCTTAGCAAGTTTTTCATCTTTAACAACGATAAATGTATCACCTGCATTTGGAACTGCTTGGAATCCTTGAATTTGAACAGCGTATGATGGATATGCTTCTTTACAAGCTTTACCTGTACAATCTGTCATAGCTCTAACTCTACAAATATTTGTACCAGCAACAAGGAAGTCTTTAATCTTCAATGTTCCGTTCTTTACAAGAACGGTTGCAACTGGTCCAATTGCCTTATCTAGTCTTGCTTCGATAATTGATCCAGTAGCTGGAACCTTCTTTGTAGCTTTCAAATCAAGCATTTCAGCAACTAATAGAACGCTTTCTAATAATTTATCAACACCTTGTCCAGTTTTAGCTGAGATTGGGCATACGATTGTATCACCACCCCATTCTTCTGGAAGTAAGTCATAATTTGGTAATTGTTGAAGAACTTTTGAATAATCTCCATTTGTTTTATCAATCTTATTTGCTGCAATGATAATTGAAACGCCAGCTTCTTTAGCATGGTTAATAGCTTCAATTGTTTGAGGCATGATAGCATCATCTGCAGCTACAACGATAATAGCGATATCTGTAACTTGAGCACCACGCTTTCTCATTGCTGTGAATGCTTCGTGTCCTGGAGTATCTAAGAATGTAATCTTTTCTCCATTTACATCGATTGTATAAGCACCGATATGTTGAGTGATACCACCGGCTTCTGTTGCGATAACATTTGTCTTTCTAATGTAATCTAACAAAGATGTCTTACCATGATCTACGTGACCCATGATGGTTACGATTGGAGGACGTTTAACCATCTTTTCGTCTGTATCTGTATGCATCAATTCTTCCAACTTATCTTCAGCAGTCTTTTCTTTTTCTAAAGTTAAAGTAATGCCGTAATCCATGGCGATAAGTTCAGCTTCTTCATATGTGATTGAAGAATTGATTGTAATCATCTTTCCAAGTTCGAAGAACTTCTTTACAAGTTCTGAAGCTGGTTTACCAATCTTTTCGCTAAATACTTTTAGTGGCACGATATCTGAAGTTAAAGTTGCTTCTGTAATTTCAACCTTTTGAATTGGTTCATGCTTCTTTTCCTTCTTACCTGACTTAATTCTTACGTATCCGTCGCCTTCATCATCTAATCTTTCCAATGATGCATCGTATTCATATCCACGTTTGAATAAATCACGCTTAGATAGTCCACCTTTACTCTTTTCTTCAACAACTGGCTTATGAGGATTATTCTTATTTCTTTGAGTGTCTTTCTTCTCAACTACATCACTAGCAACGAAATTAGATTGGCTTTGTTGTTTGAAACCTGGTTTAGGTCCATTGAAACCTGGCTTACCATCTTTATTAAATGGTGGTCTTCCTTCCTTATTGAATGGAGGTCTGCCATCTTTATTAAATGGTTTTTGCTCGCCACGTTGATCTCTCTTTACACCTCTACCAAAGTCTGTTGCTACATATTGTGGCTTTTCTTCTTCTTTCTTTGGTTGTGGCTTTGGAGTTTCCTCTTCAACTTTAGCTGGAGCAACTTCTTCTTGAGTCTCTTGTTGTTCTTGAACTTCTTCAGCTGGAGTATCAATTGGAACCTCTTTCTCAACTGGTGCTTCACTTCCGCGCTTTTCAAATTCTGAATTTAGCACATTTTGAGCGTTAAGCAACAATTGTAGAGCCTTTGTCAATCTCTCCTTTTCAGAATCTAGTGTTTTTAAACTACTAGTAATAAACTCGCCTAAATCTTTTATTTCCACGTTATAATCCTCCGTAACGTTATTGATTATTATTTAGTATCGCATTGGCTAGTGATTCATCTATTATGCCAATCATTTTTACATTTTTTCTTTTTAACAAGTTGTTTAAATAGTTTTCTTCAACTTCTATTAATTCAACTTCGTTTTCTTCAGAATAGTTTAACATTTGCTTTTTGCTATTCTCTCCAAGTGTATTATCAAAGATAATAACATATGGAATGAACTTAGATTTTTTAATAAAATCCAAACCCCAAAGGACTTTGTTTGCTTTAACAGCAAAATGAATATACGAATTACATTTTTGATTCAAACTCATTTTGTAATGCTAAATATGTTTCCTCATCGATTGGTGTTTCAAAAGCTTTATTTAATAACTTATTCTTCACCATTTTATTAATACAGTTAATATCATTGCAGATATATGCGCCTCTTCCTGCTTTCTTGCCCGTAAAATCTAGTGAGATTTGTCCATCTTGTGATTTAACAACTCTAATTAGTTCTTTTTTATCCTTATGAACCTTACAAGCTATACACATTCTTTGAGGTATCTTTTTTACCATATTAATATGTTCCCTCGCTTTCTTCGCTCATCTTCTTAACGTCAATCTTGAAGTCTGTTAATTTAACAGCAAGCTTTGCGTTATAACCTTTCTTACCGATAGCCTTTAGATACATATCATCTGGAACTAAAGCTTTAGCAGTATTTAAAGTTTCGTTGATAGCAACAGCTACAACCTTTGCTGGGCTTAGAGCTCTTGCGATAAATTCTCTCTTATCTTCGCAATATGGTACGATATCAATATTTTCGCCGTTGATTTCGTCAACGATGTTTGTGATTCTCATACCCTTTTGTCCGATACATGCACCAACAGCATCGATTGTTGGATCAGTTGCAGCGATAGCAACCTTTGTTCTGTATCCTGGTTCTCTAACGATCTTCTTGATAACAACAAGACCAGCCTTGATTTCTGGAATTTCCATTTCGAATAATCTTCTGATAAATCCATTATTTGTTCTAGAAACTAAAACATGGCTATTTCCTCTTGTATCTGTAGAAATCTTACGAACATATACTTTTAATCTTTGGCCTACTGAATATTCTTCTGTTGGAACTTGATCGCCCTTTAACATTAAACCTTCCATAGTAGAACCTGAAATATCTACGTAAATATTGTCACCTTCAATTCTTCTGATTTGGCAAGATACGATTTCACCCTCTTTTTTAGACATTTCTTCTAAAACTATACTCTTTGTAGCATCATTTAGCTTTTGAGTGATAACTTGCTTTGCAGTTTGAGCTGCAATTCTTGAGAATTCCTTTGGTTTTAAATCCTCTGAAATAACACCACCGATTTGAGCTTTTGGATTGATTTCTAAAGCATCTTCTAGAGAGATTTCCTTCTCTGGATCTTCTACTTCTTCAACAATTTTCTTGTAAGCTGTAACTCTGATTGTGCATTTTTCAGGGTTTAATTGAATAAGAATATTACGAGCTTCACCGCATTCTTTCTTATAAGCAGATGAAATACCAGCAGCTAAATATTCAATAAATTGTTCTTTAGTGATTTTTGTAGCAGCTTCTAGTCCGTCTAATGCTTCGAAAAAGTCTTTGCTTGTAATTTCTTTCTTTGCGCTACTTGCTTTCTTTGTAGTAGCCTCTTTCTTGTTTGCCATTTTGTCCTCCTAAAATTTTATAGCTTCATGGATTAAAGCTATGTTTTTAATATCTATGTTTATTTTTTTACCTTTGTATTCAACGTCGATAGAATCAACATTGTATGCTAAAAGTTTAGCTTCAAATTTCTTAAGTTTTTCAATTGGTGCATATAGAGAGATTTCAACATCTTGATTTAAATGCTTTTCATAATCTCTTTGTGTTTTGAATGGTCTATCCAATCCTGGAGATGAAACATTTAAAACATATGCCTTACCATTTGTTGGATCTAATTCGTCTAGTGGGTCAGAAATTGCGTTGTGAATTTTTTCGCAAGCGATTAAATCCATACCACCTTCTTTATCTACAAAAACAGTTAAAGTATCTTGTCCATATTGCTTTTTGAATTCAACATCAACGAGTTCCATACCGTTATTTTCGATAATTGGTCTTACAAATTCTGCAACTTTATCAGTAATTTGTGACATACGTCCTCCTTTCAAAACTAAAAGCGACTTTTTTCAAGCCGCTTTTAAGTTATTCAATCTTAAAACTACTATTATATTACGCAATAAATATTTAAAAGTAAAGCGTTTTATATAATATATTTATTTATTAAGACTTATAGATGTTGTTGAAGATCTTTAGTAATCCCTTCAATGAAGCATTGATTTCTGCTAAAGAATCAGCAATTGATTCTAAAGATTTGTTATCTACTGCTGGAGCTGCCTTTGGTTCTTCCTTAGCAACAACTGGAATTGGAGCTGCTTTTGGAGCTGGAGCTGCTACTTCTTCCTCTTCTTCTTCCTCTTCTTCTTCAACGACTGGAGCCTTCTTAGCAGGTATTTTCTTTGGAGCTACAACAGGAGCTTCTTCTTCCTCTTCTTCTTCCTCTTCCTCTACCTTCTTTGCTGCTTCTTCAGCCTTTGCTTTTAATCTGTAAATCTTTTTGCAATCTGGGCAGTATAATACAACTTCTCCAGACTTTGTCTTCTTCTTAACTAAATCGCTTCCGCAAACTTTACATTTAGCCATAACTAATCCTCCGTTTATAAAATAACTTTTTACGATACAAATATTTTAGCGCAAATGTATTATAAATGTAAAGAAAAATAATTTTGTGCGTATTTAAGGGAAATAAATCTTTATGTAAAATTAAGTTATAGTATGTTATACTATTTGCGTGAGGCAAAAATGGAAAATATTACGGGCGTAACAAAAACACAACTTGATTTACAAAAAATCAATGAACAAGCACAATATGAGTTAGATAAACTTATCAAGTTTTCTTCTAGAAAATATGAAGATGAAATCGATGTAATTGCAAATTCAATTATCTATGGTTCAAAAAGATTTGTTTTACTTGCAGGACCTTCTTCTTCAGGGAAAACTACAACCTCAAAAAAGCTAGAAGCCGCCCTTAATGAATTAGGGAAAGGATGCGTTGCAATATCTTTAGACGATTTTTATATCAATAGAGATCAAACCCCTATCCTTCCTGATGGAAAATACGATTTTGAAAACTTTGATATCCTTGATTTAGAAAAGTTTAATTCATGTATCCAAGATTTAATAACAAGCTATGAAACAGATCTTCCTATCTTTGATTTTGAAACAGGTACAAGAAAGAAAGAAGTAAATCATATTGAAGTGACCGACCAAGATATAATTGTCATTGAAGGTACTCACGCACTTAATCCAAAATTATTAAAAATGGAGTCTTCTCTATTTTATAGAGTTTACATCTGCGTATATTCAAATTTCCAAATAAACGGAACGACTATAATACCTGCTAAATTATTAAGATTCATGAGAAGACTGATTAGAGATTCTCTAACTCGTGGAACAACTGTTGAAGAAACTCTAGAGATGTGGAATAACGTATGTGCAGGCGAAGATAAATATATTAAACCATATAGAGTATCTGCAAATTATCTTTTAGATACAACTCACCTATATGAGCCACTTTTATACCATACATATCTTGAAAAAATGCTTAAAGATTCTAAAAATCCATATGGAAAAGAATTGTATGAAAAACTACAATATTGTGGATATTTAGATGAATCTATTTTGCCGGACGATTCTCTACTTTGGGAATTTTTGGTAAAAGGCGCAGATAAAAATAAATTGAAATAATTATTCTAATCTCAATTTATTTGCAAGCTCAATAAAGGCTTTTGCTGTAGCTATAACATCCCCTAATGCTCTATGAGGATTATCATTTACAATATTGAAAGCTTTGCATAGATTTGCTAAAGACATATATTTATTTGTAATTCCAGCTTCAAGTGCAAGTTTATTTGTATCTAAAACTTCAAAATCAAATGTATATCCATTTTCTTTTGCATAATATTCAACAATTTTTGCATCAAAATTAACTGCATTATGTCCAACTAGAATAGAGCCCAATGCATATTTCAAAAATGGTCCTATTGCATCCGCAATAATTGGCGCTTCATCAATCATATTATCGTAGATATGGTTAACTCTTGAGGCATCTTCTGGAATATGCTCTTGTGGATCTACAAGTGTTTCAAATGTAGATATAATTTCTCCATTTTTAATTCTTGCAGCACCAATTTCTACAATCTTTGGCATAAATTCTTTTGAAATAAGTCCGGTTGTTTCTAAGTCAAATATTGTGAATTCATTTTCTCTTAGATATGGACAAATATATGGAACTTCATCAAATAGTGTTAAAGGTTTTTCTTCTTCTTTTTTTGTATATGGCTTTGGAGTTGGAATAACTGCTTTTTGAGTAAGCTTTTTAATGTATGCAAATTTTTGTTTTGTACCATCATAATCTATAAAGCATGACATTACATTTGTTATAAACATATTCAAAGCGCCATTGTAATTTGATGTTACAAGTTCCCCGTTTGCAATAACTTGATCTCCAACTTTTATTTTATCTGCAGTGGACTTTTTAGCTCTTGAATTTTTAACAAAATATACACATGGCATAACAGCTCCCAATGGGTCTTTTATGCTTATAGCATAGAATATCCTTTGCTTGCCAGTTTTTTTACTTGTATAATTCTTCTTTTCAATGCTAATAACTTCCCCACAAATTGTAGCTTCAGCAACTGGTTTTTTATATTTTTGAATAGCAATTGGAGGATCAGCAATTGGGCCACCTACAATTACCAAATTCTTTTTGCAAATAATCAACCCATCGTCAACGAATTTTGTAGCGTGATTTAACTTGAATTCTTCGGTTTCGGGCATTTTCATTGACTTGAACTTTACAACGTTATTTGCGCTGTATTTTGAGTCCAAATACTCAATAAGCTTATCGCCTACTCCTTTATTTTCACAAAAACTATAAATTGTTTCATCTACAGGTATTACAATATTTACATCGTTTGAAGAAACAGTTACTTGAATATCTTTTGCTAAATATTTACCATTAAATAATTTTTGATAATTATCTCTAATAAAATCGGTTACAAATCTTGTAACAACTTGAGGGATAACCATGATTTTGTCATATTTGAAATGACAATTCACATTTTTAGGAAGTAAAGATATTGTTGCATTCTCTATTTCTGCTTTCACATCCATATTAAATTTTTCTGGATCGTTGTAGATATCATATGGAACGACAAACGTTATAGATAAAGAAACTGTATTTGTTTCTTCATTTTTAACAGGCACAACGTCGTCTATTCTTAAATAACTAAATTTATTGTTAGTTACTTCGTTAAATTCAATAAGGAATTTATCCATTGAAATTATCTACAAGCTCCTTTAATTTATCTAAAATTTTATCATTTGATACAACTTCAAGTTGTTTACCATCTTTAAATATAACGGATTTATCCTTTCCGCCAGCAACACCAAAGTCAGATCCTTCACTTTCTCCAATACCGTTCACAATACATCCCATAACGGCGATTTTGATGTTCTTTTTTATATCTTTACAATAATCCGCTATTGCATCAGCATATTCTTGTACCTTTATTTCAGTTCTTCCACATGTTGGACAAGATACAACCTCACAATATGGTTTATTGTATAAATTGCAAGCCTTTAGAATATTTTGTGCTGCATAGATTTCTTTTTCTGGAGTATCTGTTAAAGAAACTCTTATTGTATCTCCTATGCCATCAACTAATAACCCACCAATACCAATTGAATTTTTAATTAAGCCTTGAGTATATGTTCCAGCTTCAGTTACTCCAATATGTAATGGATATGGTAATAATTCATGTATTTTTCTATATGCTTTTATCATGTTGAATACATTTGAAGATTTACAAGAGATGACTATGTCATCAAAATTGTTATCTTCTAAAAGATGAACGTGTTCTAAAACACTTTCAACCATGCCGTCTACTTGATTCAAATGCTTATATTTTTTATCTAAAGAACCACCATTTACTCCAATACGTATAGGAATTTGTCTTTCTTTTAGATATTGAGCTAAATACTTCACTTTATCTAAAGATCCAATATTTCCTGGGTTGATTCTAATTTTTGCTGCACCATTATCTGCTGCAAGTATTGCAAGTTCAGATGAAAAATGAATATCAGCAACAACTGGAATATGAACAGCTTTAACAATTTCTTTTAATGCATATGCATCTTCTTTTGTTGGAACAGTACATCTAACTAATTCACAACCACACTTTTCTAAAGAAAGAATTTGTGCAATTGTAGCATCTACATCTGATGTTTTAGTATTTGTCATTGATTGAACAATGATATCCTTATCTCCAATTGTTAGATTTCCAACTTTTACTTTTTTAATACTCATATCTACCCCAGAAAATGCAATAAATCTAAAGTTACTGCGAGCAAGATTAATACAATTAATCCAGCAAAATTAATTATTGCTTCTATTTTTCTATTATTTGGCTTTCTTCTAATCCATTCTACTATACAAAATACAATTCTGCATCCATCCAATGCTGGGAATGGTAACAAATTCATCACACCTATTGATACAGATAATACACAAAGCCCATAAAATACGGCTTGGAATCCATTTTGAGCAAGTTGAGACAAAACTGTTATAGCCGTAACCGTACCACCCATGTTTTCGGATACTTTTGCAGCTCCCCTAAATATTGATCCAAATGTTCTAAATATAAAGACGACTTCTTCATATGCAAATTGGAAGGCTCTTGGTATTGCTTTAAAAAACGATACCTTTTGTTGAAGATATGATGCACTCATACCAATACCCGTTCCATGTATATCTATAACTTCACCAGTATCTGTAGTGACTTGTCCTTGATATTCAGCGATATGAACATTGATATCCATAATCTCGCCATTTCTATCTACTGTTAATACAACATCTTCTTTACCAGATATCAAATATTTCAACTTATTTGGATCTGCTAGCGAATATGTGTTTTTACCATCTACTTTGTAGATGACATCCCCCACTTCTAATTGTTGAGTATAAGCTGGGTCTACAAAATCATATGTTTTATAAACCTTTGGAACGAAATCTCCAAATGCACATAAAAATATGATAACGAAAACAATTGCAGATATAAAGTTCATAAAAGCGCCAGCAAATAGTACTAATATTCTTTGCCAAACTGGCTTTGCATTAAATGAACCAGGATCTGTTGCTTCTTCATCTTCATCTTTAAATTGACAATAACCACCAAGTGGAATCCAACGAAGCGTGAACTTCTCTCCTGTCTTTTCGTTTACCTTTTGGAAAATCTTTGGGCCAAAACCTATTGAATATTCAAGAATTGTAAAATGAAATGCCTTTCCAACTAGATAGTGACCAGTTTCGTGAATCATTATCATAACCATCAAACATAGTAGAGCGACTAAAACATAGCCAATCCATTTTAAGACCTCTACAAATGTTACTGATAGTATAAATGTCATATACTCTTTTTAATAAACTCCCTTACATCCCAATCGACTCTTTGAATATTAAATAAGCTTAGCTTATCTTCTCCAGAGAATTTATCTAGAGCCTTTTGTATGTAGTTAGAAATATCATAAAATCCTATCTTATCTTGAAGATATAGTTGAACTAATTCTTCATTTGCTGCATTCATAATTGTTGGTTGAAGACCACGCTTATTTGCAACATCTAACGCAATCTTCAAGCATGGGAATGTATCTAAATCCACTTCTTCAAAATGCAAAGTTAAATCCTTAAAAGATAGTGGCGTAAATAGATGTTCCCCTCTTTTTGGATAATTTAAAGCTACTTGTATTGGAAGCTTCATATCTGGATATGAAAGCTGGCCAATTATAGAGCCATCCTTGTATTGAATCATACTATGTATGATACTTTCCTTATGAACGATAATTTCGATGTCCTTTGGGGCCATATTGAAAAGATGCATAGCTTCAATTACTTCAAGACCTTTGTTCATTAAAGTAGCACTGTCTATTGTTACCTTATTTCCCATATTCCAAGTTGGATGCTTTAGCGCATCTGAAGCTTTAAGGAATTTGATTTCATCTTTTGTCTTTCCTCTAAATGCACCACCTGATGCAGTTAAAAGGATTTTATCTATCTTCTTATCTTTGTTAAAATCCATACATTGCCAAATTGCAGAATGTTCTGAATCAACAGGTAATATAGAAACGTTATTTTCTTTTGCAAGATTCATAACGATATCTCCGCCGGTAACTAATGTTTCTTTATTTGCAAGCGCAATGTTTGTTCCAAACTTAATTGCGGTAATTGTTGGAGCAAGTCCTTCAATACCTACTAAAGAATTCAATAAGATATCACACTCGATTGTACACAAACTTGTGATAGCCATATCGCCATCAAACAAAGTAAAATCACCTTTTGGCAAACGGCTAGCTGCTTTTTCATCAGAAACAGCTACGTATTTTGGTTTAAATTCTTGAATTTGTTTTTGTAAAAGCAAGATATTTGTATTACAAGCAAGTCCAACTACTTCAAAATCATCCTTGTACTGTCTTATTACATCAAGAGTTTGTGTTCCAATAGATCCCGTTGAACCAAGTATAATAATTCTCTTTTTCATATTAAATCCTTGTGATAATTTCGATGAAGCATAGAACGATAGGAATATTTACAATAACACTATCTAATCTATCCATAAATCCACCATGCCCTGGGAATATATTGCCATAATCTTTAATTCCAGCCTTTCTTTTAATCCAAGATGCAATTAAATCACCTATTTCGCAAATAGGACCAGCAACTATACCAAACGCTATATATATCAATGCAGATTTCCAATATTCATCAGAAAGCGCAAATGATTCTACATAATTGAAAGATTCAAATACATTTAGAACGTCAAATAGCAAGAATACTAAAAGTGCGCCCAAAATTGCCCCAATAACGCCACCTATTGCTCCAGCAATAGTCTTTTTCGGACTTATCTCTGGGCATAGCTTCTTGTTGCCTAAAAATCTTCCTGTGAAATATGCAAGTGTATCTGTTAACACTGGAATAAATACAGTAAGTAATATTGCATATAATCCAAGTGGCGAATTATTCATTATAACTAAAAGTGCCATTGGTAAAATTGGATAGAACAATATAAATATTGTTGCAAAGACATCTTTTAGTTCGTATTTATGATCAAATGTAAATATAGATAATGCGATAATAACAAAAGCTGCCATAGATAACGCTAATCCAAGATAGTTAAAGAAATATGTTAAAACACATATTGCAAGAGCGGCTATCATGTCAAGTATCATCATTGTCTTATACTCTGCTTTTTTCAATGCATCGCACATCTCATAAGCCCCAGCAATAGTAATCAAAGCAATAAATCCAGCCAAAATTGCAGGATGCACTTGTCTTAATCCTAAGATAAAGCCAAATACAACTACTATCATAACTAGTGCTGTTAAAATTCTTTTTAGCATTATTTTATATCTCCAAATCTACGATTACGTTTAGAGTATTCGTTTATTATATAATCAATATCTTTTTTATCCATATCTGGCCATAGCGTATCAATAAACAAAAATTCTGAATAAGCCAATTGCCATAACATGAAATTAGAAATTCTTTCTTCTCCAGATGTTCTAACAATAATATCTGGATCTGGAAGACCTGCTGTATAGATGCAATCTGAAACCATTTGTTCATCAACTTTGTTAATACCAGATTGAAGTATATAGTTTATAGCGTTAACTATTTCTTGTCTTCCACCATAGTTTATAGCGATATTTACAATCATTCCTGTATTGTTTTTGCCACTATCTACAATTTCTTTTAATGAATCTTGGGTCTTTTGAGGAAGAAGAGATAAATCTCCCATACACATAACTCTATAGTTTTTATCTACATATTTTTTCAATTCATTAGCTGCAAAATCCTCAACTAATTTAAAAATCGCATTGATTTCGTCTTGAGGACGTTTCCAATTCTCTGTAGAAAAAGCATAGAATGAACACATTTGAACACCGCGAGCTTGGCACTCTTCTATAACTTTCTTTAGTGCATCAACCCCTGCTTTATGACCAGCCTTTCTTGGAAGCGCACGCTTTTTTGCCCATCTTCCATTGCCGTCCATAATAAATGCTATGTGTTTTGGTATCTTTATTTCTTCCATCTTCTTAAAGCAATGACAAGCCGTGATAAATCGCCAGCTTGTCGAAATTTTCTTATATTGAAGAAAACGATAAGCTTATACGCTCATTATTTCGTCTTCTTTCTCCTTTGTTAATCTATCTACCTTATCGATAGCTTGAGAAACATTCTTATCTACATCTTTTTCAAGAACAGATTGTTCATCTTCAGAAATTAACTTATCTTTGTTTAGATTCTTTAATGCAGTGTTTGCATCACGTCTTGCATTTCTAATTTGAATCTTAATGTTTTCAGCAGCAGCTTTAACTTGCTTTGCAAGTTCCTTTCTTCTTTCTTGTGTTAATTCTGGGAATATTAATCTAATGTTCTTTCCATCATTTGTTGGAGTAATTCCGATGTTAGCTGCAAGGATTGCTTTTTCTACAGCTTTTAATGCACTTTGATCCCAAACTGCAATCATAAGCATTCTAGCTTCTGGAACTGTAACATTACCAATTTGCTTAATTGGAGTTGGTGTTCCATAGTAATCAACCATGATTTTATCTAGAATATGTGGATTAGCACGACCAGCCTTCATTTCGTTAAATTCACGAATTAAAGCATCGATACTCTTATTTGTTTTTTCATCAAGTGTGTCAAACACTTCTAAAACTTCTATACTATCAAGCATATATTTTCTCCTTAAGTTTGCTAAAAATAGTATAACAAACATACAAAAGTTTTACAATATTAAATATTTATAAATATAAGAGAGCGCAAAATATTACGCGATATAAATTGCGTAAGTTAGAATCTGTCTTAATACATAACCCTCTTTTGGATTTTCAAAAATTGCAATAACTTTATAAGTTCCTTCTTTTAATTCTTGAGTCAATGAAGAGTTTGCATTTTGAGAATAATATACATAATTTCCAGAGCTATCTTGAACTTTTAATGAATAGTAATTTAAGTTTGTTGTAGCAGAAATTTTGTTATTTAAAGTAGTTACATTTAATGATACATTTAAATCTGGATCTTCAACGCCTGTAGATATAATTCCATCGGCTTTTGTTGTATCATATATACTTTGTATATAAGCATTTGCTTCGCTTGCTATAAATAGACCAAATTGTTCAAGTTTTTCGTTGTAATATGTATTGCCTTCACCATTTTTCAAATCATATGTTGTATATGAATTAAAGCTAATAGCTTCATAGTTATATTTTGGAACAACAATCTTTATTTGAGAATAAGCACCATATGTGCATAAAATTTCGCCATTAGTCATCATATCATATGCAATTGTTAATTTTTGACCATTATTGTAGAAAGTATAAGTAGCTTTAATATTTGCACCACCAACGCTAATTGATATATATGTTGGATATGATGTGCCAGAAAAACCGTATGTTGAATTAAAGTTAGATGGGTCAATAGGTGCTTTTTGGTTTGATCCTTTTGAATAAATTATTTCATAGTCTGTTGAATATACTTTTCCGTATATTGAAACATTACCAGAAATTGGTTTTGAAAAATCATATTTTTGAGTGTAATTCTTAGTTGTATACCAACCGTAGAAATTGCCATCTCCTTCATATTTTAAATCCAAAACTTTACCAGATGTATATAGCACTTTATATGTTTTTTGAGATGTACCAACATAATATGTTGCACTATAAAAATCTTTTTCAAAAATGGCAGTATATGTTGCATCGTCTACAACTTTAGATCCTTCTTCAAATCTATTGCCATTAGCATCTTGCCAATAAATAAATGTATTGTTAGATTTTGTTGGAGTTGGAGCCATAACAATAGTATCGCCTTTTAGATATTCGTTTGTTGTAACTACATTTCCATCAGATACAAATTGAACTGTATATAATTTTTCAAATACGGCCTCAAATCTCAATCTAGTTTCAGTTTCATTATTAAGATAATATGGGAACGATGCTTCTTGATTATTGATTGCCCAATATCTAAATCTATAGCCATCCTTTGTAGGGCTTTGTGGAGCTTGAATAAAGTCATTTGAACTATATGTACCACTTTGGACTTCTGTTCCATCAGCATAGAATGTTGCATTTATGCTTTGAGTTGTATGAGCGTAGAACACTAAATCAGTATTACCAACTTTATATGGGAATATTGCACGTCTTGAATTTCCATTTACTGTCCAATAAGAAACTGTTAAAGATTGGTATTCAGAAATATTTGGATTAGCAACAGTATCACCTTCTGTATAAGTTGCTTCTGAAATAACGGCATCGCCTATCATGAATTTAACGTTAACTTGCGCCAAAGTATCTTGCGAATCCTCTCCGCAAGCAATAAGTACGCACATCGATACCACCAAAAGCATTACAATAAGCAATGCATATAAAAGTTTCTTCATTTTTCCACTTTTATCCGATATAGTTAGTAATATTATGCTCTACCTAAGTTAATTTAAAATTAATTATGAATCAAAGTTCCAATTTTTTCGCCTTTTGCAGCGCGTAAAATGCTGTCTTTTTCTTTTAGGCCGAAAGCAACGATTGGAATATTATTGTCCATACATAATGTGATTGCTGTTGTATCCATAGCTTGTAGACCTTGAGCAATAACATCTTTATATGTGATATCGTCATATTTTTTTGCATTAGGATTCTTCTTTGGATCAGAATCATAAACACCATCGATGTTCTTTGCTAGAAGCAAAACATCTGCGTGAATTTCAGCTGCACGTAAAGATGCTGCTGTGTCTGTTGAGAAGAATGGGTTACCTGTACCTGCTGCAAAGATAACTACTCTTCCTTTTTCGAAGTGTCTTAATGCTTTTCTAAGGATATATGGCTCAGCGATTCTTGTAATTGTTAAAGCTGTTTGAACTCTTGTTGAGATTCCTGCAGCTTCCAAAGCATCTTGCATAGCAATAGCATTCATTATAGTAGCTAACATTCCCATGTGGTCGGCTGCTGATCTATCCATAGTAGAATCATGTTGCTTACCTCTCCAGAAGTTTCCACCACCGATAACTAAACCTACATCAATTCCTGCTTCTCTAACTTTTTTGATTTGAGCAACAACTTCTTTGATTGTTGGTTCGTCTAGTCCGAAACCTTTGTCTCCTGATAATGCTTCACCGCTAATTTTAATAATCGCTCTCTTGTATGCCATAATGAACTCCTTTCCTTTTGTAATTATTTTAACATAAGATAGAAAAAAAGGGAAACCTAAGTGGTTTCCCCTTAATTGTTAGTTTTTCTTAGCTGCGGCAATTTGCGCTGCAACTTCATCTTGAAGATTTTCTTCCTTCTTCTCTAGGCCTTCACCCATAACTAAACGAGTGAACTTCAAAACCTTAGCGCCGTTTAGAATAGATTTTAAAGCAACGCCTTGATCTTTAACGAATGGTTGTTCTAGAAGACAAACTTCTTTGTAGAACTTACCAATCTTACCTTGGATCATCTTTTCAAGAATTTCCTTTGGCTTATTAGCATTCTTTTCATCGTTCATAGCTTGAGCTAATAAGATTTCCTTTTCATGGTTAACTTCATCAGCTGGAACTTCTTCTGGAGCGATGTATCTTGGAGCTGCAGCAGCAATTTGTAATGCTACGTCATGAGCAACTTCATCAGATGCGCCTTCTGTTTCAACTAATACACCGATTGCACCACCCATGTGGATGTAATCAGATAACTTGTTTGAAGAAACATATTTTTCAAATCTTCTGATAGAAATCTTTTCACCAATTTTAGCAACAACTTCGCTTGTTAATTCTGATAAAGCTGCTGTTAATTCTTCAACATCTTTAACATCATTTTCTGCGATGTATTTAGCAACTTGGTTAACATAATCTTTATATTGATCGCCTCTTGCTACGAAATCTGATTCGCAGTTAACTTCAACGATAACACCAACGTTTCCATTGATATATGTAGATACGATACCTTGAGAAGCAATCTTTCCAGCTCTCTTTTCGCTTGTAGCCTTTCCCTTTTCTCTTAAAAGTTCTACAGCCTTATCCATATCGCCATCAGCTTCGATTAAAGCCTTTTTGCAATCCATAACGCCTACGCCAGTTCTAGCACGTAGATCAAAAATGTCCTTATTTGTGAAATTCATAGTATTTCTCCTAATTATTCTTTAACTTCTGTTGTTTCAGCTGGAGCTTCTTCCTTAGCTGCTACAAATGATTCGCCTTCTTTTGCTTCAATAACTGCATCAGCAATAATGCTAGAAATTAACTTAACAGCTCTGATAGCATCATCGTTACCTGGGATAACGTAATCTACTAGATCTGGGTCACAGTTTGTATCTACTAAACCTACAACTGGGATTCCTAACTTCTTAGCTTCTTTAATAGCGTTTGCTTCTTTTGATAAATCTACTACGAATAATGCACCTGGAAGTGTTGTCATAGTCTTGATACCACCAAGATTTAGATTTAACTTATCTCTTTCAGCAACTAATAAAGCTACTTCTTTCTTTGGTAATAGGCTGAATTCACCTGTTAATTCTTGTTGATTGATCTTGTTTAATCTATCAATTCTCTTCTTAACTGTTTCAAAGTTTGTTAATGTACCACCTAACCATCTTTGGTTCATATAGAACATACCGCATCTTTCAGCTTCTTCTTTGATAACTTCTTGAGCTTGCTTCTTTGTTCCAACGAACAAAATTGACTTTCCGCTCTTAACTACATCTTTAACAAAGTTATAAGCTTCGTTAATCTTTTCAACTGAAATATCTAGGTTGATGATGTGGATTTCTGATCTATCTTCCTTTGGATAGATATACTTTTTCATCTTTGGATTCCAATCTCTTTTCTTGTGTCCAAAGTGTACGCCGGCCTCTAATAGGCTCTTCATTTCTACAACTGCCATTTTAAATATTCTCCTTTTTGTTTAATTTCTTCCCCATAACTTAACGTTTTTGGCCACCCTGGCTCGGGCAACGGCTGCAAACTCGCTATGAGTGCTTATTTGGCTAGGATGATTATAACAAAGCGTTTTTAAATCGCGCAACTAAATTTATATATATTTATAAAGAAAAATCGACCTCAATTTTTTGAGGCCGACTAAATTAGCGTTATTTGAATTATTGTCTATCGCCACAATCTGATTTATTGCACATAGAACAAGCGCCATCACAGAATTCTTCTTCTCCGTTTTGAGCTGCATATTCTTTCAAATATTCATTATATAGTGCGTCTGTAATTTCTTTATCTTCAACTGGAACGAAATAATCATCACCATTTTCATCAGATTCTAATTTGAACAATAACATTTCATCTTCTTCCATATCACCAAGTTCTGTTGGTTGTAAGAATGCATACCATTCATCTTTATAATCTAAAGTAGCAATTTGTACAAATTCTATTTCCTTTCCGTCCTCATCTTGAAGAACGATAATATCTTCATCAGCTAACATGCTTTCGTTTTCTTTATCTTCAGCCATTTTTGTACCTCCTAAATACGACTTGATTTATTATACATAATTATTTGAAAAACACAAAGAAAAAGTGCGTGATAGTATATACACACGCCAACTTTTTATTCAAAAATCTCATTATCTTCCAATAATAACATATTTGTTTTTAATTGGTGTGTTTCTTAAATGAGACTCTTCGATTGGGATTAACTTGAAGCCGTACTTAGCTAAACACTCTTTGAAGGTTTCTAAATCATATTTGCCTAAACCAAATTCATCACATGCTATTGTTGTAAAAGCAAATCCTTCAATAGCTCTAGCTGATAATGCTTGGTTAATCATTTGTTCTGCTAACTCTTCTTCGCTCATTAGTGCCTCCTCCTCATAATTATTTTACTAAATTATATTGAATAGTTCAATATAGAAAAAAAGGGACACCCCATATGCTATGAACCCAAAAAGTTGGACTAAATAGTATTAACTAGGTATTAAGGTGAGTTCGGTATTGTACCGGACTCATT
>SVHF01000034.1 GCA_015055975.1 Clostridiales bacterium | reverse complement strand
ATATTGCCCAACCATTTCTGATTGAGCAATATATGCAAATTGCAAGTGATTTTTAACCTACTTTTTCAGTAGCGTCCTATTTCGTCATATTTATTTGTAAAATATGCAACAATTTATTATAATGATTCATAGCGAAGTTCGGCCTCTAAATCCTTCGCTTAATAAATTAAAACCAAGGAGAAACATCATGGAAAAAGAAAAATTTAACCTCGTGAAGTGGGTTAAAAAAGAATTTAAAACTTCAGTTATTTTATTACGTAGCATCCCATCTCCAGTTGTAGCATTATTTGTAGTATCTGTAATTACAATGAATTTGCTTGCTAACAAAACTATTTATGAAAATGGTTGGCTTGCAATCGACGGTGGTATTTTAGTTTCATGGCTTTCTTTTATGTGTATGGATATTGTAACAAAGCACTTTGGGCCTAAAGTTGCTACAAAGCTTGCAGTATTTGCAATGTGTGTAAACTTGCTTGCTTGCGTTATATTCTTTGCTGCATCAAGGATTGGAACAATGGAAGGATTCGATGAAATATTCGGTGGCACATGGTTTATTTTAATGGATTCTACAATTGCGTTTATTCTATCTTCTTTAGTTAATAACTTTAGCAATTGGTCAATAGGGAAGATGTTCAAGAAAAATCCAGATGGTCCAGGCGCATTCTTTGTAAGAACATATGTGTCTACATTTGTTGGGCAATTTGTAGATAACTTAATATTTGCAGTTCCAACATTTATGTTGTTTATGTCACTTCTACATCCAGAATGGGGCGTTGAATGGTCATTTATACAATGTGTAACATGCTCATTAACAGGCGCTGCAGTAGAGCTTTTATGTGAAGTAGTTTTCTCTCCAATAGGATATAAAGTTACAAGTGTTTGGAAGAGAGAAGAAGTAGGGAAAGATTATTTTAATTATATGAAGAATTTGGAGGAAACATGCGAATCTTAATTACGGGAAGTTCATCAGGAATTGGTAAGAAAGTTGCTGAGATGTTTTTAGGAAAAGGACATCAAGTATTTGGCATTGATTTAAATGCAAGTAGTATCAAAGATACTAACTATACACATATTGTTGCAGATATAAAGGATAAAAACGCATTGCCAGAAATTGAAAACATTGACATTATTTTTAATAATGCAGGACTTCAAAACTCAAATGATGATATAGCAAATAATCTTCAAGGGACAATTAATGTAACTGAAAAATACATGGAAGGAAATAGCGCATTAAAATCTATCTTATTTAACGCTTCTGCATCTTCAATATCTGGGGCAGAATTTCCTCAATATGCAGCATCAAAAGCTGGCGTTGTTGGGTATATGAAAAACGTTGCTATAAAACTTGCGCCAAAGGGGATTACTGTTAATGCAATATCTTTAGGCGGAGTAAAGACAGATCTTAATAAGCCTGTTATGGAAGATAAAGAAAAATTTGCAAAAATCATGGAAGTAACTCCTATGAAAAAATGGACAGAAGTAGAGGAAGTTTGCGAATGGGTATATTTCCTAACTTGTGTCAACAAATCTTGTTCAGGACAAAACATCTTAATAGACAATGGAGAACATGATTTAAACGATAGATTCGTTTGGTAATTGATTATATAAAAGATATATGCTAAAATACACTCGTATTTTAATGGAGGTAACATATGCAACAAGACGTTAGACCAGAAAGCATGAAAAGAATTGAAACAAAAGAATTAGCTGATGCTTTTATCGCTGAGCAAATTGATTTAATCAAAAAGCAAGTTGGTGACAAGAAAGTTTTATTAGCTTTATCTGGCGGTGTAGATTCTTCTGTAGTAGCAGCATTGCTTATCAAAGCAATCGGCAAGAATTTAGTTTGCGTTCACGTAAACCACGGTTTATTAAGAAAGGGCGAACCAGAACAAGTTATCAAGGTATTTAAGGAACAAATGAATGCAAATCTAATTTATGTAGATGCAGTAGATAGATTCCTAGATAAACTTGCAGGGGTTGATGATCCAGAAACAAAGAGAAAGATTATCGGAAAAGAATTCATCGATGTATTTGCAGAAGAAGCAAAGAAGATTGATGGCATTGCATTCTTAGCTCAAGGAACAATTTACCCAGATATCTTAGAGAGCCATGGTATTAAAGCTCACCACAACGTAGGCGGTCTTCCAGAAGATTTAAACTTCGAACTTGTTGAACCAGTTAAATTATTGTTCAAAGACGAAGTAAGAGTTGTTGGTAAAGCTTTAGGGTTACCAGATGAAATGGTATTTAGACAACCATTCCCAGGCCCAGGTCTTGGCGTTAGATGTGTAGGTGCAATCACAAGAGATAGATTAGAAGCAGTAAGAGAAAGCGATGCAATCTTAAGAGAAGAATTTGCAAAGTGCGGACTTGCTTCAAAAGTATGGCAATTCTTTACTGTAGTTCCAGATATGAAGAGTGTTGGAATTAAAGATGGAAAGAGAGCTGTTGAATGGGCAGTTGTATTAAGAGCAGTTAATACAAAAGATGCTATGACAGCAACAGTTGAACAAATCCCATACGATATCCTATTCAAGATTAGAGATAGAATCTTAGCAGAGGTTAAGGGAGTAAATAGAGTTTTATTTGATATTACTCCAAAGCCAACAGGCACAATTGAATGGGAATAAAAACATAGTTTTTAATAAAAATGGACTGGCACAAGAAAAAAGTGCTGGTCCTATTTTTTTTCGTGTTTTTCGCGCACATGTTTTACTTTTCCCAATCGCGCGCCAAAATAAATTTAAGTAAAAATTATATATATATGTGTTATAATTTTAGTTACAAGGGCACTTGAGAGAGGGGGTTAATGACACAAAAGACTAAGAATCTACTAATATTTTTTATTGTAGATGTCCTAATCATTGGGATTATCTTTTGTAACGACCAATTTGACTTATTCAATAAGATTAGCGCAAAGATTTCAGAACTTATGGGGGATGCCCAACAAGAGTATCATATCAATCCACCAAGTCCAAAACCAAAGCCAAATCCGGGTCCTTCTCCAGATGAAGGTGGCGGTGAAACTCCAGACGATCCAACTCCAGATGAAGATGAAACAATTTACCCAGTATATATCACTTATGATGGAATGGGTGCAACTTTAGTTTCTGGACAAGAAGCATTCTTGCTTGATGGAACAGAAGGCAAGAAGAGAAATGATGTTGTAGAGCCAACATACGATTACCTTGAATACGAATTCGTTAAATGGGAAGAAAACATAACAACAACAGAAGTGGATGGAAAGACTATCCAAAAGATAGAGTATTATGCTATTTGGGAATATAACCCAATTGCTTACTATACAACACTTGAAGTTACAGATATTTTCAACATTTCTTCAGGTGCACTAAGAACCGAAGTGGAAAACACTGAAGATACTTTTGATTTAACACCTTGCATTTTCTATAAGTCAGCTTCACAAGCAAACTTGTTTAGCGACGAGAATTGTACAAGTCCTGTAGATATAGACAACATAGCTTTAAGCGAGGGCAATAACGTATTCTTCTTACAAGTCGGAAACACAACCTTTAAGAAGATTTACAAATTTGAAATCTATAGAGAAAAAGTGTTCGATATATCTTTCAATGTAACGGGTCTAATTTCTGCAATCGATGGAGTAGAGAATTATTCTATATCCGAAAAAGAACACCCAACACTTTCTTGGTTAAGTGCTAAGTTTATAGAGCCAGGATATACATATAGCGTATCTGAAGATTTAGCTCAAGAAATCACTTCAGATTTAGATGTTACAATCAACGTAGCTTTAAAGACATTTAATATAACTTATAAAGGAATTGCAAACGCAACACCTCAGCCAACAATTACAACATTCAATATGGAATCTAGCGAAATAGCTTTGGAGCCATCAATGGTAAAGGCTGGTTATGAGTTTGTAGGCTGGACAGATGAAAGTGGAAATCCTATTACATCAATTGACCCAACAATAAAGAAGAATGTAACTGTGTATGCAAACTTTAATGTTTTAACATACAACATAACATATTCACCTGAATGGGTGGCAGAGGGCAATCCAACTACATATACAATTGAAGGTCTTTCAAGCATTACATTGAACGATCCACAAAAACTAGGTTATTTATTTGATGGTTGGACAAAGAGTGCAGAATTCGACACGCTTCAAGATATTACATGCACAGCAAACTTCAATGAAGCGCTAGCTTCAAATAAGTACGGCAGATATCCACAAAGCTTAGTTACAGATACAGATATCATATCTGCGTTAAATGGCATGGAAGCTGTTAATGGTAAATACACATACAATAACAACGAATATGTAAAAGTGGAAGCAACTCCATTTGTTGAAGGCGCAACATTCACAAACGGCCAAGTAGTTGTAGCAGGACAAGCATATTTCTTCAAGGTTGAAGATATTGAATGGACAACTATTTCAACTGAAGGAAATGAATATACTCTTATTGCAGATAAAGTTCTAGATGCAAGTCAATTTGGACAAACAAATAATTATGCTTATTCTGAATTGAATTCATATATCTCATCACTTGACGCAGCAATATTTACAAATAAAGAGCTATATAACGTAATGCTTTCTCAAATAGACAATTCATATGCTCAAGTGAATCAAGCAAGAATTGATGAACAAGAAAACTGGGGATTTGGAGATACTGAAGGCAAGGTATATATTCCTTCATATAAGGAAATTGCGGATAACAGCACGCTTGCTCAAGCTCAAGTAACCGACTATGCAATAGCTAAGGGCTGTACATTCAACCTTGAAAATCATAATGCTTTCTACTTCTACAGAACACCATATCAAGATGGAAGAAATATGGTTGTTTCTGGATATAAGGCAAGTGGAGAAGGAAGCATAGATGGCGACATTAATATTGCAACAATTGCAGGTATAAGACTAATGACGAAAGTTGTTAGTGGGGAGGCTTAATGAAAAAGAAAAAGGCCTTTACGCTTGTTGAACTTATAGTTGCTATGGCAGTCACGCTAATTTTGTTTGCGTCAATTGGCCTTGCGTTCTATTTTGTCGTTGCGTCAAATAACAACGCGCTTGAAAGTTCTGCAATGAATATTAAAGTTAGAACTGTTAGAGAATACGTGCTTGCAAATAAAGAAGATATAGATGTGAATTATGAGCTTCAATACAACGAAGAAACAAAAGCGCTAACGGATGTTCAAACAGGAAAGGAAATCATCTCAGATAGCGAGTATATAAAAGTTACATTTTTAGAAGAAAATAGTGCACTAGTTTGCAATATAGAATATAAGGAAACAACAACAAGAAAAGATTTAGAAAAATTATCTTTTGTAGTGAAGGTGGCATAAGATGGAAGAAAAGTTAATTAAAAACGAAAGTATTATTCAAGATATGGCGATAGTATATATCGTCAACGAAAAACCAGGGTTCGAGTTTATTTACTTTGATGCAACAAAGAACATTGTTGAAACAAAGTCGGTTGCTATTGATCCATCACAAATCGCGAACGGTCTTCCACTTCACACTATGAATTTAGAAAACTTGTTGAGTCCATATATTCCAAGTAACGTTAAGCAAGCTACTGTTTTGTTAGATAGTTCAAATATCTATAAGACAACATTTGTATTCCCAAAAGTTAATTTCTTTAAGACAATGAAGCTATATGCCAATGAATTAAAGAGCACTCAAGGAGATGCAAAGGATAAATATAAAACTATTATGCAAGAATACAAAGGCCATAGTTCAAATATTTTCTATACATACTTTATCCCAACAAATCTTAATGTCTTTGCAATAAAGCTTACAAGAACATTGGGACTTAAGTTGAAGGGTGTAGATCTATATGCAAACTGGCTTTTAGCAAATCTAAAGGAATCTGTGCCAGGCGATGTTATGTATTTATATGCACACGAAGATAGATATACGCTAATAGCATCCTTTGGTGGAGTATTGTCTTCATACGTAACCTTTGATAAAGATGAAAAGCAAATTGACGCAAATGTCTATGGCTATGGAATGAAACACATTTATGAATTAGAAAAAGTTGGCGTAGATTGTGTATACACAAATGATGAAAAAGCGACATGCAATATCTTAGAAGCAAAATATATGCCAATAGAGATAAAGGGGAAATAGTGAAAGCAAGAAAGGCATACACATTAGTCGAAGTTGTAGTGGCGTTTGCTGTATTCATGATTATCCTAATCGGGGTAACAACAACTTTCACATTTTCAGCAAAGATGCAAAAACGAGGAGAAAACTTCGTGCACTTTGAAACGATATGCTTGGACATAGATACATTCTCAGATAAGTATGGCAGAGAGTGGGATTTAAACTATTTTGGCGAAAAGCAAGATAGTGCTTCAATATACTACAACTCTCAATATGAGAAAACCACACAAGAAAACGCACAGTTTGAGTTGAGTTATTATTACACAGCAGCAAACGAACTTATAGTTAACGTAAAAGATGTTAACACGAACTTTAAAATAATCGAGAATTTAAACTATGGAGGGAATCGCTATGCGTAAATCTAAACCAGCAAAAGCAATGGTGTTAGTTATTATCTTTGTAGCGGTTACTACTATAGTTTTAGCAGCGACAATTGGAATTATTGCTAGAGAGCAAAAATACTTATCGCGCCAACAAGAATCCCTTCAAGAAAGGGTGTATGACGGAGAATAGATATGTTTTTTGATGTATTGTTTGCTATATTCTTCTTCTGTATTGGTGCCATATTTGCAAGTTTCTTTGGAGTGGTTATCGAAAGAGTGCCAAAAGGGGAAAGCATAGTAAAACCTGGGTCTCATTGTGATAATTGTGGCCATGAGCTTAAGTGGTACGAGAACATTCCAATTGTTTCATATATTTGTCTTTTAGGCAGATGTAAAGAATGCAAAGCAAAGATACCACTAGCTTCATTTTTATATGAAGTAATAGGAGGACTTGCAATGCTTACAACATTCCTAAACTTTGGAATGAGTATAAGTGTTATTTTTGCAGGATTAATTACTCTTATCTTGCTGCTTATTGCAGGATATGACTTTAAGACAAATACGATGTTAGATATCTTCTGGATAATCTACCTTGTGCTTTGCGTAGGCTTCTATTTATATAGAGTACTAGCGCTTAAAGAAGTTTGGTGGGAAGGATTGTTGGGCGCTGGAATACTACTTGTATTCTTCTTGGCGATAAAAGGTCTATTCTACCTTGTAATGAAAGTGGATGCACTAGGAACAGGGGATATTATATTCATGGCAATAAGCGGACTACTTTTAGGCTACAAGTTAATATTAATAGCTCTGCTATTTGCCTCGGTTATAGGATCAATTGTTGAATTAACACTAATTGGTCTAAAGAAAAAACCAAAAGATGCAGCAATTCCGTTTTGCCCATATCTAACGCTAGGAGTGTTCATAGCGATGATACTTGGACAAGATCTGATAAATCTAATTATAGGAGTATAAGCTATGGCTTTGTATTCATGTAAGGTAATAAACGAAGTTGGTAAAGAAGAGAGGAAGGTTCAAGAAGCGACAGACGAGAAAAATCTAAGAGTCGTTTTAAAAGAGCAGAATCTTACCTTGATGTCTTACACGAAATTAAAAGAAAAGCAACCAAACCTTTTCTTGGCAGTTTCTTCGCGTGTAAAACCAGCTGAAGTAACACTATTTTTGAGACAATTCTCCGTTATGATAAACGCTTCAATGTCTATATCGGACGCATTGAATGCGCTAAAGCAACAAAACTTCACAAAACCATTTAAGAAAGTTTTGATGGACATTCATAACGATGTGTTGAGTGGGCTTCTACTTTCTGAAGCAATAGAAAAGCATTTAGATATATTCCCGGCGTTCTTTGTTCAAATGGTAGCCATCGGTGAAGTTTCAGGCTCTTTGGATAAGGTCCTAAAGTCAATGGCAGATTATTACGAAAACGATCAAAGAATAAAAAAGAAGAGTCAATCGGCAATGACATACCCATTAATTCTTCTTGGTATGATAGTAGTTGTAATTATTTTTATGTCAACGGTTATCTTGCCTCAATTCGGAAGCATGTTCGACTCCTTTGGAGGCGAAATACCAGCGTTCACGAAAGGAGTTTTGGCGTTCGGCGAATTCATTAGAATTAATCTGAAATACCTAATACCAGGGCTAATTGGAATCGTGCTTGCAATTATGTTATTCTTCCAAACAAACGCAGGAAAGAGAGTATCTGATTATCTAAAGATACATTTGCCAATTATAGCGAGAGTTAATAAAGCTGTTATTACATCAAGATTTACAAGAGCATTTGTAATTCTTCTAAATAGCGGGATGAACATAACAGATTGTATGGAAAACCTAAAGAGAGTTTTAGGAAACGAAATCTACAAAGAAAGATTCCAATATGCAATCGACGAAGTAAAGCGTGGCAAAAAAATTGCTGACGCGATAGAAAAAACTGAGATTTTCCCAAAGATGCTTGTTGAAATGATAGCAGTTGGGGAAAAGAGCGGAAATCTAGAAGAAACACTTTCTTCTACTGCAATGTTCTTTGATTTGCAAGTTGAAACGGCAATCGCAAAAGCAACAACACTATTAGAGCCAGTAATGATTCTAGTTCTAGGTGTAGTTGTTGCTGTCGTTCTATTCTCAGTATACGTCCCAATGATTGACGTAATGAACCAGATTCAATAGGAGGCTCAAATGATAAATTTAGGCTTTAAGAAATACCTTATAAAAAACGCAAAGTTAAAAGAGTCGGATATCGAAGATGCATTTAATGCATCACAAAATAACGGCACGCTTTTGCAAGACGAACTTGTAAGACAAAAACTAATGGATGAAAAAGAAAGTTACAAATTATTTGCTGAGTATTTGAATATTCCATATAGATTTGTGCAATTGTCTGAATTAAATGTTGACATTATAAGACAATTCCCAATGGATAGATTGGATGAATTCAAGGCTTTGCCAATTGCCGAAGATGATACAACAATTACATTTATTCTTTCAAATCCATTTAGAGCAGAAGAGCTAAGAGAGTTTTCTAAGTACACACAAAAGCAAATTAAGGTAAATCTTATTGAATCAACACAAATGAACAATCTTGTTAGATATGCAGATAACAAGATCCAACAAGCTAACGCTTTAACCGATTTCATGTCCCATGAAAATTCTCCAGAAGTAACAGGAACAATTGATGGCCAATATTTGGTTGAAGCTCCTATTATTCGTTTATGCGATTCCATTCTAAAGGATGCTATAAATAGAGGGGCTTCAGATATCCATATTGAACCATTTGAAGAAAAGGTAGTTCTAAGATTTAGAATCGATGGTAAGCTTACAATCGCCGATGAAATTCCTATGGCATATTATCAATCAATACTTGCTCGTTATAAAATCATGGCGGAAATGAATATAGCAGAAAGAAGAGTGCCTCAAGATGGTAAGATAACACTTGAGATTGGTGCATCTAAATATGATTTCCGTGTATCTACACTTCCAACGGTATTTGGGGAAAAGATGGTTATTCGTATTTATGATGTAACACTATCTACTTCATCGCTTTCTAATCTTGGTATGACAAAGGAACAAGAAGAACTAGTAATGGAGATGATTCATAGACCTCACGGAATTATCTTGCTTACAGGTCCAACAGGTTCTGGTAAGTCTACATCGCTTTATACATTCTTAAGATATTTAAACAAGCAAGATACAAATATAATCACAGTTGAAGACCCAGTTGAAAACCAAATTGACGGCATTAATCAAGTTCAAGTAAATCCAAAGGCGAATTTGACATTTGCAGAATCGCTTCGTTCAATTTTAAGACAAGACCCAAATATCATAATGATTGGTGAAATTAGAGACGAAGAAACCGTTCAAATCGCAACGAGAGCGGCTATTACTGGACACTTAGTATTATCTACAATTCACGCGAACGATTCGTTTGGCGTTGTAACACGTTTAATCAACATGGGTATACCACCATATTTGGTTGCCGATTCGCTTCTAGGCGTTATTTCTCAAAGATTAGTTAGAAAGTTGTGCCCAGAATGCAAGAAAGAGCATATGACAACTAAAGTTGAAATGGCAATGCTGGGGCTAAAGACACCACAAAAGATATATGAACCTTGTGGATGTAAAGCTTGTAATAATACAGGATATTCAGGCAGAATTGGTGTATTTGAAATGCTAGTTTGTGACTCAAAGATTAGAGAAACTATTATGAACCCAGCATTCACAAGTGAACTTCTTGAAAAGACAGCAAAGATTCCAGGAATTATGGAGCATGCAAAACAAAGAGTATTAAACGGCGAAACATCAATAGATGAATTTAATGAAATAAATTCAGTTGTAAAAATGAAAAAGGATTTAGAAAAAGAATGATAAACCTATTGGTAATTGATGACGATAAAGAAGTCTTAGAGGGTTTAGTAACACGAATTAAAGAGTTATTCCCGAAGATTAACGTTATCCCATATAACAGCATTGAAAGGTTAAAAAAGAATGCTGATATGGTCACTTACCAATATGCGATATCTGATATTTTTATTGGAAAACAAAATGGAATTGATTCGTATGAAGTTATCTCAAGAGGTGGAAAGATTCCTGTTGTATATATGTCAGGAGCAGAGAATAATTCTTTTGATGTCTACGATGCGCCACATGTATATTTTTTGCAAAAGCCAGTAGATGACGGCAAATTGCAAAAAGCATTGTCAAAATTGTTTAATTTAAACAATGTTTTAACAATAAAAGCATTTGGGAAGGAAGCATATGTAGATATTTCTCACATTATGTATTTAGAAAGCGACAAGAGAATTGTTCATATAATTACAACAGATAATATGTATAATACCTATGCAAAGTTAGATGATTATGCATATTTAACAGACTTAGGTTTTTTGCGTATAAGCAAAAGTTGTATTGTAAGCAAATCGTTTATTGAAGAAAAAACAAGAGACAAGATAAAACTAATTAACGGGGAGGAAATGACCATCTCAAGGCAATATCAACATGTTTTATAAAGCTATAGTATCATTAGTATATTTGTTGTGCGGCGCAGTTGTTGGGCGAAGATTGAAAGATGATAAGCCTTATAAATGGCTATTGTTTATTCCGCCGGTATTATTTGTTTTCTTGCTATATTTTGATTTACTAAACATAAATATAAAGATTGGATCTGCTATATGGAATTTACAAATAGTTTTGCCACTTATGATTTGTTTAGTCATAGATTATTTATATTTATATTTTGTAGCAAAAAAACCTATAGATAGATATGAACTTATAGTATTCCCCGCAATTGTAATAATAGATTTGGCCGTAAAGTTTTTCTACGGGATCTATACAGATGTTGGATTTAATTTTTACAACGATCAAGCAAATTCATATCATTTAGTGTTGTTTGCATTAAGCTATGCTTTTGTTGAATTTTCAACAATCTATGCTTTGGATATTAAGAGTTGGAATAGAGATTCTTGGACGACAAAAGCAATGATTTGCGTGTTTGGGTATTTCTTTAGCTTTGCCTTGATTGTTGGACAATATGCAATAAATATTATAAATGGAAAAGAAGGCGAAACAGCGTTGCGGTCGGCAATGTTTGTTTTGATGTATTTAGTAATAATAGTAGTTATTCTTCTTGTTGTGTACGAAATGAATAAGCATTTTAAAAACGAAAAGATCCGAAGACAAAAAGAAACTCAACAAATAAACGAATACTACAATAAACAAGTTTTATTAAACCAAGAAGAGTTAATAAAAATAAAGCATGATATAAACAATGTATTAGAAGTTATTAAATTAAAAGACGAAACAATATTTAAAGAGCTAAAAGATAAAATAGATAAGCACAATGCTGTTTATTATTGCAAAGATGAGCTTTTAAATAAAATTCTTGTTTTAAAAGCAAGTGAAGCAAAAAAGAATGGCATTCAAATTGACATTAATGCAAAAATAGAAGGCGATTTGCCATTTTCAGAAATAGAAAAAATTTCTTTGTTTTCTAATCTTTTAGATAACGCAATAACAGCAGCCTCAAAAAGTGAAGATAAAACTATAAAGATTGGCATATCATATGCCAATAAAGAGTTAGATATAGATATAGTAAACTCTTGCGATAAACTAATTAAAAAATCTAATATTAAATATCATGGAAAAGGAAAAGATATAATAAACGATATTATTTCAAAGTACGACGGAACGATGATTGTATATTACGCGAATAAACGTTATTCGGTTGATGTAAAAATTGATTTACAAGAAGCCTCAAAGAATTTCGAGAATGCCAAAAATTACATATAGTTAGCCAAAAATTACATATTTTTTAAATCCAATCTTCACTTTAATTGTTTATGTTATATAATGAACTCACAACAAAGTTGAGGAGGGTTCTACATGAAAAATAGAAAGGCATTTACATTAGTAGAGTTGCTAGTAGTTATAGCAATAATCGCTATTTTAGCTGTTGCCGGCGTTGTTGGTTACACAGTGTTTATTTCCAAAGCACACAAATCTAATGCAGTAAGAGATATGTCAGATATACAAACATTAATTATTGCGGAGGATGTATCAAATGCATCATTTGCGATTGCAGATGGCACAATTACTTTTAGCGGATTATATCTAAAAGAGGGTGCAATTGTGACAGATCCAACAGATGCAACAGAAATTGGCACATTAGGTGCAAAAGATGACGATGCATACGGAAAGGCATTTAAATATGTTATAACAAATGCTTCTGATCCAGAATTAAAAGCATTAGCAAGCAAGCTTTCATATACTGCAAGCGAGCATAAAATCACTTACACAAGTGATGAATCATCTGCTGATTGGAATATAGCAGATAACACAATCGAATAATATTGGAGGGTTCTATGAAAAGATTCGCAAAAAAGGCATTTACTTTAGTTGAACTTTTAGTAGTAATCGCTATTATCGCTATTCTTGCTGTAGCAGGTGTAGTAGGCTATATGGCATTCACCAAAAAAGCTGAAGTAAATAATGACACATCGCTAGTAGCAGAGTTAAATAGCTACGTAGCAGCGATGTCGGCGACAGATAAGATTAATACGCCAACTGACGTAAGAAATGTGTTAAAAGAAGATGGTATTGATCTTGCAACATTAAAACTAAGCGCAGATAAACAAGGATATGTTCCTGGCTTTGATATCGTAGCTAAGAAGTTTGTTCTTATTAAGGACAACGCTCTTGCAGACGGATACACAGCTGCCAAAAATGCTGACGTATTTGCATTTGCAAAAACGGAAGCAGAAGCAAATGCTTTAAAAGCTGCAGGATTCAGCTTATATTTACAATCTGGATACGATAAAGCAACAATTGCTATTGAAGGATTGGGCTTAGATGTCGGTGAAAACACAGGTATTACTACAATCAATTATACAGGTGCATCGTCTGCTAACGATGTAGTTATTCGTACTAA
>SVHF01000033.1 GCA_015055975.1 Clostridiales bacterium | reverse complement strand
AAGCGAAGCTTGTTAAAAAACCTATTTTATGCAAAGAAAAAGAGCTGCTAAAAAATACTAAGTTTTTTAACAGCCCCCATTTTTTTTGTATTAAGTTTTTGCTTATTCCTTTGTTGTCTTGTGCTTAGAAATATATGTTTCTAAATCTGCATCTGTTACACAAGCTGGAACCTTATCTTTGATAGCTTCGTCATCTTTGTTGATTACATAATCTGCATCTTCTGGATATGTATAAGCCTTATATCCTGATACGATATATCCCTTTAATAAATCTTGTGTAGCTTCGTTATATTCCATCTTAATTCTAGATAGATATGTAGCATCATCTGAAGATTCATAATATAGATAGCCATTTAGAAGTGATGGCGCACCATATTTTGTTCCAATAGTTACATTTGAAACCTTTTCTTCATAAGCATTCTTGTTTACCTTGCCAGCTACAAATAAGTTTGCTCTATATAGCTTTGAGCTTTCAAGATAATAAGCATATCCGTCTTCTTCATATAAAATTGTGATTGTAGAAGATAGAGTTAATTCGTCAGACTTGTTTTCAACAAGTGGATCATCCATTTTTGCATAAGATGCAATAGTTGCTGAAGATACATCAACGATACCTACATTTATTCCAAGTGTATAAATTGTAGATAAAGCTTTCTTTGCAAATTGAATTTCGTTTGCCTTGTTGAAAGAATAATCATCAGGAAGTGCGTATCCAATTGTAGCTACCTTTGCGTCGGCATCTTTACATGTCTTTGTATAGTAGATTGAATTATCTTTAGCATTGTATCCAACAATATCTAATGTAAATAGAGTTGATGGATTTGTTCTATAATCAACGCCATCTGGGGCATATGCACTCTCAGAGATGATGATCTTAGCAGAACCTGTTGATGTTACAACACCAAGGTTATTACCTTGAACATATTCGTTGTCTGAAGCTTTTGTATAGAACATACATAAATCTTCTTCAGAAACTAGGATATCTGTATATTCGCTAACAACTTCTGTTGCCTTGAATTTCTTTGCTGTTAAATCTACATAGTAGATGTTTGAATCCTTTGTATATAAAAGACCTGTTGATGTGAAGATGTAATTTGTAGATAAATCTTCAACAATAACAATAGATTCTGTCTTTGTTCCATCTGTCAAAGTTCTCATGAATTCTAGAGAGCTTAAAAGATTTCCTTTGTTATCTGTCTTTTGGCTTCTTGCTACATAATAAATCCATTCGCCATAGATGTATAAACCAGCATTTGTTGTATCTGTGTAGAACATCTTTGGAACAACGATAGCAGCATCACCTAAAGTGCCATCTGCATTAATCTTGCTCTTCATGATGGCTCCATTAAAGCCATTTGCTCCCCATTCATTTTGATCTTTTGTTAAAGAAGCATCGTCAGCAACATTGTTAACAAAATATAGATAACCATCTTGAGCTACGGCTAAAGTTCCGTTTCCTTGTGTTTCTCCATTTGTTAATGGGCCAACTGCCTCCCACTTATATTTATTACATGCTGTAAGGCCAAGTAACATTACTGCTACTAATGCAACTATTACAACACCTCTTAATACCTTCTTCATATATATGCTCCTGTAATTTTCTAATAAATATACAAAAATATTATAATTTAATGCGCGTGATATTGCAAGGAATATTTACTTTTACAAAATTACTCCAAACGCCAATTTATTGGCGTTAGATTATTTTTAATTAAAAAGTCATTTGCTTTTGAAAAATGTCTGCATTCTAAAAAACCACGAGAGAACGAAAGTGGCGATGGATGAACAGACTCTAAAATGAGATGCTTTTTGTTAGTAATCAGCTCCTTTTTCTTTCTTGCATAGTTCCCCCATAGCATAAATGCTATAGGATGGTCTGATTCATTCAACATCTTAATTACTGCATCTGTGAATTTGTCCCATCCAATTTTGCCATGGGATTGAGCTTCCCCTTCTCTTACCGTTAGCGTTGCATTCAATAAAAGTACACCTTGTTTTGCCCACTTTGTTAAATCCCCTGTTTTTGCAGGTGGGATATGTAAATCATAATCTAGCGCTTTATAAATGTTTTGCAAAGATGGTGGTAAATCAACACCTGGGTTAACACTAAATGAAAGCCCATTTGCTTGTCCTTCTCCATGGTATGGATCTTGTCCAATTATGACTACTTTTACATCCTCAAATGGAGTGTATTCAAAGGCGGCTAAAATCTTATCTTTTGGTGGAAAGATTTTATGCTTTTTATATTCCGATAAAAGCGTTGTCCTTATTTCATTAAAATAAGGCTTTTCTATTTCTGCTTTTAACTTTTCATCCCAACTATTGTTTAAATGTGTCGCCATAATTCTTTTCTATTATACAACAATTTGACTTTTAAGTTCGAAAAAGGCTACTATATTTTCGATATGATAGATTGTCACACACATACGAAGTATTCACACGATTCAACTCAAGATCCAAGAGAAGCAATTGAAGCTGCTATCTCAAAGGGTATTGAATACCTTGCTTTCACAGATCACTGTGATAGGGACTGCTTGTACTCTCCACTACATAAAGACAAGATTAGACAAATCGATTTGGATGCCTGCATGAAAGAAATCCGTTCTTTAAAAGAAGAATATAAAGGAAAAATTGAAATTGCAGTTGGTATCGAGTGTGGCTACATGGAAAAAGCTGTTAAAAATTATGTTGAGGATTTGAATGCTCACAAAACAGATATTACCATCAATTCTATCCACTTAGTTGACTATACAGATTGCTATTTTAAAGAATTCTTCGATGGCCGTAGTAAAGCTGAAGCGTATACAATGTATACGAAAGCTATTTTAGATAGTTTATTTGTGCCTTATCATTATGATGTTGTTGCACACATCGGATATGTATCTAGAAAAGCTCCATATGAAGATAAGATGTATAGATATTCTGATTTAAAAGACATAATTGACGAGATATTAAAAACTATTATCGAAAAGGGTAAATCGCTTGAGATAAATTCTCACGCTGAAAATACAGGCGATTTAACACTTCCTAATTTAGATATTATAAAAAGATACAAAGAACTAGGCGGCGAGCTTTTAACATTTGCGTCTGATGCTCACAAAATAGAAAAGCAATGTTTCATGTATAACGAGATTGTAGATCGTTTAAAAGATTGCGGCTTCAAATACTTATTTAAGTATTTAGAACACAAGCCAATAGCAGTTAAAATATAAAAGTTAGGGTCACTCAAAAAATGAGCGACCCTTTTTTGAATGCTTTTCGGGCATCTAAGTTTTCTTATACTTCTTCGATAGTCTTTTCTGGTTGGATAACCAAGAATGCTTCACCGCCAGCAAGACAAATCATCTTAACTGCATTTGGTGTATATTCATTTGCATAAATCTTGAACTTCTTTGCAAGCTTATTAGATTCTTTAATACTTAAGAAGTTAGAGTTTGCAGGTCCAAGTCCTAGTTCTCTAACCTTATCGATATCTACAACATCGCCATCTTTGAAGTTCTTTACGATATCGTCGACTGTCAAATAAGTCTTTATGAATCTTTCTTGATATTCGTTGTCTTCTACCATTTCAAGTAATTGAGCTGCAAAGCTATCTGGATATTCTTTAACCTTATCTAAAGTCGTAGACTTTTCAACAAGATAATCGTATCCCTTACATTCAACAGTTGTGAATCCTTCTACTGTTAAATCTTTAGCGAAATCGTGTTCTTCATATGGCTTCTTGCTTATTACTAAGCTTTCCATCATTAAAGTAATTAATTCTTTAACCTTTCTTGCAGCAACCTTTGAACGTACGTTAATCATAGTTGGTAATTCAACTAAGCCCTTTCTGTGTCCAACGTCTGTGTGGTGGAAGTAACGCTTATCGATAGATTCTGGATCTACTGCTAAATAAACCTTTAGAGTCTTTCCGTTGATAACCATACGGCAAATGTTGATTCTGCCTTGGTTGAAGTTTTCTCTATGACGAGAAATTCTATCGTGGATACCATAAGATAGTAATTCGTTCTTAATGTCTGAATAGAATCTCTTAATATCTTCGGCTGCTACTCTCAATCTCATTTCAAAGCTCATCTTTGGCTTGATTCTTGAGTCTTGATCGGCTGTAGCAATCCATCCTTCTGCATAATTGTCTGCGATTTCTGCATTTTGATCTTCAATCTTTTGCTCTTCTTCTACTTGTTCGAAGTAATTTCCACCATCTGCTACATCATCTTCTGGTTGAGCTTGTGGTTGTGGTTGTGGAACTTCTTGTGTAGATACAGCAACTGTTGTAACACCTGCTGGAACAGCATCATATAGAAGTGACTTTAATGCATCAGCAATAATCTTTAAGCTATTATCGATGCCTTCTAATCTCTTCTCAATATTCTCATTTAGTTTTTGTTGATCTGAAATAAATGCGGCAATAGATGGAGTAACAACTTCTTTTTCTGGCTCAGCAGCCTTTGGCTCCTCTTTTACCTCTTCTTGAACAGGTTCTTCTTGAGCTTCTTCTGGTTGTTCTTCAACTTCTTCTGGTTGTTCTTCAACTTCTGCTGCAATTGGAGCTGCTTTTAATTCTTCATTTTCTTCAGCTACCATTTCTTCCTTCTCTTCTTCAGGCTCTTGCTCTTCTTGAGTTTCTTCTTGAGGCTCCTCGTCTTGTGGAGCTTCTTCAGGTTGAGCTTCCTCTTGAGGCTCTTCCTCTGGTTGAGTTTCCTCTTGAGGCTCTTCCTCTTTTATTTCTTCTTGAGGTTCATCTTCATCGTTTGCCTCTTCAACTTCTGCCTCTTCCTCGGCTTGAGGCTCAGCTTCAACTTCTTCTTCCTTTTCGTCAGTTTCAACTTCTTGAGCTTCTTCCTCGGCTATTTTTTCTTCCCCTTCTTGTTCAGCATCTTCAGCCTCTTGCTCAGGTTTTGCTTTCTTCTTAGCTTTCTTTGCGCTAACACCTTGAATAATAGTCATGATTAATGTTAGGCCAAGCGCTCCTGCGATGGCATATAGTGTCCATGATGGTAAAGCTAACGCTGGATTTGTCATTGATCCGTAAAGATATACGCCCAAAAGCAGTGCTCCTGCAACAGTTAGGCATATTAGTAAACCTGTTAGATGACTCTTCTTTTCCTTCATACATTACCCCTTTTAGGTTCTTGTTTTGTAGAGCCAAACAAAAACCCTTAGAACTAAACTTGTATAATAATTATAATTAAAACCGCGCGACAAGTAAACATTTTTTTCAAAACAGGCCAATATGTATTGCTTTTTGGCATCCTTTGCATAAAAAAACGCACCTTTTCAGATGCGTTATTTATTAGTTTTTGAATTCCTATTTTCCTTGAATTGTTAGATATAGTTGTCTGAACTCTTTCTCGTCAAATAGAACTGGACAAGGATATAGTGGATTTGCTTCAGCTTGAGCACGCTTTGCAAGTAGTGGAATATCTTCATCCTTAATTGTGTTTTCAATATACTTTGGAATAGCCATTGATGCATTCAAATCTTTGATTGCTTGAATAAACTTTGTAGCCTTCTCTGCAACTGTTGCACCTTCAATTCCTACAACATCAGCAAGTTCAGCTAACTTCTTATGAGCCTTTTCGCCATATACATCTAACATGATAGGTAAGATGATTGCGTTAGCAAGACCATGAGGAACTCCATAGAATCCACCAAGTGTATGAGCAATTGCATGAACGTTTCCTACATATGCTCTTGTGAAAGCAACACCAGCATAGAAAGCAGCCTTTTGCATATTTGCTCTGGCTTCTAAGTCCTTACCGTTATCGTATGCTTTCTTTAGATTTTCAAAGATAAGCTTTGTAGCTTTAATAGCCATTTCTTTTGTTTCTTTTGTATTTGCACTTCCGATATATGCTTCAACTGCGTGTGTTAAAGCATCAACACCTGTTGTTGATGTAATCTTTTGTGGAAGACCAGCTGTTAGTGTTGCATCTAATACTGCATATTTTGGAATTAGATGTGGATCGTTGATTGGATACTTTTCGTGTGTTTCTGGATTTGAAATAACAGCAGCAACTGTTGTTTCAGAACCTGTACCAGCTGTTGTTGGGATAGCATATAAAGGTGGTAACTTGTGGTTAACCTTTAATAAGCCCTTCATCTTTGGAATTGGCTTGTTTGGACAAGCAACTCTAGCGCCAACACCCTTTGCACAATCCATAGGAGATCCACCACCAAATGCGATGATTGCTTGGCAATCATTTTCTTTGTACATCTTTAATGCATCTTCAATGTTGTTAATTGTTGGATTTGGAACTGCTTTGTAATACCAAGCACACTTTAATCCTACTTCTGCACACTTATTTACTAAGCCATCGCAAAGACCTAAATTCTTTAAGCCTTCATCTGTAACTAAAAGAACTCTTTCGATGCCTTGATCTTTAATAAATTGTGGCAATCCTAATACGCCGTTATCAAACTCTAATATATCTGGCTTTCTCCATGGCAACATAAAGCAAGCAACATACATTATCTTTTGATAGGCTCTGCAAAATAACCTTTTACAAATGTTCATTATTGTTCCCTCCACGCTTTTGCGTTTTTTTTACTTTCTTAATTATTATATAATTACAATAGAGTCTAGTCAATAAAATCTGGTTTTGAAGACAATTCTATTACTTTTTTCAAAATTGGATGTTCAAATCTCAATGAACTTGCATGTAAAGCTTGTCTCTTTATTACATATCCATTATCTAAGATTGCTTCGTTTTTTCCACCGTTATATAATCCATCTGCAACTAATGGATGACCTATATGCGCCATGTGCACACGTATCTGGTGCGTGCGCCCGGTTTTCAATGTTAATTCTACAAGCGTATATGTAGAATAATTCTTTATAACCTTATAGTGAGTTTCAGCATATTTGCCGGAATCTTTAACGCAACGCTTTATAATCGTTCCTTCTTCTCTATCTATTGGAGCAATTATATCTCCTTCTCCCAAAAGCTTTCCTTCAACAAGAGCTAAATATTTCTTTTCGATATGTGCTTCATTTAAAATGGAATGTGCCAATTGATTCTTAGCAATAATCATAAGACCTGACGTATCTTTATCTAATCTGTTAACTGGCCTGTATACAAAATCTCCCCAGATGTTAGCAAGTGCGTTTTCAAGCGATTCTCCAAAGTGTCTTCTTGTATTAATTACAGCAAGACCCGCTTGCTTGTCTATGATGGCTAAATCCTCATCTTCATATACAATCTTAATTGGAATATTTTTAGGTGCAACATGCTTTATGTCACAGTCTTGTAATACGATTGTTATGATGTCATTTTTTTGAACTTTATCGACTATTTTTTTTGGCTCGCCGTTGACTTGAATTAAACCCATCTTTTTTCTAAGTCTAACACATAAACTAGAGGAGTAATTTTGCTCCCTTAAATTCTCTTCAATTGTGCCATCAAAAATTGCATTAATATTTATGAGTCTCATGGTTTAATTATACACACTTTTTGGATATATCAATATGGATTTTTTCGGACTGTGAATTTTTTAACATTTTTTTGTCCAATTTTGGTCAAAATCTCGTTTTTGTCGGAATTTTTCCACTTTTTGGGGCAGTTATCCACATAGTTATCCACAAAAACAAATGTTCGTGTGGAAAACTCAATATTTAAGTGTGACTACCCATTTTTGCTTATTTTGTGCTATTTTTAGCATTTTTTTACCCTAAAAATGTCTATCTTAAATGTCTCAATTTTGGGTGCAACACATGAGCCAAATTTTGGCCGTAAATAGACAATTTGGGAATGCATATTTGCATAAAAATTTGTATAGTCAAATTGCGAGTAAATTTTTGCGAAATAATTAAGCTTTTTGAGTCTCAATTTTTGCTGCATTTTTACGCTTTTTTATAGCAAAGTAAACGCCAACTCCAACGCCTGCTAATACTGCAACTCCGCCAACTAAAGATAGCGTTATGATTAGGCCTAAGTTGCTCTTTCTAAATTCAGTCCCGTCACGCTTTAATTCTATATCGATTGCACTTAAGTATTTAGAGCCAACGCCAGCGGCATTTATAATAGCTGTTGCGTTTTCATCCCATATAGCATTTTCATCTACATGCTCATTTGTTATGTCACAGCCAGGCGCAAAGCTCCATGTAGAATATCTATCGTTTCTTGTGTAATTGTTATCCCAATCGTTATCATGTTGGCTGCCATTTACACTTCCCCAA
Organism: Clostridiales bacterium; assembly: GCA_015055975.1. GTDB lineage: Bacteria > Bacillota > Clostridia > Christensenellales > UBA3700 > UBA3700. The sequence continues at coordinate 6,148 of SVHF01000033.1, read as the reverse complement.
AGGCCACAATCGATGCAAGCAAATCTAACATCTACATCAATTACGTTCTTTTCTCCATAGATATATGCAGATCCTTCGTCAAGATGGATTCCTCTAATTTTATCTACATCTGGCTTTTCAATGCCTACTGCAATGTCTTTTATGTAGTTGTTGCTAATCTTTGTGCCTTCCATAGCACCTAGCGTATAAATAGCGCCGCCATCGGACAATACGGTTAAGCTGTTTAAGAATTTGTTACTTAATATCTTTATATTACTTGTGCAGGCCATTGGCTCGCCTGGAACAACAGAATCTATGTTTCCATTCATATTCCACCAGCCCCAGCCTATGCTTATGCCTGAATATGGGACGTTTTGAACTATATTATGCTCAAATGTGATATCTTTTCCTGCGTAGATCATAACGCCAGGATTTCCAGCAAATAATACGCCTATATCTGATATATACGTATTTGTTATCTCAATCTTTTCACAAAGCGCTTCTTTATTTACATCGTATAGCTCTTTGTCGCTAAAGATTCCTTTTGAACTTCCCTTATCTCCTATATACATATGTTGAGGATGTCCAATTAAAAGCGATGTGCCTGCAATATCATATATGATGTTCCCATCTGCCTTGACGTTTGTTACATCATTTGGCATAGATATGGCATCGTTTCCAGTATGACATATGACATTGTTGCTGAATTTTATATTATCTGCCGATTGCATCATAACGGTTGCTGGAGCTACATCATATGCTCTATAGATTGAATTATGGAAAACCGTTCCGTCTTGATTTTCGTTATATAGATTAACCATTGGAGCTGCGCCTTGATTTGTAGCTCTTCCATGCGATCCATCAATCTCTACTAAATTCCAATCAGTATATGCAAACTTTAATCCATAAAAACCTAGGTTTTCAACTTTATGGTCTTTGTCTTTTCCTTCAATGTTAATTATTGTTTCTACCTTTGGAGCAATTACTGTTGCTTTTTTTAGATTCTCGCCTTCTCTTGGCTTGTAATATAACTTCTTTTCTGTTTTATCAAAATAGAATTCGCCTTCTTCATCTAGCCACTCAAATACGTTATATACTGTATTTTGCCCAGAGAATTTATATGCATTTGAACTTGTTAAGTTTTGAGCTATGGCCGCATATGGCATTTGAAGATTTGCAATAATACTTCCGCCTGACTTTTCTAAACTCTCTACGCAAACAATAGTTGTGTTCCATGTTGTTTGTGTCATTAGTTCTATATCGTCTTGGTTTCTTGTGTTTTCATCTAATTCTTTAGTGAATAACTTAACTCCAGATTTTGCTTGAACGTCTTCCCATGCCCAAGGTGCAGAATCTTTTGTAACAGAATAAGAGCCTGTAGATCCCATGCCTTGAATTGCTTTTGATGTCATATAACATCTTTTGCCGTTTACATATAAAGAACGAAGTTTTTTGTCTCTATTATATGGAATACTATATATTCCATTGCCTTCATCTTGCCATTTGCCTTCTATTAAATCGCCGCCACATAAAATTGGATTGGCGCCGCTTGCTGCTCCATATGATGCGAAACTGTCTTCCTCTGTAAAAGTTAAAGTTTCATCAATATAATAAATACCATCTTTTATTATTATTGCTGGGGTGCTTGTTTTCCTTTGTTCAATAGGAATTGATCTTACATGTTCTTGTGCTTGCTTAATTGTTTTAAATGGATGCTTGGAACTTCCGTCCCCGCCATCTTTTGCGTTCGCATCAACTTAATATGTATATGGATTTGATTCGTCTGCAAATACTATAGCGCTTGGAGCTAAAAGCAATATAAGAATAACAATGGAAAATATAGCAAGAATTTTCTTCATAAAATAATTAACCTCTTGGCTTATATTATACATTATATTATCTATGTTGTGTGAAAAGAATATGTAAAAGTATATAGCACAAATGCTATTGACAATTTATAGCACAAATGCTATATTATAGGTGTAGGGAGAAAGGAGTATATTATGCCAGTCATTAGTAGATTTTATGGACTGCTAATAAAGATGTTCTTTATCCCAGCAGAGCACAACCCTCCACATATTCACGCAATATATGGCGAGTATAGTGGAATCATCGACATTAAAACACAAAAGATGCTAGCAGGAGATTTGCCACAAAAGGCACTTGCTTTGGTTCAAGAATGGGCAAAACTGCACAAATCTGAACTACTTCAAATGTGGGACACTCAGGAAATACACGAGCTTCCGCCTTTGGTGTAACAAATCAAATGCTACTTATAGGGAGTAGCATATGTTTCATAAGATAACATCATTACAAATCAAATCCGATTATTTACTTGTTGTTGGCTTTTCTAACAATAAGGTTAAATTGTTCGACTTAAAGCCATATATCGAGAAATATAAACCCTTTAAACAACTAGTGGATCAACCTGGTTTATATGAAACGGCCAAAATAGACATAGGTGGATATGGCATTGTTTGGAACGATGAGTTAGACATATCCGCGGAAGGAATATTTGAAAAGGGTGTTGATTATTGCGTTACAGACAAAGCTTCTATAATAAAAGACGAGTTACTATCCGACTACATTGATATTAGACGCAATTTGCATATCTCTCAAAAGCAATTAGAAAATATGACTCATATCCCACAATCTTGTATTGCAAGGCTAGAGACAACAAATATAGATCCCAAAGTGTCTACTCTGGTAAAGTTGCTTGCTTCTATGGGATATACCTTAAAAATTGAGCCTCTAGAATAATTAGTCGCTTTCGTCTTCTCTACAATTAGCCGTCCAAGATGTATCTTTAGGAACTACTAATTTTGTTACGTTTGCCTTATTATATGTGAACCATTTTTGATAATCATTTGCAGAGCCATATAGGAATGGGCCGAACTTACCTCTCCACAAATTATCCGTATGATAAGAACAGAACAATCCGTCTTTCCAAATCGTTATAATTTGGTGTTGCTTTTCATAATACACAGATGTGCCGCCTGCTGCAGATAAGTTTTGTCTTCCCTTTTCTAAAGCTTCGCAATCATTTGAAACGTTTACGTTGAATTCTAGTGTATAAAGTTCTTTTTCGCTATCGTATGTAACCTTTCCGTTTACTAATGTATCTGCGTTTATTAACGCATTATCTATTTCGTCGTATCTTATTCTTACGTGTCTAAATTCGTTGTATGTTTCTTCTGTATATATCTTAGGCGCGTGCTTTTTTCCTGACTTTGCCATTTTGCTATAGTCTATAGGCGAGTTCTCTGTTAAGAAATCTTCTATACAACTATCTTTTAAAGAATCCGAGCCTCCGTGTCTTTTGTAGATTGTTGCGCCTTTATTATTTGTGTATCTTTCTTCAGAAGATTCCATTATGTTTTTAACAATTGCTGTTGCAGTTGGATCGTATGTGTAATTTTGGAAGAACCAAACGTTGGCATCTTTAACGATGTATTCTCTTGAATATGCATAGCTGTCTAAATTATCTCCAATCAAAACTTGCGCTTTGCCAAAGGCAATGCTTGCATAATAATCTATTGCCATCAAATTTTCATTAGCTAGATTGTATAAATAAGAAATCGTTTCTAATATATCTCTATCTTCGGAAAGTTCGTCGTTTATTTCGTTTAGCTTCTTTATTTTGCTTTCATCTACACTCGTAACACTTGCAGCTACACTTGCTGATGCTTTAACTCCTAGATCGTCGAAAGATATATCGTAATCTGTTGCAACATCTAATGGCTCTTTGCATCCAATTGCCATTACGCTAATTATCCCTACAAGTAGTATAGATATAATAACTAGAACTTTTCTTTTCATAATGCCCTCAATATATTTATTATATCAAATATGTGCGCATAAAAAAGGACCACCTATTTATTGGTGATCCCTGTCTCTGTTTTTTAACAATTGTTTCTGTGTTTTTTGATCAGATTTCTCTGTCTTGTAACATTTTTGTAACAACACAAGTAAAATTAGCGCAAAGTACACAAAACAAGCCGATCTTTTCCAGTTTTTTGCCATATAGTTCTTTTTGCAATTAATCTTAATTATTTTTATTATAACCTATATGGTTTTGCAAACATACGCAAAAACGTAACTGTGAGCTCCTTTATCGCACCACTATTGCAGCCTATAATCTAAAGCGTTAAAATATAATTATAGATATAACATTATATTTTTAATTCAAATGTTATTGATATGGGGGTCTATTTATGAAGAAAAATTTAAAACTAATAGTTTTGTTAGTTCTTTTATTATTTGCATTTAGCTCATTAGTAGCTTGCTCTACAAATAACAACCCTGAGCCAATTAATAATGAAGAACCAGAAACACTAAAGGAAGTCTCACTTGTATTCACTTTAAAAGACGATGACACGTATGAAGTCTCTGGACATAATAACGAAGGAAAGGTTGTCGTTATTCCAGAAGAATATAACGGAAAACCAGTAACAAGCATTGGAGATAGTGCAATAGGCGTGAACGGAAATGAAAATCGTCATTTCTGTAACATTGTGAGTGTTACTATTCCTAATAGCATTATAACAATTGGGGATCGCGCCTTTGGCGAATGTGACAAATTAGAGTCAATTACAATTCCTGATAGCGTTACAAGCATAGGTGAATTCGCGTTTATCGGAAATAAAGCACTAACAAGCATTACTATTGGAAAAGGCTTAACAAGCATTGGAGACTATGCATTTAGTGGCTGCAACGCACTTGAACGCATAACGGTTGACGAGGAGAATACTAAATATAAAAGCACTAACAATTGTTTAATCGAAACTGAAACTAATTCTTTATTACGAGGCTGCAAAAACAGCATCATTCCCGACGATGGAAGTGTTACTATAATTGCTAAAGGTGCATTCAATTCTTGCAAGGGAAAAGCTTCTATCGCTCTTCCTGACACTGTTGTTACTATTGGAGTTGCGGCCTTCGCTCATTCTGAGTTTACCTCTATTGAAATTCCAAATAGCGTTACAACTATTGGTGGAGACGCATTCTTAGACTCGAGTTTAACATCTATCGATATACCAAACAGCGTTACAAGAATTGGTAGCACTCCGTTTTATGGTTGCCAGAATCTCACAAGCGTTACAATTGGAAACGGTGTAACCTTTATGGCCGATAATATATTCACGGGATGCACAAGTCTTGAACGCATCTCTATTGATAGTGGAAATACCACATATCATAGCTATAAAAACTGTTTTATACATACGGCGCAAAAAAAATTGTTTGCTGCTTGCAATGGTTTTGAAATTCCTGACGATGGCACAGTAACTAGCATTGCGATGCGTGCATTCTATAATTGTGATAAACAAACAAAAATAGATATTCCTTCTTATGTTCACGAGATTGAGGGAGGAACATTCGAGGGCTGCGTTGCTTTAGAAGAAGTTTCAATAGAAGGGCCAACGTCCCTAAAGCAAAATGCTTTTAGGAATCTTAGCAGTCTTAAAACTGTTACTATTGGACATGAAAACAGTAGTATAGGTGATTATGCATTCTCTGGATGTACTTCTTTAGAAACCGTAACTCTACAATCTTCAATACACTATATAAGCGAAACTGCATTCGATGGTTGTGATAGTTTAATTTATAATGAGTATAGCAACGCTTATTATTTGGGAAATGCAGATAATAGCTATATTGCTTTAATTAAGGCAAAATCAAAAGATATTGCGTCTTGTACTATTAACACAAATACACAACTTTTAGCATGCGGAGCTTTTAAAGAATGTACTGCCTTAACAACCATATCTATCCCTTCTAGCATAACTAGAATCTGGGATTCTATGTTCCAAAATTGTACTGCTTTACAAACCGTATCAATCCCTAGCAGCGTAACAAATATTGGGGACTTTGTATTTAAAGACTGCTCTTCATTATCAGTAGTTAATTATGCAAGCTCACAAAGCGCATGGTATAACACCGTACAAAAAGGCACAAATTATCTTGCTGGCGTTTCTTCGTCTTGCGTAATACGTTGTACAAATGGAGACATACCAGTTGGATCTTAGAGCTTTTGATTTGATACCAACGAGGTTAGCTTTTAAATAAAAACACAAAATAAGAGATCACGGTTTTGCTATGAACCCAAAAAGTTGGACTAAATAGTATTAACTAGGTATTAAGGTGAGTTCGGTATTGTACCGGACTCATT
>SVHF01000032.1 GCA_015055975.1 Clostridiales bacterium | reverse complement strand
GCATTATCTATATGATTTTGCCCAATTTTTTGCATAAAAGAAGGCTGCTAAGATTTTTTATTTCTTAACAGCCCCTTCTATGCTTATTTTGATTATTATTTATATTCTTCTTCTAGTTTTGCAATTAAGTTTTTAATCTCATTTATTGCATCTTCATATTTAACTTTAAAGCTTTCTTTTGTCTTTCTTATTGTAATTTCTACTTCATCATTTTGAAGAGACTTTGGAGAGATTACTACTCTTATTGGCATACCCATTAAATCTGCATCATTAAACTTAATACCAGCACCACAATTTCTATCATCAAATAGAACATCTATTTTATTTGATTCTAAATCTTTATATAATGCATTTGCTTTTGAAGCTACAACTTCGTCGTCTTGTCTTAAAACGCAGATGTGAACTTGCCATGGAGCAACTGTAATTGGAAGGATAAGACCATTATCATCGTTAGATTCTTGAGCGATAGATGCAATAGCTCTACCAACACCAATTCCATAACATCCCATGATTGGGTTGAATAATTGTCCATCTGGTCCTGTTACTTGCATTCCCATAGATTGAGTATATTTTGTTCCTAATTGGAAAATATTTCCAATTTCAATACCATTTTCAATTCTTAAATCGCCACCACAGATTGGGCACTTATCTCCTGCTCTTGTCTTTGCGATATCTTCAAATGTAGCATTTTCAATATCTCTTTCAAAGTTGAATCCTGTGTAGTGGTATCCTTCTTTATTTGCACCAACTACCATGCCCTTTGTTCCTTCTAGTGATTTATCTAATACTACGATAATTGATTTATCTAATCCTTTAGGTCCAATATTTCCACAAACTACAGAATCTGATGTGCCGCCATCATAAGCTACTACATCCTTTTTCAAAACTTTCTTAAGCTTTGCTTCATTTACTTCCAAATCGCCTCTTACAAAGGCAATAACAACTTGATCTTGATCTCCCTTGACTGCAAACACAACAGCTTTAGCTGTTTGAGTTGCGTCAATCTTTAATCTTGTAGCAACTTCTTCAATAGTTTTGTCTGCTCCTGTATCTACAAGCTTTAATTCTTCATCTTTATAGATTGGCTTTTCGATAATTCCTGAAGCTACTTCCATATTTGCTCTATAATCGCAATGATTACATAAAACGATAGAATCTTCACCAACTTCAGTTAATAGCATAAATTCGTGTGCTACACTTCCGCCCATCATACCAGAATCTGATTTAACATCGATAAATCTCTTTAGACCAATTCTTCTAAAGATATTTTGGTATGCTTTATGAATCTGCATATAATATTGTTCCAAATCTTCTTTTGTTGTATGGAAAGAATAAGCGTCCTTCATTGTGAATTCTCTTACACGGATAAGACCGCCTCTTGCTCTTGCTTCATCTCTAAATTTTGTTTGGATTTGATAAATCATCATTGGAAGTTGCGTATAGCTTGAAATAATATGATTAGCCATATGAACAGCAGCTTCTTCGTGTGTCATACCTAATAACATATCATGGTTTGATCTGTCTTTAAATCTAACCATTTCAGAACCGATACTTTGATATCTTCCTGATGTTTCCCATAATTCGCGGGGCATTACAACTGGGAATAAAACTTCTTGTCCATCACAAGCATCCATTTCTTCTCTTATGATTTTTTGGATTCTTTGGCTCATTCTTTGACATGGCATAGTCATAGAATAGATACCGTTAGCTACTTGCTTAATGAATCCTGCTCTAGATAATAAGATGTGAGACTTAATCTTAGCATCTCCTGGAGCGTCTTTTGTTCTTTCACAGCATAATTTACTTAATAACATGTTTTTACCTCGCGTATATTTATATAAGTTCGTGAATTATATTAACACTTAAGAGATTTTATAGCAAATAAAATCTACCTATACAAAATCGAGCCACCAATAAGGTGGCCCGAGATTATTGTAAATATTTTGAATTAGTCTTCTTCGTCTACAACAACGATTTTAGCTGTCATCGCAAACTTCTTAACTGATTCTGAGCTAGAGATTGCAGCATCTTTTGTGCTATAGCTTTCGCCATAATAGCAAATACCTGCGCCTGTTCCCTTAAGAACGAATCTCCAGTTACCAAACTTATCCTTGTCAAAGAAGAAGTTATCTAGATAGCAAGCCTTCTTGAACGTTGTAATAGCATCTTCACAAGAATCTTCTGATGCATAGTAACGGCTGCAATATAAGATTTGACCGTTGTTAGCATATAGAGTGAAGAAATATCCTCTTCCTTCATGTCCTGTAATTTCGAACTTACCAAATGCCTTAGCTGGAGCCTTTAAAGCCTTATCCCAATCAACGCCTGTTCCCTTGTTGAAGCTCTTCTTAGCTTCTGCATATGCTTTCTTTGCATCTGGATCTTCTTCAATATCTGAAACTGTGCCTAATAAAGCATCTCTCTTAACTGAATCGATAGCAGCTTCAGCTTGAGCACGTGTCTTGTATCCTTCACCAACATATCTCTTGTTGATAACAAATCTCCATAGACCTCTCTTATCTTGGTAAACAGATGTTGGAGTATTTGCATCTTCTAAAGCAGACTTGAATGTTTCAAATCCAGATGTAGCTGTATCTACTGATGCAAAGCCTTGGCTTTCGAACATTAATTGTCCGTTCATTGCGTATACTTCGAAGTGATATCCATCAACTCTTAATTCGAATTCTACTTTACCAGCATTCTTAGCTTTTGTTGCAGCCTTCTTTGCTGGAGCTTTCTTTTCAGCTTTTGGAGCTTCTTCCTTTACTTCTTCTTTAGCTGGTTCTTCAGCCTTTGGTTCTTCTTTAACTTCTGCCTTAGCTTCTTCCTTAGCCTTTGCTTCTTCTTTAGCTTTTGCTTCAGCAGCAGCCTTTTCTTCAGCTTCCTTCTTTGCTTGAGCCTCTGCTTCTTCTTTAGCCTTTGCTTCTGCTTCTTTCTTTGCTTGAGCCTCTGCTTCTTCTTTAGCCTTTGCTTCTTCAGCAGCTTTTTCTTCTTCGAACTTAGCTTCGTCAGCTGGAGTTACTACAACATCTTCTTCAATAGCTTGTTCATGCTTTGGTTCTTCCTTAGCATCTTCAACTGGAGCTTCTTCAGCCTTAACTTCGTCAGCTGGAGCATCTTCTGTCTTTGCTTCTTCAGCAGCATTTGCTTCATCAACATACTTGTTCTTCTTGTTGTTCTTGAATAGGTTGTCGTTCATGATTACGAACTTTTCCATTATGAATACGATTAAGAAGTCAGCTATTGAATATGTAAGCATTGACAATGTTGGAGCAGCATCATGCAAGAATTGGATGTTAACAAACCAATTCTCATATACAACTTGTAATGGGTGAGCAATAATTGTCTCAACAATAATTAATGCTACAACCATAATTACATATACCGTCATTGAGAATGCTAAATTATTTACGGCATTAAATGTCTTCTTTCTATTTAAAATGTAAGATAGAATCTTAGCAACAGTATTACCTACTAAGTATGAAATAAATACTGCTAGTGTTTGGCTTGGAAAAATCCAATATGGTTGTTGTGCCGAATTGTCTACTCCACATAGCTCCAATAATTTTGGTCCAAATTGAATAATTACGAATTGAGCGGCGAATGCTGCTAAACTCATGATAATAAATAGAACAAATTGTAAAAATGTGCTCTTTTGCTTCTTTGCTTCTGCCATAATTAGCCCTCCAAAATATTCATTAATTTTATTTTAATAGTAAAAATATTATATCACGCATAAAAATAATAGCGCAATAAATAATTTAATATTGAAAATCATTTTTTAAATTTAGCCGAATAAGTGTTAAAATGCGGCCCTGCATTTTAGCAAAGCCGCTGTTAAATTTAGAACTTATTTGACTATACAATATTTGCTAAATAATAGACTTTTTTAACTTCTTCCGTATCTAGAGGATGGAATGTTCCAATCTTTCTTGCACCGTTTCTTGTGCATTTTATTGCAAGTTCATCTAATGTATCTTTATCTAGTATTCCGCAAGATAGCTCTGGAATTCTTATTGGCATGTCTAAAGACTTGAAAAACTCTTCTGTTTTTTCAATTCCCTCAATAGCTGCCTCTTTTCCTTCTTTTTCACTTCCCCACACTTCTTTTGCATATAATGCAAATCTATCTATATCATAATCCATGACATATCTACACCAAGTGCCCCAAATAGCGCTTAAAGATTCGCCGTGAGTAATATCATATTTAGCACTAATTTCATGACCAAATTGGTGTATTGAAAAATCTCTTCCGCCACCTAGTCCTGTTATATCGTTATGAGATAAAGAACTTGCCCACATAATCTCGCTCATTGCCTCATAATTTGATGGATCATCGTAAGCAATCTTTCCCCATTTAATAACAGTTTTCAATAAGCCGTGCGCTATAGCATCTGTCATATGGTTGTGTTGAATTTCCTTTTTATTGAAATATCTATCCAAAGTATGCATCATAATATCTACAACGCCACAAGCAATTTGCTTTTTAGGAAGGCTTTGAGCATAAGTTGGATCCATTATAGCGAACTTACATCTATAGATATCTGTAGTTAATCCTACCTTTTGGCCCAATTCTTCATTTGTTAAAACTGCGCTATTACTCATTTCGCTGCCGGCAGCTGGAATTGTTAGAACGCAAGCAACATCTAAACATTCTGTAAATGGTACTTTCCCCGTCCATATATCCCAAATATCTCCAGAATTAACAGCGCCTATTGCCATAGCTTTTGCCGTATCTATAGCAGAACCACCGCCAATAGCCAAAATTAAATCAGCGCTATATTCTTTTGCAAGCTTTATTCCTTCTTTAGCATGCAAAACAGTTGGATTAGCTTTAACGCCAGCAAATCTAATATGTTCAATACCCCATGTGTCTAATTGTTCTTCAACTTTTTGAAGTATCCCGTTTTTCTCTACTCTATTAGAGCCATAAACTATAATTGCTTTTTGATCTTCTAGCTTTTCTGCTTCTTTTCCAAGGTTTTCTATTGCACCTTTTCCAAAGATAACTCTAGTTGGTGCATAATAAGTAAAATTTTCCATAATCAGTCCCTCAACTTATTTATTAGTTTTGTCAATTCTTCAAAGCTTTTAACTTCAAAATCTGGCATAATGTTCTTTTCGTTTATTTTGTTTTCTCTATTAAACCATATTGTTTTAATATTTGCGTTTATTCCAAGTTGTATATCTGAAGATAGCGAATCTCCAATAATATATGATGTATTTCTATCCACGATTCCTATATCTTTTTCTATGTAATCAAAGAACTCTTTAGATGGCTTTCTTGTATTTAAATTTTCCGAGATGTATCGTTTTTTGAAGTATTTTGACATATCTGAAAGCATAAATCTAGAATCCTGGATGAATGCAGTACCGTTAGTTATGACATATAAATCGCAAGTATCCTTCACTTCTTCTAAAAACTCACGAGCTCCATCTATAACATCGGCACCTTTTGCAAGATATGACCAATATAGCGTATTAACATCTAAAAGATTAAGCCCATCTATTCCAAATTCCGAAAAGCACCATTTGAACCTTTCTGTTGAGATATCATCTCTTGTTATCTCTCCTCTTTCAAATGCTTTCCATGCTTTTAAATTGTTCCTTTTATAGCTTTCAATGATGCCATCATATTTCATTAAATTCAAATCTTCAAACGTTTGGATAATTGCTCTTGTTTCTGCTTTATCAAAATCCAATAATGTATCGTCGGCATCAATAAATAACGTTAATCTTTTCATAAGATTATTCTATCATACTTTACACCTTGACATTAAAAATATTTTTCTATAAAATTTTGTTAAAGCGATGATAAGAAATAAGTAGTTATATTAAAGCTTTCAGAGAGATGTTGGTAGGTGCAAAACATTAAGTCAAAATATAATGAATACATTCTTGGAGCAGCGTAGTAGAAGTCTTTTGATGTGTAAGCTACGACAGAGGCATCTGTATAAATGTTCGAGGCGCATAGCGCGAAATGAGGTGGTACCACGGATTTATTCGTCCTCTATGTAAGTATATAGCATAGAGGTTTTTTTATTGCCTCTATCTTAAGGAGGGTTTTTATGGTTATACTTGCAGCAGCTACTACATCTCGTATTGTCACCAACATTATTATGATGGCAATATTCTTCGGCATTATGGTTGTTATTGGTCTTTACTTTAGAAAGAAAGCAGCCAATGTTAATGGTTTCGTCCTAGGTGGAAGATCAGTTGGCCCATGGCTTACTGCTTTTGCTTATGGAACTTCATACTTTAGTGCCGTTATCTTTATTGGTTATGCTGGTCAATTCGGTTACTTATTTGGTGTAGCATCAACTTGGATTGGACTTGGTAATGCATTTATCGGTTCTCTTCTTGCTTGGTCTATCCTTGGTAGAAGAACTAGAATTATGACTCAAAAGATTGATTCAAAAACAATGCCAGATTACTTTGGCAAACGTTTTGATTCAAAAGCTTTAAAATTGGCAGCAGCAATCATCGTATTCATTTTCTTGATCCCATACACAGCTTCACTATTCAATGGTCTATCTAGATTATTCACAGTTGCTTTTGGATTCCAAAATGAAAATCTTGCATATATTATTATTGTTTGTATTATGGCAATATTAACTGCCATCTATGTAACAGTTGGTGGATATATGGCAACAGCCGTTAACGATTTTATTCAAGGTATCATTATGATTATTGGTATCATTGCCGTTATCGCTGCAGTATTAGCATCTCAAGGTGGTTTTAGTGCTGCTATGGCTACAATGGCTACAAGCGAAGAAATCGGATGGCAATACACTTCATTTGCAGGTCCAATGCCAATCTTCTTAATTGCCGTTGTTATCTTAACATCGCTAGGAACTTGGGGACTTCCTCAAATGGTTGGTAAGTTCTATGCTATTAAAAATGAACAAGATATTAAGAAAGGAACAATCATTTCAACAGTATTTGCTATTATCGTTGCAGGTGGATGTTATTTCTTAGGTGGATTTGGTAGATTGTTCGTATCTAATACAAAAGATTTCGACTCAATCGTTCCAACAATGCTAGAAAAAGCTGTAACTTCTGACTTTCTAATGGCACTTGTTGTAATCCTTGTATTATCTGCTTCAATGTCTACATTATCTTCACTTGTATTGACTTCTTCATCTACATTGACTCTTGATTTAATCAAAGGAAGCATTGTTAAAGAAGAAAATATGAATGAGAAAAAGCAAGTATTAATTATGAGAATATTTATTGCAGTATTCATCATCATATCTGCTGCAATCGCTATTATTCAAAAGGTATTTAACTTCAGTGAAATCGCATCTTTAATGGGTATTTCTTGGGGTGCTTTAGCTGGTGCATTCTTAGCTCCATTCATGTTTGGTTTATATTGGAAGAAAGTTACAAAGAGCGCTGTTTGGACAAGCTTTGTTGTAGGTTTATCTATCATGATATTCTCATTCATCTACAAGCTTGCAGGCTGGAACTTCTTAAATGTTACATTCTCTTCAGGCGAAACATTGAATCTCGCTAACGCAGTTGTTGCTGGAGCTATAGCAATGATTACAACAATCATTATTGTTCCAACCGTATCACTTTGCACATATAGACTTGAAGTTAAGAAAGGTATTTTAGACCCAGTAAAAGTTAACGAGATCTTCACTTGCTACACAGGTAAAGTTATCGCATCTGCTACTGAAGCTATCGGTGAAAAGGTAGAAGAACCACTACCATATGTATAATAAAAATTAGTTCATATTTGGCCTTAGGTTTATAGCCTGAGGCCATTATTTTTATAAAATATATTGCATAAAATATAATTATCATAGTATTATTTTTATATTATTACACGCAAAAGGAATTATTAATTATGGAAGTTAAAGCTGGAAACATTGTCGCATTTGTTCTATATTTCATGCTTGTTGTAGGAATCGGTATTTTCTTTTTCTTACAAGATAGAAAGAACAGCGGCGAAAAGAGTTTCTTTTTAGGCGGAAGACAAATGGGCGGTATGGTTGCTGCCCTATCAGCAGGCGCTTCAGATATGAGTGCTTGGGTATTAATGGGTCTTCCTGGATCAATCTATTTATATGGTATTGGTCAAATTTGGATTTCAATTGGTCTTTTGATTGGAACAATTCTTGCATGGTTTTTGGTAGCACCAAGACTACGTAGATATTCTATTCTTGCAAATGATTCAATTACTATCCCACAATATTTAACAAATAGATTCTTATCTTCAAGCAAAGTGCTTCAAGTTATATGCGCAGTAATCTTTATTATTGTTTATTGTGTATATGGTGCATCTAGTATCTCTGCTTGCGGAACATTGTTTAAGACATTATTCAATCTTGATGAAAGAATTGGTATGACAATAGCTACAGTTATTATTATTGCTTATGTATTCTTAGGTGGTTTCAATGCTGTATGTTGGACAGACTTCTTACAAGGTATGTTAATGCTAGCTGCTTTAATGATTACTCCAATCATTGCCGCAATCATGTTAAAAGTTGATGGCGCCGTATTCCCTGGAACTACACCAGATCATTATTACAGCCTTCTATCTACAGGAAAGTTTGATTGGTCAAGTATTGCTAACATCCTAACTGGTCTTGGCTGGGGTCTTGGATATTTTGGTATGCCACATATTATCGTAAGATATATTGCTATTAAGTCAGAAAAGGAAATGAAGAAATCTAGAATCATCGGTATCTCTTGGACAGGTTTAATCTTAATTATGGCTTCAGTTGTAGGTATCGTTGGAAGAAAATATTTAGGAGATAGCCTAACTAGTGCATCTTCAACTGTCTTTGTACAAATGGCAGCTAAGGTATTCCCTGTATTCATTGGCGGTGTTATTATCACAGCTATTTTAGCTGCTTCAATGTCTACAGCAGATTCACAACTTCTAGCTTCATCTTCAGCATTCGCATCTGACGTTTACAAAACAACAATAAACAAGCACGCCACAGATAAGCAAGTTCTATGGGCAGGAAGAATTATCGTTGTTGTTATATCTTTAATCGCATTTGGTATTGCTATGCTTGGATATGGTGATGAACCAATCGTTAAAGCTGCAGCAACAATCATGACACTTGTATCAGCCGCATGGGCAGCATTCGGTGCAGCATTTGGACCAGTTATCATTCTTTCTCTATTCTGGAGAAGATTGAACTATAAGGGCGCTGTAGCTGGTATCGTTACCGGATTTGTAGTTGATGTATTATGGATGTTCTTATTGAACTATGAATACTATGGTGGCCATAGTGCTCTATTCAATACAGAGTTATATGAAATTATTCCAGGATTTATTGCTGGTATGTGCGCTGCAATCGGCGTATCATTTGCAACAGAAGCTCCATCAGATGAAATCACTGCTCTATTTGATAAAGTTACAAATGCTAAAGCAGTTGAAGTTGAGGACGGAGAAATTAAAGTTTCTTAATTGATTTATAATTCGATATAATGCGGGATTATGTCATCATAATCCCCATTTTTATTTTTAAAACCTTTTGGGATTATGCCAAGTTGTTTAAACCCTAATGATTTATATAGATTTAAAGCTGGGATGTTATTTGCTACAACAGCATTAAATTGTAATATTCTAAAGCCTAAAGCTTTTGCTCTTATAATGCAATCTTCCACTAATTTACGGCCAATACCAAGCCCACGCGCTTTATTTGTCACTGCATATGATGCATTGCAAATATGGCCACATCTTCCAACGTTATTTGGGTGTAAGATATATAGACCTAAAATCTTATTTTCGTCTTTATCTAAAGCTAAAACAGTCTTTGATTGAGAATTGAAAAAGGCAATAGATTCTTTCAAATCCATTGCCGTATCTTGCGGGAATGCATCGCCTTGTTCTACTATTTCATTCCAAATAGTCAAAGCTTCGTTTGCATATTCTTCTTTGTATTCAATAAATACAATGTTCATTATGTTACTGTTACAAAGATAACTACTCTTTGGCCAGTTCCATCATCAATGCCATCGCTATTTTCATCAACCTTTAATTGAAGAACCCAAAGCATTGTTCCTTTTGATAAGTTATCTCCAATCTTTATTTCTAGTACTTCTTCTGAAGAAGTCATATCAAGTACTTCAACTTTATCATCGCTAGAATTGTATAAAGCTAAATAAGCTTTAGCCTTTAAGTCTTCAGCAGTCTTATGCTCTTCTTCATATGATTCAGCATAAACTGCACCAACTTCGCATGGTTGATCGTTAAATCCTTCGATCTTTGCAACTGTGTTTGAAGTTTTGAATGCTTCATAAATGCTATTTAAAGAAGAAACAGCCATAACGTGTGGTAATACTGGAAGATTCTTATCTAAAACATAAACACTGTCAAATGTTACGCCAGTCTCATCTCCGATATAACCATAGAACAATCCCTTATGAGTTGCAGTTTGTTCAGAAACGCCACCTGTTGCATAGCATCTTGTAAATGTTATATCATCTGCTGCAACACCAACAAATCCGCCAAAATAATCTCTTGCAGATACTTTGATTGTTGAATAACAATCTGTAATTGTTGTATTTAAAACAAATCCTGCAAATCCACCAACAGCAGCAGTAGTTGGAGCTGCTTCACTTCCGCTTGCTAAAAGTGTCATAACTTTAGCTGCGTCTCTAGAATATTTTGGTCCTGCAAAGCTTGATGTAATTGTACAATCATCTACATAACCGATTAATCCACCTGCACAAACAACTGCTTGAGGTGCTGTAATGTTTATCTCAACAGCTGCACTAGAATTGCTTATTTCTGCATATGCTGCATTTCCAATTAATCCACCAGCAAAAATATTTTCATATTCTGGAACTAATCTCTTATAATAAGCTGTATAATATGAGCCATCTTCCTTTTTGAATTCAAGATTGTCTCTATCTTTAAATTCGCCTAATAGCTTATATGAGCTTCCATCTTGAGCATAAATTTCTTCATTATCATCAAGCCCAATTTTATTTTTAGATAGAACTTCAAATGAACCAATTGAATAATAATAATCTTCAACCTTGATTGAACCATTTGAAATACAGTTTTTAACAAATAATTTATAGCTTGGATTATAATTAGCACCAGCTACTAATCCAGAAGGTCTTACTGCATTTTTAATACTAATTTCGGTTTGGCAATTTAGAATTGTTGAATTAGCAGTAATTGGGTTTGAAGATGTATCTTCAAAATTTCCGATTAAACCTGCTGCATAGAATGCAGTATCAAACGATGCTTTAACATATGAATTTTCAATATTGCAATAGCTTATAACTTGGCCTGCGATACCTGCAACATTTAATAATGGGTCAGCTTCGTTTGAAGCGTTAACAATATAAGTATTCTTGATTGTAGCACCATTTAGTTGTTCAAATAATCCAGAAGATTTTGATGCAGTTGATGCATAAACAAAATTAGATAACATATGGTTATTACCATCAAAAACTCCACTAAACGTTGGGATTGGAGTCCATAGATATCCTTGTGCATCTAAATCTTGCAATAATACATAGTTTTCTGATGTTGCCTTTGCAATGTATTGCAAATCACCAACTGATTCAACTGCATAATAGCCATCGTGAGCTGTTACGAATGCAGTGTATGCATCTTCATCTTCAAAATAGCCTTTTAATGGAGAATCTGCATAAGCAACTGTTTTATCTATTTTATTTGGGAATCTAAAAGATATATATGTTTTATCACATGTCAATGAATCCCCAGTAATAACTGTATTGTGGATGCCTTGAGCATCAACTGTAATTGTAAATACTCTTCCATAATATGCAATATCTGATCTGTTGTAGATATATGTTCCACCATTATCTGTATAGAATAAATCATTTATATTTGTTGAGAAATTAGCACCAGTAATTATATAGAATGTATTTGCTGTATAATCGCTTTCTCCAAATTCAGCATATGAAGCCTTATAAAACTCTTCAATTCCATCAAAAGTAAATGAAGTAAATGGCATATATGAATAATAGTGTGTTTCACCTTGATCTGCTGGTTGGATTTCACTCTTTTTACCTAAAACAACATATTCGTCGCCTGTCTTTTTTAGATAGATAACATCCTCATCCGTTAAGCTAGCATAATTGCCATATTCTTCATATTTAGATTTAATAAGCTCATAACTATTTTCGCCTGTTTTCTTGAAATAGTTATATCTTGTATTAAATGTTTCTGTTGTTGTATCTACCTTTGTATATGTTGGAGCACCCTTAGCTGCTTCATAATAGACATCATCATATTTTAAGAAATATTCAATAAATGCTGAATGAGAGCCTGTCGCTTGAGTATATGTTACTCCATCGAATGTATAGTATGTCTTTGTGCTATCATATCCTTCAGTATTTTTAACATATCCTGCTGGCATTTCATTGTAATATGTTCTTTGTTCGTCATATTCTCCGCCTGCTAATGTATATGTTAAATCGCCATCAGATACCCAAATTGTTTTATCTATTGTAGCCATTGAAGATGAACCATCAGCTTTTGAAGTCTTTAAAGATACAGTAAATGAAGATAACATATCTACGTTTTGAGATGTGAAAGATAAAACTCCATCGTTTAATAATAATGATGCTTCATCAATTGTTGGCACAACATATAAATCATATGTTTTATCTCTTGAAGATTCATCACTATCTAGATAGATTTCTCCATCACCAATCGCTTTAACTGTGCAATAATATTTACCATCATCAGCAATATCCATATATGTGAATGCATATGAATTTGAAGTTGTTGAATATGTTCCCTTTAGAGTTTCGCTATCTCCATCAACTTTGAAAAGTTTTAATTGATAACTTGTAATACCAGAAATTGATGTCCATCTAATAGATGTTGATGAAACATTTGAAATAGATGGTGTAGATAACTTTTGTGTAACTTTATAATAATTTACGCCTACATCTGAGTTTGCGTATTCTGTTTTTGATGCTTCTGGAATTGCTTTAACTTGAATTGTATATTTACCAACTGCAGTATATTCTTCCCCTTCTAGTGAAAGAGTTAATTCAGTTTGGTTATCATTGCTATATTTAACATTTTTATCTCCATCTAGAACTTTTACGCTATAAGATTGAGCGTTTTCAACTGCTGCCCAGGTAACAGTCTTTCCATCAACGTTAACAACAGGAGTTGCAAGCTTTTTAGACTTTACGAAAGTATATTCTGCATAGTCACTATAAATCTTTTCGCCTGCAGAATTTGTTCCTAAGGCTCTTACTTTAATTAGATAAGTTCCGATTTCAGAAATATCCAAGTTGTAATATGTGTTAGTTGTTGTTATTGGTTCTCCATTAGACACAATAAGCTCGTAAGAAGATGCATTATCTACTGCACTCCAGCTAATTGTTGATCCACTTGCGCCTAGATTTACAGGAGTTGGTAATGATGTTAATACTTCTTCATCATCATTACATGCCCATAAAGTAAACACTACGGCTAAAAGCATGATCATAACCAATAGAATTTTAAAAGTGTTTTTCATAGCAATTCCTCTATTTTAGCAATTTATACAAGTATAATAATATCAAACATACCTTTAAATATCAATAAAGCGCGCAACTTATATTTAATATTTTAAATTCTCGCTCGCGCATAACCTTAATTTTGACAAAAATAATTGTAAAATTTTGGACAATTAGTGGCTATTTTGTATTGACTTGCAAATACCTAAATGATAATATTTTTAATAAGGTAAACAACGAGAGAACATTTTGAGGTAAATTATGGATTTTGCAACCAATCTTAGAAAATATCGTAAAGAAAAACGTATGTCACAAGCAGAGCTTGCTAGTTTTTTAGGTTTATCACAAAGAACCATTTCTCACTATGAAAATGGCAGCGCTGAACCATCACTTCAAAGCTTATATGACATCTGCAATACTCTTCAAGTTTCAGCAGACGTTTTACTTGGAATTAATTTAGAAGAAAATCGTTATTAAACGGAGGCATAAAAATGGATATCAATTTCTTTAAAAAAGAAAAGATTCAAGCAATGAAAGATAGAAACAAGGACGCCATAAACGCCCTTGATTTAATCGTTAACAAGATTTTACTTGCAAGCATCGATAAGCGTGCAAAAGGCGAAGAAATCAACGATGCAGATGTTGTATCAATTCTTCAAAAGTGCGAAAAGGAATTAATCGAAGAAAAAGAAGGCTTTATTAAAGCTAATAGACCAGATAGCGTAGCATCTTTAGATGTTCAAATAGCTACCGTTCAAAAATATCTTCCAAAACTAATGAGCGAAGATGAAATCAAAGCTGAAATTTTAAAGCTTGACGACAAGACAATTCCTAATGTTATGAAGCACTTTAAAACAAACTTTGCTGGCAAGTGCGATATGGGTCTTGTAAATAAGGTTTTAAGATCTCTATAATTAAGTCACGAATTATAAAAGAAGGGGCTGTTAAGAAATAAATTCTTAGCAGCTCTATTTTTTTGCAGTTTACGAAATCCTTAACAACTTGTTGTTAA